>JAZQRW010000043.1:0-6249 GCA_045629765.1 Eubacteriales bacterium
TTTTTGAATCTCTAAATGATTGCGTTGGTAGTCAATCGAAAAATATGGCGTAACAAAAACGAGTGACGTATTAGGGTGTGATTCTTTATATTTCTTGCAACAGTCATATGCAAAATTATCAAATTCACCATATCCACCTAAATACATTTCGGCGGATTCATCTCCTATTTTTTCTTCTAAAAACTCAAGTATTTTCTGTTCGTATTCTTTCGCTTTAATAAATTTAGCGTGTCCGCAAAAGGTTATAATCATAAACTCCCCCCCCATGAGTAGGTGTACCTTCGTATATTTTTTTAAATTTTTGATAAAATGTATATGTAGGTATAACTACGGAGTTGAAACTTCTTGCAGGAGGGTGTTGGTTTGACTGTAAATGATGCGGTTGCGAAGCGTATTTCTAAATTGCTAAGCGAAAAAAATATGTCCCAATACCGTTTGGAGCAGGAATCGGGGATACAGCACGGAAGCATGCAATGTATAATGAACGGACGAAATAAGACTGTAACATTGAGTACCTTAATTATGATTGCAAGAGGATTTGATATGCCTCTTACAGAATTTCTTAACGACGAAATTTTCAGCTCTGACGAATTAGAAATAGATCAATAAAGCCGCCTTGTACAAGGCGGCTTTTGTTATACAAAAAGCACTTATGGAAATTTAGCCATAAGTGCTTGAATTTTATTCAGCTATGAAGAAATAAAGCAAAATTATAACTCCGAGGACAATTCGGTAAATACCGAATGGGGTGAAATCGTGCTTCTTTACAAAGTCCATAAGGAATTTGATTGCGACAAGCGATACAATGAATGACACCGCTATGCCTATTAGCAACAGCGCAATTTCAAGTCCCGAGACGGTGACGCCAGCTATAATGAACTTCAATATTTTAAGAAGTGATGCGCCGAGCATTACGGGAATTGCCATAAAGAAGGAGAACTCCGATGCGGCGGTACGGGATACACCGCTAAGCATTCCGCCAAGAATTGTCGAGCCTGAACGCGAGGTGCCGGGAATAAGCGATAGCACCTGATATGAGCCAATAATCAAAGCATCACGGTAGGTGATGTCGTAGACATCCTTAATTCTATATTCCTTACCACGCTTAAAATGCTCAACGAGGATAAAGCCGACGCCGTATACGACAAGTGCGATAGCAACTACGTAGAAGTTGTAAAAATACTCGTCGAAGAAGTCGTCAAGCAGAACTCCAAGAACACCTGCGGGGATTACACCAACGATAACTCTTAGCCAAAGCTTAATGATTTTGTTATTCTCTTCCTTATTCTTTTTCTTGGAAAAAGGATATAGCTTATCCCAAAACATAAGAGGTACTGCAAGAATTGCACCGAGCTGAATAACAACTAAGAACATCTCCTTGAATTCATCGGAAACGTCAAGCTTAACGAACTCGTCAAGCAAAATCATATGTCCCGTCGAGCTGACCGGCAACCACTCGGTTATACCCTCCACAATTCCCAATAAAATCGCCTTTAAAATCTCAATTATCCACATATTATCCCGCCCTCACAATATCGCCGGGCTTTACAGCAAACGGCATTGTCGTATAAAATTTCATATATGGGTGTGACGTGCCCTCGATTTCAACGTGATTCTCGTCGTAAAGCTTACCCATAGTAAAGGGTACGCCTACCTTACCCGGTGTCAAAAGCTCGCACATCTCGCCAACACATACCTTATTTCTCTGTGTCAAAAGCGCCTCGCCAGTACTCTCATTGTATGAAACGACTACGGCAAGATATGCCTTCTCGCGCAAATACCCCGTCGTCTCGGCAGTATTGGCGTCTTGATGCGAGTCGGAGAAATAATAGCCCGTCGCATAATCTCTGTGACTCACCGACTCAAGTTCACGGTACCAAAGCGGATTGTATTCGTAATTACCACTAAAGTAGGAATCTATAGCCATCTTGTAAGTATTAGTAACAACGGCGGTATAATACGCCGACTTCATTCTTCCCTCTATCTTAAAGGAATCAATGCCCGCTTCAACAAGCTCGGGAATATGCTCGATAGTACAGGTGTCCTTTGAAGCCATAATAAAGGTCTCACCGTTATATTCCTCAACGGGCATTGCGCACTCAGGGCGCTTTTCCTCGGTTATCTCGTACGAGCGGATATTGAAATTCCATCGGCAAGGCTGTGCGCACATACCGCGATTGGCATCTCTGCCGACCATATGGTTAGATAATAGACATCTTCCGCTATAGGAAACGCACATTGAGCCGTGAACGAAGCACTCAAGCTCAAGCTCCTCGGGTATATTCGCCTTAATGGCGCGGATTTCGTCAAGTGTCAATTCCCTGGCAAGCACGACTCGCTTAGCACCAAGCGAATGCCAAGCACGGCATGATGCGGCACTAACACAGTTCGCCTGAGTGGAAATATGAATTTCCTTCTCGGGTATAATCTCGCGCGCCAGCATAAGAACGCCAATATCTGCAATAATGAGCGCATCAACATCTATATCGGAAAGCTTTTTAAAATAATCTCTTAGCAATTCGTATTCATTCTCTCGCGGCATGGTATTTACGGTAAGATACACCTTCACTCCACGCTCGTGGGCGTACTTGACAGCCTCACTTAATTCATCAATAGAAAAATTATCAGCGGCTGCGCGCATACCAAATACTTGGCCTGCAAGATATACTGCGTCTGCACCATAGAGAATCGCAGACTTCATTTTTTCAAAATTACCTGCCGGAGATAAAATCTCAGGTCGTTTCATCATCTATTCCTTTCGGTGAATTGGTTATTTAAAGTATAACATATAGTGACACTCTTTTCAAGTATCTTTAACTAAAATAAGGTCAATTTCCCAAGCGGGCACGCACATAAGTCGGCGTAGGTACATTTTGTACCCCGAAAGCGAGGAAGCAAGGAAATTGATAAGGTAGAAAATATCTCTGCTTCTGTGATATAAAGACACGAGAAGCGCGGGAGAATTTTCCTCTATAGTCTTAAGCGAGCCGACAAGCGCCTCATACTCCGCGCCCTCAACGTCGTACTTAATAAAGTCGGTAGATAGATTAAGCTCATCAATCGCTACCAATGGCACTGCGGTATCCGAATGCTCGTAGCTGGAGGTAGAATTTACCGAAGAATTACGGTTACCCGAGCTTATAAATTTACCGTCCATACTGCTATCCCAAGCGGCAGCGTTAAGAATCTTTATATCAAAATTTTCAATTGTATCGGTGTATTTTTTGAGTCTTTTAAAATTCTTAAAATCAGGCTCTATGGCATAGGCAGATTTAAGGCTTGGAAAATACTCCATCGCCTCGCGAAGCGTGTCACCGTTATATGCGCCAACGTCGGTAAAATGCATAATTTTCTCACACGGCAAGGTTGAGTAAAGCTCGTCCTTGGTTGAATATGCGGCGCGTAGATGTTTCATTCTGCCCGATAATTTATAGCGAATTATGGAAGAAAAGGCGTTTTTAGAATCCTCATCAGCGAGAGCGTCATACGCTCTTACAATCTCGTCGTAGTGGCTGTTATAAAAATCGGAGTCGAAATATTCCTCTCCCGCAACAGGCATATCGGGTATATATAAATCGTGGCTTTGGTCGATGTCATTCAGCATTTCAATAACCTCGCATCGATTACTCGCAAAGGACAAAAGGATTGCAAAATCGGAATACTCTGCCTTGATTTCACTAAATGATTTTACGCGCATTCCGTGAAAAGAATGCCCTCTTACAAAGCCGTCGGAAGCGAATATATCGCTCGGAGTTACGCCGTACCTTTCAAGACGCGAAAACAGCTTATCGGCACCGTTTCCCATACCGTAGACAACGATAGGCTTATTAAGCTTTTTAAGCTCGAGCCACATATCACTCGTGGCAGGATATTCCGGAAGTGTGCATTTTTCGTATGGCATATTCTACTCCTTTTTCTGTTTTTTCTATTGAAATTTTACTTCTCCTATGCTACAATAAAATAAAAAAACAAGGAGAAAATAGAATGAATTGTATTTTCTGTGCAATTATAAACGGTGATATTCCCTCAAAAAAGGTATACGAGGACGATACGTGCTACGCATTCTTAGACATAAATCCTCAAGCACCTGTACACTGTCTTATCGTGCCACGCGCTCACATTGAGTCGGTTAACGCCGTGAACGAAGAAAATTCCGATGTAGTGGCCCACATTTTTACCGTTATCCCCAAGATTGCCGCAGACTTGGGACTTACAAACGGCTACAGAGTCGTCAGCAATATAGGCGATGACGGCTGTCAGTCGGTAAAGCACCTGCACTTCCACATTCTCGGCGGTAAGAAGCTTACTGAAAGCATGGCGTAACGCTACGATAAAAACTAAATTACAAAAAAGAACGGAGACTGTAAAGCACAGTTGATCCGTTCTTTTTTGTTTTGCTAAATGCAAAAGCCTCTATAGGTATTAGGTAGAAAGGAATTAAGCCTTTTCCTTAACCTTAGCTGCCTTACCAACTCTGTCGCGAAGGTAGTAAAGCTTAGCACGGCGAACCTTTGCCTCACGGAATACTACTACCTTAGTAACGTTAGGAGAGTGGAGTGGGAATGTCTTCTCAACACCAACACCGTAAGCAACACGTCTTACTGTGAAGGTCTCGGAGATTCCGCCACCATGTCTAGCGATTACTGTTCCCTCGAAGAGCTGAATTCTCTCTTTTTCACCCTCGGTGATACGAATGTAAACCTTTACACTGTCACCGATACCGAACTGAGGTACGTCGGTCTTAAGCTGCTCATTAACAAAAGCCTGGATCTTTTCCATTTTAGGGCCTCCTATAAACTTCGGACGTTCGTGCAGAGCGATGCAGAGGACCATCCTGATATTTTTACCGTTTTGCCCATTTGGGCATAAGCACAGTTGTTATCATTATATCACAAGCTTTTCAAAAAATCAATAGGTTTTAAAAAAGTTTTTTCGAGTTTTTTCTGCTTAAACGTTCCTTTAATTTTATTTTAAATTTTGCTTGTATTTTTTATTTAGATATGCTATAATCTATGATGTGAAAATATATGCAAGGGAGTATAATGCGATGGCTAAAAAAGTAACGGAAAACAAAAGCCCTTCCCTTAACGATAAAAGTAAACCCAAAAGCAATGTCAAAAAGGCAAATTCAAGCACTGCTAAAAAAGCAAGCGCGATAAAATCCAAGAAGGAGACTGAATTCTTAAAGGAAGAATTTGCAAACGAGTATAACGAACGCGAATTGCTTATCAGCGATGCTGCGACCGAGAAAAGCACTCTTAAGCTGACCGATGCTCCGCCGATTGATTTAGCCGCCGACGTTAACGTTGATCTGTCGCTTAGCTTAGATGAAAACACCACTGAGCCTATAGTCGAGTCTTACGATGCTGAAATCAGTACTACCGACACTTTCGTATTACAGCTTGACGTTAGCTCCGATGATACAAACGACAGCTTACAAACGGACGCGGTTACTGATAACGTGAATAAAGAAGATTCGTCAGCTGAATCAGATGATAACGCGCCATTGGAATTAACGCTTAAGAGCGATACGGCATCTTATGAAAAAGACGAAGAAGTACAAGAAAAAGATGCAACCGATGACCTTGAGAGCGGAGTATTAAATCTTAGCGATAGTCTAAAAGAGTCTCTAGCAAACGATACTCCTACCGAGACTCAGACACCGGACGGTATCACCGAGGAAGAATGCGAAGAAAAGACCTCCGAGAAAAAAGGCAAAGCAAAAAAGGCTAAAAAAGCTGTGCAGACCGAGCCTAAGGACGATGATAATACGACAATCATTGACGCGGTTGCAAAGGACATGGAAAATGAAGCAAGGCAATCGCTGATGCAAAAGAATCTGTGTGCTGAAGCAGACGTGGCAGATGATGATGATGATGATGCTCAAGCAGACGCAAATAGCGAGATAGCAAGCGAGGATTTAGACTCTACCGTGGCTGAAGCTGACACTGTCTCTGATGAAATTGACACTGATACGGCTCCGACTGACACATCAGAAAACGCAGAGGATATCCCCGAGACAGAGGAAGCCCCGGTTGTCCCTTGTGAGCCAGCAGAAGAAGAGAAAGGTAAAATTGGAGAAAAGAGCGACGAAAATTTCAACAGCGAAAGCGCGCAACCGCTTAGTGAGAAGGAAGAGTACCGTCAAGCTCTTGCAATAAGGGATAAGAGATTGAAAAAAGCAAAATCGATATTTGATTTCGTTGAACTGTTTATATTTACACTCGTTGCAGTTCTTATAGTTACAAC
>JAZQRW010000044.1:0-9890 GCA_045629765.1 Eubacteriales bacterium
TCCTCGGAGAAGTAGAGCATACAAACCATACCGGTCTCACCGTTGTTCTGTGAGTCGAAGGTCTGTGGGTCTACAAGGAGGGAGGTAACTACGCTGCCGTCCTCTCTTACGTCCTGTCTCTTTACAACGTTAGAGCTGGAGTTATGTCCTGAGATAACGAGCTGGATGTTGCTGTACTTGCTTACAAGCTTATTGTAAATATCAACACCGCTATTATTTGAAGGAACGGATGTGTGAGAGCTGCTTGAACCGTAAAGAGTTCCGTCAGCCGCAAGGTAAGCGTGTGTAGTCAAGATAACTCTGCGGTCTGTGTTTGCCGCAACAATACCCTCTGCCCACGCAAGAGTTGCGTCGGTGGGATTCCAGTCAAGAGCGATGATAAGGTACTTAACGCTACCTACCTCGAATGTGGAGTAGGTGTTACATACGTCGCCTGCTTTCATCTGACCTGCGAGGTTGCTGGTGTAGTAGTCGTGACTTGCGAAGTACTCGTTAAGCTTTGCTGTTGTATCGTGACCGCCGCCACGGCAAAGTGAGTAGGGAACCTTGTTATCAAGAAGTGTGATAGCATTTTTTGCGTGCGTCCACTCGTCATCATAGGTCCAAGAGCCGTCGAAGTTGTCGTCAAAGTTTTCCTTATACTCAGTGATGTCGCCAACGCCGAGAACGTACTGAATGTTCTTCGTGTCAACGTTGCTTGCAATCCAGCTGTAGATGCTTGACATATAGTTAGTACCGTTTGTCAAATCCTTTACAACCATGGACTGTGTATCACCTACAACTGCGATTGAATACGCATAATCGGTGGTAGCATTAGGATTGGTGTTAAGCCAGCCGTTGCCCTCGGCATAAGACCTTTCACCTGTCTCTGCGGCAGAAGCTACAACGCTGATCATAGGCACAAGAAGGCATATAACCAATATCGCAGCAAGTGCGCGCTTGAAAGCAGAATTTCTCATTTTTAATCTCCTTTTATTGTTACAATAAATATTTAAATATTATTTGCTACAAAAATTATATCATGTTTTTTGTTGACAATATACACATAATATGATATAATTGTTATCAAAAAACCACATTTTGAGGTATAAATATGTTTATTCAAAATTGGAATTTTGGAAATGATTTGGTTTTGCGTTGCGGGCATAAGGAACACGAGCATAATTCCGGTGAGCATATTCATCAGTTTTGTGAGTTTGTTTTAGTGCGAGAGGGCGAGATTGAGATAACCGTAGATGGCAAATGCTATATGGCAAAATCCGGTGATATTGCCGTAATTTTACCCTTTAGTGTTCACTCTTTTAGGACGCCGAAGCATGCAGTTTTGTTGATTTGCGTGTGTTCTAACGCTTTTTTCACTGATTTCATACCTTTTAGTACGCTTTGTAAGAAAAGGGAGATATCCGTATTTAGCGCTTCAGCACCTTTGTGGTCATATATAATTGATAGCGGATTTTATGATAATACGCATACAAAATTGATTTTTGATCCGGAAAAGGATAACGATTACATTCACAACCTTAAGGCAACTCTTTACTTGATTCTGGCAGAATATTTTAGCAAAGCACCGATAATCGATAATTTAGGGGCTGATAATACATTATCAAAAATCCTTATTTACATCAACAATAATTATTGCTCGGATATAAGTCTGGAGAGTATAGGCTTGGAGCTGGGATACAGTCCAAAATATATATCCAATTGCCTTAGCACGCTCCAAGGACTAAATTTTAAGACGTTTGTGAATTCACTGAGGGTTGAAAAGGCAAAGTTCCTACTTCTCAGCAGTAAAAAAAATAATGCTGAGATTTCTGCCGAATGCGGATTTGCTTCTCAAGCAAGCTTCCAGCGCGTTTTTCGTGACTTAGTAGGAAACTCACCGAAGAAATACAGTTCACAAAGAAAGTAGCAAGTTACGTTTGCAGACAAAAACAACACCCTGTACCAGCTAAACGATGCGGGGTGTTTTTTACAAAACATAGTACTTTTGTCATTCTTTTATTAACATTCTTCCATTGCTATTGACTTTGTTTTGCTACTGTGTTATAATTCTCTCTGTGAAAACGATTAGATAAAGGACATATAGATGTATTATATTGCACTTGACCTCGAGTGGAATCAGGCGTATGCTCAAAAGGCGCTTGCTGTACAGCGTCAGCTATCCTGCCGATTGCGCGGCGAGGTAATCCAAATAGGCGCGGTGAAGCTTGATAAGAATATGAATTTTTGCGGCTCTTATCAAGTAATTGTAAAGCCTAAATATTACAAAAAACTACATAAGCACGTGTCTGCTTTAACGGGAATAACTCAAGAGCAGATTGATATAGGCACACCTCTTGGTGAGAGTGCTGAGAAATTCAAGAAGTGGTGTGGTAAGGATTTTGCCTTTCTTACCTGGGGCCCGGATGATATACCCATGCTAAAGGAGAATTTCTATGCACACGGTATTCCTAACGAGTGGCTTGATAACATCTACGATTTACAGCAGATTTTTAACAGACAGACCGACGGTGAGTCTAAGCAACGCTCGCTTGAATATGCAATGGAATATTTTGATATTCCGCAGACTCTTCCGGCGCACGATGCGCTCAATGATGCGTATTTTACGGCTTTGGTAGCACAGAAGCTTGACGTAGCGAAGGGCGTTGCGACATATAACGATTATCTTGGAGATTTTCTGTATTCGGGTGTAATTGGAGACGCCGATGCAGGTGATGACGGGTACGTAACGATACAGGAGATGCTTGATGACGACACTGTCGCAAAGCCGATGTGTCCGATTTGTAAAAAGCCGCTGAAAAGAGAGCATCAGGCACTTCATACTAAGGGACAAAGATACACCTTCCACTACAGCTGTCACGCACATGGAGATATGCTCCTGTCGCTTAAGCTGCATAGAAACTTTAACGATACTTGGCGCGCTAAAATGACAATAGCCGAGGCGCATGAGAGTGATCTTGATGAATTCAAGAAGGGACTTGAACGTTCTAATGCACGCAGAAAGGTGCGCAAGCGCAATACCAGAAAAAGAAGAGTCATCAGCTATAGTGATGACGGTGCGAATTCATAAATCAGAGAAAAAATAAGTAAAAGCAACCGATTGAGATAAATTCAATCGGTTGCTTTTTGTCCTTAAATGTAAATAATTATTTTCAAAAACCGGCTTTATTGGTTGATTAACCTTTTAACTTCACTATTTTTCAAAATATAAATGGTGATTAGAATGCATATGATAAAGTCAACACTCAGATATGAGGCGTTATAAAGGAATGAGTACAGGAATTTACCCATGCCATCAGGTGCCCACTGACCCCATATTGCAACACCGGTTATAAAATGACATACGAACCTTGCAAATACCACCAGGGACATACCTAGTATTATATTGCCGTCGTCACTTTTGAAAATTGGCATTTTTCTGAAAATACCGCTAAAACCAAGCAGTGTAAATGGGACGAGATAGTCGAATAAGAGGCACACTATAAGTGTTATCGACGTTTCACAATATGGGAATACGTTACCTGTAATCAGTGCCTGCAAGGTTTGTAAAAGCGAGTAAGCAAATGCACATACGATACCGACAGGCGTGCCGTATTTTACTCCGATTAGCATAATCGGCAGCATGCTTGCAACTGTGACCGAGCCACCGAGTGGCATTTCAAATAGCTTTGCGCAGCTTAGCGCAAAGGCAAGCGCAACCATTACGGCGCACTCTGTTAGGATTTTGACCTTTTTGTTTCTCATCTTAGAAACTCCTTTAAAATAAAATACCACACAGAAAAAATCCGTGTGGTACGATTGTCCTCATAAAATACAAATCTTCCTACGACGGCATTATCCGTATCAGGTTAAAGGGTTTAGTATAACTATCTCAGCCTTTCGGCACCCCTGATTTTTACTGGTGGTTCAACATAATTGTAGCACTAAGTGTAACTAATGTCAAGTGATATTCAAAAAAATAATTTTATAAGTTAATAAACCTAGACCTCTTGCATAATCAATAATATACCGTCGCGGACAGCTATATTGACAGGTGTATCATTAAAGGCGTTTGAGACGCCAAGAGGGAAGAGTGGGTCGAGCGTCACGTCGGAGCATTCATACTCCGCGCCCGAAATAGTAACGCCAAAAGCCTTGCCGCCAAAGGCGAAGACAGATAGCGTCTTTCCACTCGGTGAGCAAATGCTACGCTCCTCGTCTTTAATAGCGAAAATATTGTAGCCTTGTGCGTGGGCGGTCATATCGTGTCCGTTACTTTTTGCATAGGCGATAAGAGAAAGGTTGGCAAAGGTGTGGTCGCATCTTCCGCCGGTAGCACCGAAAATTTGAAATTCGGTATATCCGCGCCTTACTCCTTCAAGGTAGCATAGGTGCATATCGGTATAATCTTTTCGCTTATCGTACTTAATCAGTTCTATATTATTTGGCACCTTTGAGATAGAGTCCAGGTCGCCAATTAAGACGTCACACCGATACCCGTGTGAAATTAAGGCGTCGTATCCGCCGTCTGCAGCGATTACAAGGTCGTCGTCCTTTGGGGCAAATTCACCGTAAAATTCTCCTGCCCCTACGATATAACATATCATAAATATAGTCCTTTTGTAAACTAAAGTTGTCTTTTAGACGTGGTTTGGCATTTAAATCAATCTTTTACTGCAAGGTCAAACATTTCGTCAACCGCGCGCATTACACCGAGCTTGCCGTAGTCGTACGTAAGTCCGCCCTGCATATATGCAGTGTAAGGCTCGCATACGGGACCGTCGCAGGACAGCTCATTGGTAGCACCGGTTATAAATGTACCTGCCGCCATAATCTCCTCGTGAGGATAACCGGGCATCTCACCCGGTACGGGCACGCAATAGGACTCAACCGGACTGCCTAGCTGAATGCCACGGCAGAATTTGATTAGCGCGTCTTTATCGTGGAAGTCTATTGTTTGCACGATGTCGGTTCTCTTCTCGTCGTATTTAGGAGATACCTCCTTGTAGCCTGCAAGCTCTAAAAGTCTTGCGGCAAATGCCATGCTCTTAAGCGTTGCGGCAACGGTAGTGGGCGACATAAAGAATCCTTTGTAGTATGAAGCAAGCTGATTGAAGTTAGCGCCAAGGTCTTTGCCCACGCAGGGGGCGGTAAGCCTTTCAGCAATGTCGGCAATAACCTCTCTTTTACCTACACAGTAGCCACCGCTTGTTGCGTGACCTGCTCCGAGATTTTTCATCATTGAGCCGACGAATACGTCAGCACCTACGTCACTTGGCTCTCTGTCCTCTGTGAATTCGCCGTAGCAGTTGTCAACCATAATAACGGTCTTAGGTGACACTTCCTTAACAACCTTTATAGCCTCTTCAATACGGTCGATAGTAAGGCTCTTTCTTTGAGAATAGCCGCGGCTGCGCTGAATTGCGCAAACCTTAACGTCACCCCTCTTAAATCTCTCTCTTATTGCCTCCAGGTCAAACTCCGAGTCTATAAGGTCGATTTCCTCGTATTTTACACCGTTTGCAATTAGTGAGTTTCTACTATCTCCCGCAGTACCGATAACGCTTTTTAAGGTATCGTATGGCTCACCCGTAATGTAAACGAGCGTCTCGTTGTGCTTTAACAGCCCCGAGAGCGTTATGTAAAGCGCGTGTGTGCCTGACATAATCTGAGGACGCACCAGGGCATCCTCAGCACCGAACACCTCGGCGTATACACGCTCTAATTTATCTCGTCCCGAGTCAGTATATCCATAGCCGGTTATATCTATAAAGTCGGCGGTTGATACCATGCATTTTTGGAATGCGCTCAGCACCTTTGCAGAGCATTTTAAAGCATTTTCGTCGATTTTTGTAAATACATCTTTACAATCCGCCTCTGCCTGCCTTGCAAGATTGGCAGTAAAGTCACTAATCTTATATCCGTAATACATATTTATAGTTTCCTTTTTATAGTTGTTTTAGTAGATTTGGAAGCTTGGTTATATCTGAGAGAATGTAGTCGGGAGTAATGCCACATTTCGTGGGCAAGTCTTTAGGATTATACCAGCAGGTCTTAATCTGCGCATTTATGCCTCCCTGAATATCCGAAGACAGACTGTCGCCGACGATTATTGCTTTGTCTTTGTCAAAGCCATTTATTTCCTCAAATATGGCGTCGAAATATTCCTTCTGCGGCTTGTTAAAGCCAATTTCCTCGGAAATGAAAATACCCTTAAAATACTTTGCAATTCCTGAGTCGGCAATGCGCCTGTTTTGCACGACGGATATGCCGTTGGTGGTGATATAGAGGTCGTACTTGTCACATATCTCTTTTAGCATATTTTCAGCGCCGTCAATATAGAAGTGGTACGAGCCTAGCTCGTATTCATATATCCTTTGCGCCTCATCAGGTGAAAACTCGACGCCCATCTCGGCAAAGAGAATTTCAAAACGGGTCGTAAGCACGCTCTCGCGCGTAATCTCGCCCTTCTCAAATCGCTCCCAGCAGGACCTGTTGATAGCGCTGTATCTTTTTACGTTCTCCTCACTCGGTTCAATGCCGAATCTTGTGAGCGCCGTTCGTATTGCAAGCGCCTCCGCTCTGTGAAAATCGAGCAGAGTATCGTCAATATCCAGAAAAACTGTCTTAATCATACATTTCTCCAAACTCATTTTAACATCTACAATTTTACCACAAACTTACCGAATATGCAATATCTTCGCCAAAATATTTATTTTCCAGAAGACAAAAGGACTATGAAGCTTAGCCCCATAGTCCTTGATTAATAAATTAAGGTTAAAACTGTTTGGTTGTTTGAATTGTTATGGTATAGCTATTATCGACCGTTTTCGCTCTGATAGATGCTAATTCTTGTCAGTGCTCTTTGGAGCTTTGCCTTGGCAATATCGATAGCGAGAGCGTCGCTTGAACCGTTAAGCTTTGCTTCGGCATCCTCCTTAGCCTTAATGGCGCGCTCAAGGTCAATAGTGTCGCCCCACTCAAACGTGATGGGCATAAGTGTCGTGCATTCACGGCTGACCGATAAAAATCCGCCCGAAATTGCGCCTTGACGCTTATTGCCGTCCTTTAGTATCACACGCGCCTTGCCGATGGATACTGAGGCGATATAATCAATATGTCCGGCTAAAATTTCAACCGTACCGGCGTCGCTCTGTACCAGAAGACTTTGAACCTCGTCATCGAAAATCACGCCGTCTGGGGTGACTATCTTTAATTTGTAAGTCCTCATATTATGCTTCGCCTCTGATTTTCTTTGCCTTTTCTATTGCCTCGTCTATCGTGCCGACGAAGAGGAACGCGCTCTCGGGCATATCGTCGTGCTTACCGTCGAGAATTTCACGGAATCCGCGGATAGTTTCCTTAATAGGCACGTAACGGCCCTCCATACCCGTGAACTGCTCTGCAACCGTGAATGGCTGAGAGAGGAATCTCTGGATTTTTCTTGCACGGTTAACTACAAGCTTATCGGACTCGGACAATTCCTCCATACCCATAATGGCGATGATGTCCTGAAGCTCCTTATATCTTTGCAGAATGCTCTGTACGTCTCTTGCTACCTCGTAATGCTCAATGCCCACAATATCGGGAGCGAGAATTCTCGAGGTGGATTCGAGAGGGTCTACCGCAGGGTAAATACCGAGAGAGGCAATACCACGGGAAAGAACCGTCGTCGCATCAAGGTGCGCAAAGGTGGTTGCTGGAGCGGGGTCGGTAAGGTCGTCCGCAGGCACGTACACTGCCTGTACGGATGTAATAGAACCGCGTCTTGTAGATGTAATACGCTCCTGGAGTGCGCCCATCTCGGTTGCAAGGGTTGGCTGGTATCCAACGGCGGAGGGCATTCTGCCAAGAAGTGCGGATACCTCAGAGCCCGCCTGTGTAAATCTGTAAATATTATCAATGAAGAGAAGAACGTCCTGCCCCTCTTTATCACGGAAGTACTCCGCCATAGTAAGACCTGAGAGCGCAACTCTCATTCTTGCTCCCGGAGGCTCGTTCATCTGTCCGTAAACCAGCGCGGTCTTGGAAAGAACTCCCGACTCCTTCATTTCATTATAAAGGTCGTTACCCTCACGGGTACGCTCGCCTACTCCTGTGAATACCGAGATACCGCCGTGCTCCTTAGCGATGTTGTTGATAAGCTCCATAATAAGAACCGTCTTACCAACTCCCGCACCGCCGAAAAGACCTATCTTACCGCCCTTAGCGTAAGGAGCGATAAGGTCAACGACCTTGATACCGGTTTCAAGAATTTCGCTAGTACCCTCCTGCTCAGCGTATGAGGGGGGAGCTCTGTGTATGCACCATCTTTCAGCACCTTCCGGAGCTTCGCCGTTATCGATAGGCTCGCCAAGGAGGTTGAATATTCTGCCAAGAGTACACTTACCTACGGGAACTGTAATGCCCGTGCCGGTGTAAACTGCTTCCATGCCTCGTGACATACCGTCGGTTGATGACATAGCTATACATCTTACCGTATCATCACCAAGCTGGCTTGCCACCTCGCACACTACCTTGCTATCTCCGTGCTGTATTTCAATAGCAGAGAGAATTTCGGGTAAGTGACCCGACTCAAAGCGGATATCGAGGACGGGGCCGATAATTTGTATTACTTTACCGATGACTTTTTCCATCGTCTGATTCCTTTCAATTTCGGGACTACAACGCCTCAGCGCCCGAAACAATTTCTGTAATTTCTTGTGTGATAGCCGCCTGTCTTGCTCTGTTGTAGCTGAGCATCAGGTTGGCAATCATCTCACTTGCGTTCTTGTTGGCTGAATTCATAGCCGTGCGCCTCGCGCCCGATTCAGATGCGAGAGACTGACAGATTGCTGAATATATCACTCCGCTAACATAGTAGGGGATTATCTTCTCGAGTATCTGCTCGGGTGGCATATCAAATTCGGGTATAGTGTCCACATCGTCCACGTCGTCCGTGATAGGTAGAACCTGAATTTTCATAGCCGTTTGCGTAAGCATTGACTTAAATTCAGTGTATATAAGCTCAACCTTGCCGTATTCGCCAAGCAGATAACCCTTAGCTACCTTCTCAGCAAGTGAAAGAGAGATGCCGACGCCAATCTCCGATGCCAGCAACACCTCGTCTGTGAGCAGAGCGGCACCCGATGACTTGAAGTGCTCGCAAGCCTTTTTGCCTATCGGGAGAATAACTGTGTTGTCATCATCACGTCCAAGTTTTGAAAGCTTGAATACGTTTGAATTATATCCGCCTGCAAGTCCACGGTCACCTGCAATCACAATTTGTAAGGTTTTGTTGTCATTAATTGGCTTTACCCAAGGGTTTTCGTTCTCGTCCAGGCAATTAACAACTAAAGATATTGATTTTCTTAACAAGTCATAGAAGGGAAGAATATCGCTCGCACGCTGTCTTTGACGGCGTAGCTTTGAGGTTGCTACAAGCTCCATAGCCTTGGTAATCTGCTTTGTAGATTCAATACTCTTTATTCTGCCCTTTATATCGCTTATTGCACCCTGCGCCATTGCTCTCCCTCCTTTATTTATTGAGGAAAGCACGCTTGGTGCTCTCAATTGCCGACTTTAACTCGTCCTCACCCTCGGGGCTAAGCTGACCCGTGGTGCGAATGCTGTTAAGAAGCTCGTCGTGTGATGCTACCAGATGCTCAAACAGCTCGCTCTCAAATCTCTTAATATCCGAAAGAGGAATGTCCTTAAGAAGATTGTTAACGCAAGCGTAGATAATAGCAATTTGAAGCTCAACTGCAACTGGTGAATTTCTATCCTGCTTAAGAACCTGTACAATTCTTTCGCCCTGCTCAAGTCTTGCCTTAGTATCAGCGTCAAGGTCTGAGCCGAACTGTGCGAAGCTCTGAAGCTCACGGTACTGTGAGTAGAGAAGCTTAAGCGTACCGGCTACCTTCTTCATAGCC
>JAZQRW010000045.1:0-3966 GCA_045629765.1 Eubacteriales bacterium
GCTTATCAGTAGGTGGTCGGGATTGTTAAAAACTGATGTTTTTAAAAAAATAGTACCGATAATTATATGTTTTGCCGGAGCTTTTATATCATTAGGATATTTTGTCAATTTTGAGCGTAATAATGTACATTTAACTGTTGATAAAGTGTATATGAATGACTGGGGTCCTAAGAAAAACAGATTGCAATATTATGCAGAGGTTAAATATACTGATATAAAATCCATCGATATTATACGGGCGGTTGCGAATTCTCGTGGGAATGCGTATCAAACAATAAGCGTCTATCCTATTGAGATACTGTATATATCGATAACAGATATAAACGATAAAACAATCAATTTCTACGTTATGCATATTGCAAAAAAAGATGTGATAAGGCTTATTAATGAAATCAAGGCTCGTATGAAAAAACTAGGAAACGATATTGATATTATTAGTGACGATGATCTGTTGATGAAACTTTGCGGAAAAGATAAACAGGGTATTTGATTTGAAACAAAGTAAGTACGTCATATTTAATTAATCTTTTTGGAGTGCCACGCAACGTGGCACTCTTTTTGCAATATTATATAAACAAAACTTAACAAAAAGCCGTCAAAGACACGCTTAAGATGTCAATGACGGCTTTTATTATTTGCATTTTTATTTTAATAGACTATATAATTCTACTTTGAAAGGCTACTGCTTTACCTATGATCTTCACCGCGTCAAGCTCGTTCTTGACGTAGACCAGCGGAGCGTAGTGCGGATTCTCGGGGCTAAGGATAAGCTTGCCCTCGTTGGGGTAGAAATAGACGCGCTTCAGCGTTGCCTCGTCGCCAATAATCACAGCGGCAATCTCACCGTTTTCCACCATATCCTGCGCCTTTATAAAGACTATATCTCCGTCGTAAATTCTTGCGCCCGTCATCGAATTTCCGTGCGCCTTAAGGCAGAAGTCGGCGTCTATCGACTTGTCTATTGAAACGAAGCTCTCCCTTTGCTCCTCTGCGTAAATAGGCTCTCCGCAGGCAATCTCGCCGAGTATTGGGAGCTTCTTTATATTAAGGGGCGTAATACCGCGGTACTGCACCTCGTCACTATCCCAACCCATAAGCTCTGCCGGGGTAGTCGATAAGGTCTTGGCGAGCGCCTCTATCTTCTCGGGCGGAATATTAGTAATCATTCCGCTCTCGTATCTCGATATGGTTTGCTTACTCGTGCCTATTGCCTCCGCGAGCATATCAAGAGTGTAGCCTTTTGCCTTACGCATTTGCCTAAGATTTTTCGCAAGCATAATATTCCTCCCCAGAATAAAGATTTCCTTATGTTTTGTCAATTTTTTACTTATTTCAAAATAGCGTCTGATTAGTCGAGCGCATTATCTAATTTTCGACAAGATTATTGTAGCACACTGTCACCTAAAATGCAATGCTATTTTGTAAAAATCTCAAATTTGTCACTTGACAAGTAACTTTTGCTGTGCTACAATAGTCACGTAACAGGTTACAATACCACAAATTTCCACCACTGATGTAACTTGTTATGCGACTAATGGCGACTGCGCAAGTCCCGTAAACCACTTTGCGTAACACAGCCTTGTACCCGACGGCAAGGTGTCGCTACTTAGACTTTTTAATTAAACTTCAATGCCAAAATGAAAAGGAAAGGGGTTTTATAAGGTGTATTTGTTTGATTTAAGTACACGATTAGGCTATGAAGGACGATACCGCACACCCGAGGCCGTGAGCCGTGAGTTAAAGGAGATAAGGGACAAGGTTGATTCTCTTAACTCTATGCTAAACGCAAGAGTGATTATTACTGAAATTCTCGACTCGTTAAGCGAGGGGGATTATGCACGACTTGCACGCCCTGTAAGCGATATGGTGGAGAGCGCTACCATGACACTTAATAGCCTTAGGGCTCTTTACGAGGATTTGAGCCTAATGTCACGCGAATTGGAGGATTTAAGATGTCTGATTTAAATCACGTAAGAAGTATCGTATTACCGGATACTCTTGACGGACTGATAGTAGCATTCTGCCGTGATTATAAAAGGCGCCAAGATGCCATTTCGGAAAGAAACTTTTCGCACAGAACCCAGATGGAATACAGGTACGTAAATTATCGTATCGAGGAGGGCGCACTTGAGATTTGCCCTGTTAACTGTGTCGAGAAATTTATTGATGAGATTGCTATGCGCCGTGGATACGCCAACAGTGAAATTGACTGTATGAGCGAGGTCACTTATAAAAGGCAGAAGCAAGAAATTAAATTTAATATTGCAAGAAAATTGCATTTGATAGATTGACAATACATATTGTTTAATAGTGAAAATGAATATTACGGTTTGAAAAAATATTTTTTCTACGCCAAGGTATGACAATATTTTCATTTACCGTGTTGTATACTCTTCTCGTAACGTAAAGGAGGTTTAAAAAATGGGAAGAGATATAATAGCCTTTTCTGTAGGTAAGCGAAGCCTCACTGCTTGCATATCCTGTGAGATAGACCATCACACTGCAAAGACTCTTCGCGAGAGTATTGATAAGGAGCTGTTTTTGGTAAAGCCGGAAATTCTTATATTGGATTTCTCGGCAGTCAAATTTATGGATAGCTCCGGCATTGCCTTGATTCTTGGCAGAGTTGAGACGATGTCGGCGTTTTCGGGAGCAGTGCAGTTAAGGGGTTTAAGTATGGCACTTAACAAGCTTATTCGCTTGTCCGGACTTGATAAGGTGAAGAACCTGTCAATTATGGGTAACTGAGAAAGGGAAGGAAAATGAAGAAAATAGTAAATGAAATGAAATTGCGTCTGCCCGCCATCAGCGTAAACGAGAGCGTAGCGCGCTCTATGATTTCGGCATTTGTAGCGGACGCCAATCCGACGGTCGAGGAGCTGTGCGATATTAGATGCGCAATGTCTGAGGCTGTAACTAACGCCATAGTACACGCATATTGCGACAGCCGGGACCGCAAGAATTGCTTTATTTACATATCCGTCAGATTGTACGATAGTCGTGAGGTGAGCATAGAGGTTGCCGACAACGGCTGTGGAATTGAGGACGTTACTAAGGCGAGAACGCCTATGTTCACAACGGGTAATCCTGACGAGAGATGTGGTATGGGCTTTCTTGTTATGGAGAATTTCACCGACTCGCTTAGCGTAAAATCTAAGGTTGGGAAGGGAACTACCGTATTGATGAGAAAAATTCTTGCCCCATAGCCTTTCGGAGCGCAAGATGAATAACGTTAGGGAGAAGAAAAGCAGCTTTGACAGAAATCCCGAGTTGATTATGCAATATAGAGCAGGAGACACCGAGGCAGGCAACGAGTTAGTTGCACTTAATACACCGTTAGTCTACAGTATAGCCGGACGCTTTTCGGATAGGGGCGCGGATATGAGCGATCTCGTTGAGTGCGGTACTATGGGACTTGTCAAGGCTATTAAAACCTTTGACTTTTCTAAGAATTGCGCGTTTTCAACCTACGCCGTGCCCTTGATTTTCGGTGAGATCCGCAGATTTTTGCGTGATGACGGTATGATTAAGGTTTCAAGAGAGGAGAAGCGCCTGTGCTCACTCCTTAGCCGTGAGAAGCAAAGGCGGCAAAACGAGGGTCAGGTATGTGATATAGCATCCCTTGCCTTAGCGGTAGGCATATCTGTTGAGGACGCCGCATCTGCCCTTTTCTCAGAGTCGCCCGTGCGCTCACTTGATGAGAGTGTATATGACGATGATGATTCGACGACTCTTGGCAGTACAGTTAGCGATGAGGATGAGGAGGAGCGGTGCTTTAACAAGCTCGCACTTCGTTGTGCTATTGAAAAGCTTGATAAGGAATCAAGGAAAATTATCATTTTACGTTACTTCAAGGACTACTCACAGGCACGCACGGCAGAGGTCATGGGGCTATCTCAGGTTAAGGTATCACGTGAGGAAAAAAAGATTATCGCAAGGCTCCGCGACGAGCTTATATGATAATAA
>JAZQRW010000046.1:0-30466 GCA_045629765.1 Eubacteriales bacterium
GAAAGGTACTAAAAATAAGCGTTGATGAATTAGCCAAAAGAATAGGAAAAGATCGCTCAACTGTTTACAGATACGAGAACGGCGATATCGGAAATTTTTCTATTGGATTGTTGTTACCTATGGCAGAAGCGTTAGAAACAACACCGCAACAGCTACTATCAACTATCGTAACTTCTAACGAGCGTCTCTCGGAACGTGCAGGAATATGGTTCAATGCAACCGGAGGCTATGAATTTAATGATACAGAAATGAAACTTTTCTACGAAGTTGCAAAGTATTTAATAAAAAACCGCAATGGAGAAAATTACGAAGAAAACCTAAACTGTCTTTTTACTCTATTTACTCAATTAAATAAGTAAGAATATGATACTGCAAAAACATAAGATATAACACGAATAATAAAATAGTATGAATAGGGGGATTACAATGGGAACATATCAAGGCGGTTCCGTAATTTGGGACTGTTATCTGATCTATCTTAGAAAATCAAGGCAAGATGATCCCAACGAAACGGTAGAAGAGGTTCTTGCGAAGCACGAAACCATCTTGCAGGAATATGCCATGCGAGAGTTGGGAGGAAAAATCCCGGAGAAAAACATATATAGAGAGGTCGTCAGTGGAGAGTCGATTGACGACCGTGAGGAGATCAAGAAAGTTCTCGCTCGCATTGAGGATCCAAATATTAAGGGCGTTTTGGTAATTGAACCTTCTCGTCTTTCCCGTGGAGACCTTATTGACTGCGGAAGGCTTATCAACGATTTTCGTTATACAAAAACGCTTGTCGCAACTCCATATATGACATACAATCTTGAAAACAAGATGGAGCGCAAGTTCTTCCAAGATGAACTTCTCAGAGGTCGTGATTACCTAGAGTATACAAAAGAAATCCTTCGTAGAGGACGAGAGGCAGCAATAAAACGCGGATGCTATATTGGTAACATCCCTCCGTACGGCTACAACAAGATCAAATTAGGAAAAGATCATACTCTTGAACCGAATGAAAATGCTGATATTGTGCGGATGATATTTAATTGGTACGCCAACGAAGGCATCAACGTTAATACCATAGCAAGAAAACTCAATGCAATGAATGTGCCCTCCCCCGACGGAAAGAAGTGGCATAGAGAGGTAATCACTCGTACTGTACGTAATCCTCACTATATTGGGAAAGTGGTATACAATCACCGCCCCAAAACAACAATTATCGAGAACGGGGAGATTAAAAAAACGAGGAGAAAAGTTCCGCTAGAGGAATGCATCGTAGCAGAGGGCAAGCAAGATCCGATTATTGATATGGAAACTTGGAATAAGGCGCAGGAAATTATTCAGAACGCACCCAAAGTTCATAGCAATAAAGAACTCTCAAATCCTTTTGCCGGAATACTCCGTTGTAGCAAATGCGGACGCATGATGGAACGCAGACGTGGCAGAAATGATACGAGATATTACTGCGGAAATAGGAATGAAAAGAAATGCTTTAAATCTGTAAAAGCTGAATTGATTGAGCAAGCCGTCTATATAGCCTTAACTGAAGGAGAACTTCCAAAATTACAAGAAAAGGTTGCTAATGGAGATGGCGACGCAAGAAAGATACAACAGCGCCTCATAACAAAGCTTGAAAAGCAGATGAACGAGTTCCGCGATCAAGAGGATAAGCAGTATGAACTCTTGGAAACAAGAAAATATACGCAAGAAGTATTTGATCGTCGTAACGCAGTGCTAAGAAGCAAAATGGAAGAATGCGAAAAGCAGTTATATCTTGCAAGATCATCACTGCCAAAATCAGTTGATTATGCCGAACGCCTGCAAAAATTAGAAAGAGCTATTGCAGCATTAAAAAATGACAAAATGAGTATCAATGATATAAACGCTTGTCTAAAACAAATCATTGAAAAAATAGAATTTACAGGTACTCCTTCTCGTGGTCGTTATGGCCCAAGAGAGACGGATAAAATAGAACTAGACGTAACATTGCGCCTATAATTTTTTATACCATTTTAATACATCATAGCACGCCTAACGAACTAGACGTGCTAAGATGGTGTGAATTTAAAGCCCCGAAAACACTAGGTTTTTGGGGCTTTTCTTCATATATGATAGTATATGGTGTTTATTTTGTTCTCTCTATGAACTGTTTCAGTTTATTGCCATCCCATAAAATTACTAGATTTTTTCTCGCTAATTCTATGGCAGCAGGAGTAAATGTGTTGTTTGTTAAAATACACGCTACATGGCAATCGTGAAGTGATTTGCTCGCAATAACTTCTTGTACGGCAGAAATACCTACTGGAACACTATACCTCTTGCACTGAATGGCAAACCTTACATCATCTTTTTCTGCAATAACATCTGCACCAAAATCGTGAGAAGATTGAGTTACCGTGACATTGGTATATCCTAGGGCATTAAAAAGCTCGCCTGTAAACAACTCAAACTCTCGACCATCCATAGTATCGATATTTCCAAACTCTAAATCAAGATTAAGATTATCTTGTAAAAAATCCTCAGTGATAGTTGTAACACCTGCCTCAAATGCACGGTTTCTAATCTCGATAAGTTTAAGCTTTATTTGGTCTTCATTCACACACCGTTTTACTATTTTTTCCTTTACAGATTGTGTGAAAATTAAATTGTTCTTTTTAGAAAAATTTGAAACATCCATTACACGGAGTTCTTGTTTAAACTTGGAAAAATCAATGACAATGTAAAATTGTTCAAGAACTGAGCTTGGAACTTGATTTGTATTTTCTACACATAGTAATGCACAGAACTTTGCAGTGGGCAATTGAACAGTTTTAGCTAATGAATTTTTGCCTATGGTAATTGAAATAGAACAATCAACTAGCGCTTGTTCAAAAATACGTGTGATTTCCTGAGGCCATCTTGAGATGTTCGTAAAGCAACAAACATCACACTCACAGCGAGTAGTTAAAAACGAACCTATATCCACTGGTTTAGCGCCCACACCGTCAAATTCTATACTACTCGTACCTATTTCATTCGCTATAACGTTAGCAATGTTGGATATATACTTTGAAGGACATCCTACCAAGAGTAAATTTGCCGCGTCGCATCTCTTTTTAACATAATTCACGAAGCTTGTAAACTTGTTTTTTATGGGTTCTGGGAAATCAAGTTCTGAGATTGTTTTGGGCTTTAAATTTTCGCTCTCGTCAACATCAAATGTATCTATATCGCATTCGCTAGTAACTACTCTGTTTTCAAATTCAAATTCATTAATTTCTTCCAACATATTTTTTTCCTTCTATTTTCATAAATCTATAACTTCGTCATTTATCACTCAACGTTTTTAAGTTTGATGTAGTAATTGTGTACTGCGAGGAGTTCTTCTTTGTGTTGGAGTCTTTCTTTGAGGAGCATTATTTCGGTGTCTTGGGCAGCGACTTTTGCTCTCAGCATTTCAAGCTCTGCGAGGAGAAGATCACGCTCGGCTTCTGCCACTTCTGCCGTTTCCTTTACTTCCACAAGGCTTTCGGTTGCAAGCACCGCATTGGTATCCGCGAGAATAAGGTCAAGAGATCCACCAAGAGCAACAACGATACGGTGAATTGTTGTTACATAAGGATCACTTGTATCACCCGAAAAGATGCGCTTTATGGTACTTTCAGGTATCTTGGTAGCATCCGCTATCTGTGTTAAGGTCATTCCTTTAGACTTTTTCAATTCTTTAAGATTATCGAGCCACATAAATATATCCTTTCAAGTATTATTCTTGTCGGTATGAGGGGATCAAAGTTGAGGTGCGGAAGTATCAAACTTGAGCATTGAATAATATTCTGAATTATCTTATAATTATGACAAAAGATAAAACTGATTTATTTTACCATATTTAAAGTAATTTGTCAACACAGAAAGGATTACCACGATGGACGACCCCGACGGCGCTCTTAAAGCCCTGATTGAAAAAGCACTTGATGAATGTCACGACACAGACCTTCTTGATCTAATATACAAATTACTAATATGCGATAACTAATAAAGGCAGGTGAATTTTCACCTGCCGTTTTTTTATTTTCCGTTCCATCGAGAACGATTAGCCCTTACATCGATATGAGTGAATGTGCTATATATTCCTATACCGCCATAATTTTTTAGTAGTGTTTCGGCGTACTGCGCCACCTTCTTGGGAGATACTCCGCTAACCTTAATATCGGCAGCTTTGCCGTAGAGATGTTGTGAATATGTTTCGCCGCCCTCTTTGGAATTATGGGGCGGTGTTCTATATGCGGAGGTAATTGTAATAGGCTTGCCAAAATGATCCCGGATTTTCTGTAGGACGGTTACAAGCTCAGTATCTACGAAAATGGGATCCGTGCCATCCTTGCAAGCAAACTCTCTCACGCGGAAATTGGTAGATAACTTCTTGTTGCCATCTTTAGCTTTTGAATACACTTTGATAGTCATATTATCCACGCTCCTATAATTAAGGCAGGGCTTTTACGCCCTGCCCTTTCTTTATTCAGTTTCGTTGGTTTCGTGGTTTATGCTCGCAACATCGGTAAGCCCCTCGCCGATTATGTAACCGACTACAGAGCCTAAACTAAGGACGCAACCGGAAATGGTTTCGGCCATTTCTGCCGATACGTTGAAAGCAAGGACAAGTCCAGAGATGAAACCTGCCACGGCGATCCAAAGTTTGCGAGAGGTGAGTTTGCGTTTCCAATCGATTTTCATAGAGTTTTCCCTCCTTATAAGTTATTTATTTAATCCCTCAACTCATAGAAAGAAGAAGGCATTTTTCATTTTTAAAGTATGTATATTTGTTTTCAATAATCATAATTTCATTAAATAATATAAATGGGATGTAAAGATAGCCCCCCGAAGGTGATGTCTATTTATCTACCCGAAGGTAAGAAAAGATATCTCCCATAGAAAATATTATTTAATATATAAAACATTAATCACTTCATCAGTTTGTGCATCGTAGCCGTAAGCGTAGGTTTTTTCTAATGTAATTAGATTTGAAAACTTAGCGTTATATTCATTACCATTCGTTGCATAGATTGGTCTCCTTACTCTTAAATGAATCATAGACGAGGCAGGCTTTTTTTCACTATTACTGTCATTAAAGAATAAACGAGCAAATTTTGATTCATCTATACAAAGGTCGAACCTTATTGTTTTAGAGCCAATATCACTTTCAGTAATATCTTGGAAGCATATTGCTCTTAATCTGTGCCTAACTTCGCCTGCATTTATTTCTTTTTGTGACCTATAAGAAGTTCTCATAGCACATAATTCCAAGCGGTCTCCTATTTGAAATTCACCGCCACCGATTACTTTTATGTGAAGATACATTCTATTATCTGCCGTCATTGTAGGTCTGCCAGTTTCATAAGAAGTTCCCGTATAACTTATTATAGGCATTTCGCTTGATGTAGTAGCGCCACCAGAGGAGGATGTAATATCATCAAGAGTTGCAAGTGTTACAGTTCCGCTCTTTTTGGGAAAGTTTATCGTGCCACCTTTATACGAACCATCGTCTGTCCACACAAGTTTAACAGGTGTGCTATTGTCTTCATTGCCGCTAAATGTAAGATCTATAATATTTGACCACTTAGACAATTTACCATCCAATGCCGACTTAACAACCTTGTTCTGCACAGGATTTTTGCTAGTGCTTGATAAGGCAGAGTCAACGGTAATGCTACTTGAAGATTCGGTTGGTATGTCCGATTTTAAAGCGATATCCGAAGTTCCAACCCTTGGCCTATTCTTAAATGTAAACTGCCCTTGCGGGGTAAACTTCAGGAACGGATCACTGTATGTCCCACCCATATAAATATGAGTTAGTCCCGAAGCACCGCCATACCAACCTAGCATTGAGGTTGTCGCACCGCTTGGATCTTTAACCGATGCGAAATTCCCTGCCCAACCGCCTGTTTCCTTGCTCATATCGGCGGTAATGGAGTTACCACTGATAGTAACGAAGCGGTTGCCATAGGTTGATAGTTTTAGTGTCGCGCCATCATTCAACGTGCCCCCGGCGAGAGGGACATACGGATGAGAATGCGTTGCTGCTTTCCCATCCAAGGCAGTTTGCAGTCCTTCTACATTAGCGATGGTTGTTTTAATTTCGTGCTCAGTATTACCGACCTTGATTTTAGAAATAGCCATCAACTACACTCCCTTACTTAGGAGTACCGGTAGTACCAGTTTTTTGAGTCCAAGTCTGAGCTGCGGCAGTACCGCCCACAAGCGAAGCAGAAGTGGAGCCGACAGTAACGCCAGAAACAACCGCTTGCGATCCATCAAACTCGTTATTATCAAATCGCATTTTGAGATACGAAGGATTGCTAACCGATACGCCGGTAAGAGCATCGACCTCATCGCCACTTGCAGAAACAGAAATCGCAGAAACTCCTGTAGCGACGGAGACATCTCCCGTAGTTCCAGAGGAAAGCGTAACCGTCGGTTGAGCTGTAACCTTAACGCCAGTCAACACATCGGCAGTTGTAGGTGTTCCAAGAGCGGATATCACAGACTTGGATGTGCCACCTGTTACGACGCTTTTAGATGTAGTTGTAATATTTGATGCAGTTAAAGCATTTCCGAGAGTAACTTTAGAAGCAGTCACATCGGTTGCGGAAACTGAGCTTGCAGAACTAACTACAGTGACAGCATCAAGATTTAATACTCCGTTCGTCACCGTAGCGTTCACCGCATTTGTTGTAGGTGCGGCGCTCACACTGACCTTCGATGCCGTCACCGAGGAATTGCCCGTAACATTCGGAATTGATACTGAATCATTACTATTTACTGCAAAAATGCTTTCTTTGGTTAAGCTCTGAATCATGGATGCAGTAGAGTGATCTGCAAAGCCAGTGATAGCAGAAGCAGTTCCATCGCCTGAAACGGTAACGCCGCTTGCACTTGCCTTAAGTTTTGTTGTAGAAGCAGTCCCACCAGATACCGTGAATGTCGTGCTTGAACCGAGAACCTTATCAGTAGTAGGCGTTACTGTTGGATCGCCGAGCTCACCGCCTATATACTTTTTCGTCGCAGTATAGGTAGGAATAGTGACAGATCCCGTTACAGTAGAGGATGAGTTCGTACCTGTTACTGTGACGTTGTGAGTATGATCGGAGGATGAGGCATCGTGGACGCTACCTAAGAACTCCCACATTGTATTACTGTCGCAACGAACATACTCTTTACCGTCGGCTATAACGTGCCATACGTCACCATCTTGGTTGTCCGTTAGAGCCTGCAAATCTGCAAAGGTTTCAACTGTGCCGCAGAAACGCATAACGGCTCCGAGACCTAATTCCTCCGCGCTGTGTATGGCGTGTGGATCGTGGATTTCATAGGTGTTACCGTCCGGTAGTTTAACGGAACTGATAATGTTATCTGAATGCGCCATTGGCGTACCCTCCTTTATCGTGTAGAAAATATAAGAGATTTTTGAGAATCGTCAACAGAGACGCTTACCTTTTTGTTAAGCTCTGTCGTTATAGCTTTTTGAGTCATAGTGCCGTCCTCGGCATTGCCTGTGGTGGCGTATATTTTAGTCAAGCCTGTTTTCTCGTCTGTGCCGAGTGAATACTCGGTGTTGTCGTCCGGTATCGTTATCTGATGCTCTGAGCCGTCGGCTTTGATGTAGGTGAGGGTGTGGCCGTCAATGGAAAGTGCGATGATTGACTCCGAGCTTCCAAGTGTTATTACCTCGCCGAAATCACTGCCGAAAGTGGAATTGCTAGATTCAAACTTAACGTCTAATGGCTTTGCCCCTTCAAAATCGATATCTATAATCATTCGAGCACCTCTTCATCAAGGCACTTCCCTACAGACTCGACCATCACCCGAGACTTTAAGCACTCGCCACTGTGAGTAAGCACTCGTACTTGAATGTACACAAGCTTGGTACAATCAAATAGGAATGTTTCTTCCTGAGAAAGCTTTATAATTATTCTACTGCCCTCAATAGTGCAAGAACCCGTCCGTTTTTCCAAAATGATGTTATCATTCTGCGAATAAACGACTTTAACCTCTTTTACTGCGGAAGCTATATCGGAAGGTATATTGAAAATATGGGTTGGTGTCGTGCCTCTTTCCATAATTCCCCTCCTTTTATTTCTAAGTTGATCTGCTTAAATAATAAACGTAAGCGTAACCCGTGCCGCTAGTTCCCGAGTCGTTATTTTTGATGTAGCAATTAGCTGTATATAAATTATGATTGGTAGACATCGTAGGCATTATGGTCGCGGTCTTTATATATAGAAAAGCAACCCAATAATCATTTGCATTATCGGCATCAGCTCCCCTATCCGTAGAAATAACTAATGTCGCACCCATATTACTTACTATCGTTGTATCATCATTCCTATGTGCGCTTAGAGTATAATCGCCATACGGGAGTATTAATGCTATCATTCCGGGTGTAATCTCAAACTTCTCTTTTCTTGGAATTTTGTGAAGTTTGAATTTAACACCTGTGTCCCCTTGTGAGCCTTGATTAATTCCGTCATTAATCATCTCAATAATCTGCGAGTATACGTCATCCGGTGGAGCGGCAGGTGTGCCCACTCCGCAGAGAATTGACCTTTCACAAGGAATCACGGCGGGAGTGGTGGTGTGCAATTCTCCTGAGAACACGCCAACCTCCACTTGCGAAGCTCCATGAATAATAGGCACGTTTACGGTATTCCCCTCAAACGGGACATCCGTATATGTGTCATTCCACTTAAAGCGAGCCGTCTTTACGGGATATTCGTTCCACTCAACATCAAAGGCGAAGGTAATCTGATAGTCACTGTTGCCACATACGATGAAGCCGCCACGCTGACAGAATGTTGCGACTTTATTTACGACTGTTATTTTAAGTTTTTTCATCTGCTACCTCCTAAAGTTCACGGATATAAAAACCTGAAGCAGTGACATATCCACTATTATTTTCAATTAAAAAATTTGAAGTGGAATAATTATAGTAGCAATAATATCCTGCGCTTGATGCACTGGAATATCCATTATTGCCTGTACAGACAAATGAAACTGTATAGGTTTCTCCCGCCACAATGAAGGCAATAAGATATACTTTTCCCACTGTAAGCTTTGGAGCACCATAATAACTACCGCTTGTAGTGTATGATATAATCCACCCCGAAGCTAATTTATTTGCGGTTGCAGCCGTGGTTGCGTAATTCGCAGAGGCAGCATTTCCGGCAGAGGTCGCGTAATTTGCATTAGCGGCATCGGTAGCATTTGAGACTGTAATATTTCCGTTTTGCAAAGCATCAACGGTTTCATTTACTGCCGTAAGTAATTCAGTATATTGATCGCATATTTCGCTCGGGATATCTCGGCTCACACTCGGTCTTGTTCTTGCGCTTACCGGGAGCGTGATAGTCTTTGAAGTGTGCCCCTCAGTACCGTGAATTTGATATATCCAAGCCATTATAGTGTTTGCCTGCTCCAAGCATGCGTCGGGAATTGTAACTTCTCCTACACCGTCTATGAAGGTACAGGAACGAACGATAGCTTCCGTCATACTTGGGCAGGCGAAGTGAATCTCAACTATTTCAGAGCCTAAGTCTTGTGACTCAATTTCTAGTACGCGACCGTAATCCCATTGATATAAACCTGTCACTGTGGTTGAATTTTCACCAATAGTGAAGGCGGCTTTTAAGCCCATTGGCTATCCCTCCGTTTCGTCCAGCGGTTCAAGAGGCAAATCCAAAAACTTTTTGCGCCTGCCATCCATTACGCCGTTTTTGCCAAGTGAATGGTATACACGATATTCGGCCTCAAGATCCTCGCGAGCATCCTCGGGAGCGTAATCCTGATCAATCCAATAATCGTATCTAACTTTCAAATCATTTTTTAATAGAGCCTGTATGCCTCTTTTTAAGAGACGTACATCTTCCTCTTTGCGGTCTTCTTCCGCTTTTTTCTTTTTCGGTATGTTAATTATCCCGTTGAAAAACGCTGTCACAACGAGACCGACCAATAATGTGATTGCGGTATTTCCTACACTCTGCCACATATTTTCCCTCCTTATTGTGTTAAAGCTTCGTATGCCGCATTAAGAATCAATTCAATATTGTTCGCATCCTTGTATGTTAAATTACTTATGGAGGCGGGGGCGGCGGGAACGCTTGCATTATCCTCTACCAAGCCTCTAACTGCTACTATGTTGCTAAGATATCGGTTCATCTCTGATGCGCTAGGAATCTCCCACATGTACCAATCCTGCTTAGTTACGAGACCTAATCCTGCACGGTCGGAAATCTCGGCTACGGCTCTTTCAACGCGGTTAAGGTCGGAATAATTGTACGCACCTTTGGTTGCAAGCGTAGGCAAAATTTCAGTATACGGAACGTACGGATGCCTTGTACTTCCGTTCTCTAGCATCGCACCGACAAATCGAGCGGAATCGCCGGGCGAAACAGTTTCGTGCGTTGTAACATAGACGTAGATAGCGAGATATTTTCTCTCGTTGGTATTGGGCCAATCGGCAGTATTGAATGTCGCAGTGCCCGCTACCGACAAGGCAGCTCCCGCGTATTCAAAGCCGAAATCGTCGTGCCAATATGCCGCGAGCTGTGGAGTACCATTGCCTGACGGGATAATGGCATCTACCGACAAGGTAAGCTCCTTGTTTACGAATTTTGAAGCTTCGCCAATTATAGAAACCGCATAGAGATAAACGCCTGAGGTGTTGGTTGTCGCTAGAATTTCCTCGCTCCTATATTTTAGTTCAACGGAGGAGGAATAGAAGGGGCCACAGGCAAAGAGATTTACTCCCTGTGCCGTGAGCGGATCGCCTAGCCATTCGGCTCTCTCGGCTACCGTCATTCCCGCCCAACCTTTCTTGGAAAGCTCATTGCGGTAATAAATATTCCGTTGTGTACGGTCTGTTATAAGCCCCTTCATTCAGACACCTCCAATACTCTGCCTGTGTAACTACCTCTGAATGAGCCGCCAAATGTATATTTGATATCGGTTATAGCAACGCCCGGAAGCTCACCGTACTTGTCGCTCTGTACGGCAACAACGTCAAAAAGATCTAGGCGAGGATCGGCTCTGTATTCTCCGCTTACTGTTTTTCTTGTATAAAGAGTGGACTTAACCCACGATGCAATATTAGCTGCTTGTGCCTCGGTTGTGACGAGCGAATTGTCTACCGTCTGTGTCTCTCCCGTATTGCCGACGGGCAAGATATAAGGGGAGTCCGCACCATAGGATACCGAGACATTTTTCAAAGGTTTAGATAGCTCAATCTCAGGATGAGCATAAGAGAGAGCCAAAGGGATAACGTAGCCCGTCGGTTCCCTATTCTGCGGTTTGATATGTAGTATGCCGTCACGATCCTGATAGATTACGCATCCTGCCGCGTTAGCGCACATCTGAACGACCACCGCACAGGTGAGCTCGCCCTCGGGGAGTGTTGCGCTATAATTCTTCAAAGTGCTTGATACATCGGGAATGAAATCCTCGGGAACGCCTGCGGAATCAAAAGCATTTTCTACAAGCTGATAGAGCGTGCCTTCTCTCGCTCCGGTATAGCTTTCATTTAGGAGATACTCAAATATATCTCTTGCCGAGAAATTAGCTTCAAGGCCGTTTGCAGGCACTCGCCACTCGGACAGATAGAAGGTTCCTGCCTTTATCCACTCGACCGTTCCGTTCACATCTAAGCCGTAACGCACCTTAATTTTCTGCCGTTCGGATAGGTACTGTTCCAATCCCGTGGGATTGTTGGGATTCCAACGACCGTCAATGTTATTGAGCGTAAAATCAATGTTATTCTTAGGCAGTTCGCCGCTATTGAGATGCCCCGACTGTTCGTGAGTGAAGCTGAAAATGTCACTTTTGGTGAATGTCATTGTGTGACCGATGATAAACTTCTCTATACGAACACGACGGTACGGCAGACTCCAACCGAGGACGTTTATCGTTATGCTGTCGTAGTTCTCAATTCTTGAAAATACGGCGCTAACCTGACTTGTATTGCCCTCAACGGTGTTTGTGGAAACGACCGTGTTACCTCTCTTAGCGATGATCTGAAAGGAGGTGGGATACTCGTCATATCTACCCGCCCAAGTTATCGTGACACCGGAGGTTGCCGAAGTGTGTACCGACGGCAAAGAGACTGTAATACTGCCCGTACCATCCGTCTCACTTATGTATCCTGACTCTGCAAAGGGAGCGGTATCGGGAGCAATGCTTCGTGATCCGTCAAGCGCCCAAAGATTAAGCTCGCAGGTGGCGTATTTATTTGTTTTTGTTGTATCGTATAATGCGCTCTGTGTATTGGTAATAAGAGCTTCGTCTGCACCAAGTATTGTGGCGGTATCCTGAATACCTGCCTCTGTTATTGTGCAGTCAATTTCTATATGGCTTTCAGGAAGGAGAAAGCGCTGTTGTATGTCTTTCCAAGCGTTTGAAACGTTAATCATGCACTACACCTCCACAAGTGAAAGTGAAGCACCTGTGTAGCCTAAAACAGCGCCGCTCTGTGGATTTCTGCGCCACATGCCAGCGTTTCTATCCGAGACATACATAGTGCGAGTGGTATACTCGTTTGTCACTTGATTTAGGAAGGTTACATCGTTATAGAAACTGCTTGTAAACAGTGATAGGATCTGTGACCACTGATATGCCGTGAGATACTTCCACGACATTTCAATCTTTGCAACATCGTGGCGAACAACTGCACCGACGACGTAGCCGCTAACATTACGAGCAGAATCTACAATCGTGGATGTGGTTGCATTGTATGTGGAGGGCTCGGGAAAATCAAAGCCACCGATAGAAACTAGAGCTGCCATATGCTCACCTCCAAAAAAGAAAAGAGCGCCTATCGTAAAAGATAGACGCTCTAGGCGTTCGTATATAAACTTTTTCCTACGTATATTATAGCAGGATAATTATTCCAAGGCAATATCCAAATTCCACATATGGGGGTAAGCACATTTCTTGACACAAGGGGTTGTGGTAAGATGGGGATTTATATAAAATGAGCGCCCACTAAATGTGAGCGCTTTGGTATAAATTATGTTTTATGAATCGTTAAAAATGGAAATTACGTTTATTTTGTCCTTTTGGCATACAATATACCGTTCGTGATTTTTCGCGTTGTGACTCTAAGTTTTTTCGGATTTTTATGCCCTCCTCCAGTATTTCTATTGCTGAAAGAGTATTATCAGGCACATTTCCGCCAAATTGTTTTAAAAAATTTGATCTCTTGATGTGCATGGGGCTGGTGTCGTGAAAAATGATTTCTTTCGGGGTAAAACTTCTCAACCACAGCATTATCGCGGCTTGTTGCGGAGGATTGCTAACATTAGCTGTATATTCAATAAATACAAACACATTTTTTGGGGTTAGAATATCAAATTTAGTTTGTTTTGTTTTCCACACTAATCTCTCCCACGATTCAAGTCTATTTGGGTCAACACTCCCATCCTTTTCAAACGAATTTTTAATCTTGTCATTGGCATCAAAGACCCATACTACTGTATATCCACAGCTTAAATAAAAATTGTTTCTTTCTGTAATTTCTTCCGCGGTTATTGGACTGTGTTGAAACTCTATAACAAAATGGTTTATCAAAACGTCTGCACGATGTTTAACGCCATCTTTTTCGACGACCACTTCTCGATTTTCCGCAGGAAATAGACACTGCCAATTGTAATGCCATTCACTCATATCATGCTTCCATGTATCAAGGCATTCTGTTCCCCTTTTGTGAGCAAAGTGAGCTTTTACAGATAATGAATCTATGGCTTTGATAGATAATGTTTCTCCGCAAACAGGACAAAAATAGCGCTGAGATTTATCTGCTTTATCAATGCTAATTCTCTCGTTGTTTTCATTGAGCGCAATAAACATAACCGTTTCACTTTCACGTTTCTGCCCGTCGGCATCTTACGCGCATATTATACCATATTTTATATCTTTTGTCAAATTTTATTAACTAAATAAAAAAACAGGGAGCGCAGGAGCGCTCCCCTAAGGAGTTGATTAATACGAATAAACCTCGTTGCCCATAAGTGTTGCACCGCTTTCGTGCTGATGCTTTTTGACGGAGGCGGTGATTTCCTTGCCGTCGAGGTAAACGCGGATTTCCTGACTGCCACCACCGTTATTCTGTCCTCGCATAGCTGCGCTCATCGCGGCGTAAACGCCTTCGTAGACTGCATCCTGCATCTGCTGGACGTTCATGACACCAGTCTTACCACCGGAGGCATTTGCAACGATTTCGGGGCCACGCTCACCTGCCCAAATGAGGGAGCCAGCGTCGAAGACACCACCTTCTGCCGCAAATTTAAGGCTAAATCCGGTAGGATATCTAAATTCCTTACCGAATGCACTCACCGTGTCCCACTTAACCTTAATGGTAGGAACGCTAACGTTAAGCTTAGCAGTTAAGGAAGATAGACTAGCGTTTTTCTTCCACCAATCCTTTGCCGTATTCCATGCGCTAACAACTTTATCTTTAATGCTACCGATGGAAGGAGTATAACTCATAGAGCCTTTGTTTTTGCTCCACCATGTTTTCGCGGTATTCCAAGAGCTTTTCAGCTTCTCCCAAATCTTACCGATAGAGGGAGTGTAGGTGGTCAGGGAGCCTCTGTTCTTGCTCCACCAAGTTTTAGCGGTTTCCCAAGCAGATTTCAGGTTTTCCCAAATCTTGCCGATGGAGGGGGTGTAGGTAGTAAGCGAGCCTCTGTTTTTAGACCACCAAGTTTTCGCAGTTTCCCAAGCGGATTTGAGGTTTTCCCAAATCTTGCCGATAGAAGGTGTATAGGTTGCGAGCGTTGTTTTGGTTTTGTCCCACCAATCCTTTGCCGCAGTCCAAGCATCCGAAAGCTTGGTCTTAATATCGCCTATGGAAGGGGTGTACGCTTTCAAGGCGGTCTTCTTATCATTCCACCAAGTTATGACAGAATCCCAAGCGTCTGAGACACGTTTCTTTAATCCGTCCCAAGCGTCGCCGATTTTATCAATAGTATCGCTTACACTATCCACGATAGTGTCCCAATTCAGCGCTGTGCCACTAGCCATGCCCACAGTACCCGCGGCTATCAGAGCAATGCCCGCCGGGATACCAACACCGGATAAGCACAAAATCAAGCCGAGAGCCAACAAGGAAGCGCCAGCGAGTATGCCAATTTCTTTGAGTACGTTTTTGATGCTTTCGGTAAGGCTCGTCCAATTGATGGGAGCTGATGCAATAAGACCAACAGCGCCCGCCGCCATCATTGCGATACCGAGAGGCAAGGCAACTCCGGTAAGAGCGAGAATTGCACCTACGCCAAGTAGTGCTCCGCTTACAATTGCGGTGATAGCGCCTAGACTTTTCTCTAAATCGCCTTTAAGCGTATTCCAGTTAAGTGCTACTGCCGAGGCAATGGAGATAGCACCTGCCGCTATCAAACCGATACCGAGCGGGATATTTGCACCTGACAAGGCGAGAATTGCACCAAAGGTTAATAGAGCGGATCCTACAATAGCTTCAAGCGTGCCAATCGTTGTACGCATAGGGCTAGTCATAGAGTTCCAGTTCAAGCCGACTGCCGTTGCCAAAGAAACAGCGCCAGCGACCATGAGAGCAACACCTAAGCCAACTGCCACACCTGTAAAGGCGAACAATGCACCTATACCTAAGAGCGCACCACCGACGATGCTTGTGAAGTTGGATAGAGTGTTTTTCATATCCTTATCAAGGAACTTCCAGTTAATTGTTGCCGCCGTCGCCAAAGAGACTGCACCTGCCGCCATCAAAGCGATACCCAAAGGAACATTAACACCGGAGAATGCGAGGAATGCACCTATGGCGAGCAAGAAACCGCCGAGGACGCTGGTTACGGTCGTTAGTGTTTTGGCTAGCTGTGTACTCATGCCGTCCCAATTGGCGGCAATGGTAGTAACCAAGCCAACTGCACCAAGAGCCATCAGTGCCAAGCCGACGGGGATATTTGCACCCGTTACGACAAGGATAGTACCTATTGCAAGTGAGAAACCGCTTATTACGGCGGTAAGATCAAGCAGCGCGTTTTCTAGGAAGGTTTTGATCTTGTCAACGTCGCTCTGGATGCTATCAAAAATGGAGTCATCCCAAAGCGAGTCAATATCAAGCCCCTCAAAGCCGGAGCCTATGCCCCCGCCTGCACCGCCACCTGCCCCGCCGCCACCGCCACTACTGCTAGAAGCTGCCGTAGGGCTAATAACATTAAGCTCATCGATGCCGAGCGTTGCGTTTTTGAGTTCCTTAGCTGCCTTGGTTGCATCGTCGAGAGCACCTGTGGCATTTCCCGCCGAGTCTGCAACGCCGTCAAGCGCACCAGTACCCGCACTGAAATCGTTCCATGTGTCGCCGATGTCCTGAATCTCTATGCCGAAAAGCGAAGCCATCCAGAACACGCCTTCCTGTAGAATTTCTACGAAAGCCTGTACGTAAGGCATTACCTTAACGAGAATAGGCAGGAAGAGTGAGCCGAATGCCTGAGCGAGAGATTTTAGTTGCTGAGAGAAGGTACGCATCATACCCTCTGCGGTCTGCATCTCGCGGGCATAAGTTCCGACAACGCCTTTACGCTGAGCCTGATCAACAAGCTCTAAGTAACGGAGATAGGATTTCTGCGCCTCGGTTGCGTTTTCTAGGCTTATATTTAGTCCGTGGTTAGCGGCAGTTTGTTCAAGTGTTGCTTCAACGATAGTGAAACCTGCACGACGGATAGGCTCAACCTCACCTGCGATGGCAGATCTTACGGCAGCCATTGCGCCGTCTGCACCGTCAAGCGTTTCATATACGTTGTTGTATGCCGCCCAAATATCGTAAGCGAGCTGAGTATAACCAAGGCCCATCTCACGGGCATCCTTTTTATCAACGCCGAAACCGATGAGCATAGATGCCGCCATAGCGCTATTTTCCATAAACGCCTGCTTGTTGATGTTGAGTGCCTCGGTTATCTTAGTTATTTTCTCGTAATAGATATCTGCCTGCTCACCGAAAGCGTTACCGAACTGATACTTTACGCCGTCCCACTGTGCTGCCTGATGTACATATTCACCTAGCTTTTGAACCAGTGTCGTGACAGCTTGTATTACAGTTTGAGCTATATGAATAAAGCTTGACAGATTTAGTGTCGTGGCATTAACTCCGTCGCCGAAATCGTCAATACTCTTCTCTGCTTTCTTAGCGCTTGTGTTAATAGCGTTAAAGCCCGTCTTAATGGTAGACATTTTTTCAGAGAGGGGGGCGAGATTTTTGTCAAGCAGCTTAACCTTCTCTGCAAACTTAGCGATGGTATCGTCATCGAGGCTTTCGGTAACGTCGCCGAGCTTCTTCAGGCTATTGACCATCGTACTAAGACCGCCCGCCTTAATGTTTGAAAGGGGGGCAACAGTATCGGCGACCTTCTGAATCTGCGGCGCAACCTTGTCAAGATTTATGCCTGAAACCGATTTGAGGGCCGCCGGGAGCTTATTTAAGCTATTGGTGAGGCTTGATACCGAGCCAACACCTTTAAGCTTTTCAATAGAGTTTGCTAGTGTCCTTAGTGCGTTGGCAGCGCTATGGACGTTTGGGAGATTCCTAAGTGCTGCCGACAGATTGTTCAAGTTGTTGGATACGGTCTTGAACGAACCGTTTTTCTTGAGTTTTTCCAAAGATCCTGCGAGAGCATCTAAACCTTTTGAAGCGTTCGTAGAATTACTCTCAATCTCTATCTGGATTGAATCAATGGTTACTTCTCCCACAATGAATCACCTCACTTTATCGGGAGGTAAAAAGAAAGAGCGTCCACCGTTTAGGTAGACGCTCTTGGCGTTCTGTTTTTTTATTTCTCCCTACACTCATTATAGTAGGATAATTCTTCCAAGTCAATATTGCATTTCCATATATGGGGGTAAAAAATATTTGTTGACACAAGATGATGTGATAGAATGGGGAGCTTGAATAAAGAAGCGCACCACCCAAAAATGAGTGGTGCGTGAGTTGTTATTCAATTGGCAATTATGCTTTTTTGGAAAGAACTAGATCAACATAATCCTCGGTCTCAAAAATGCTTGCGGAGGTGGATACAACGAAGGTGATGGACTCGCCTGCCTCAAGAGTAAACTCGTAAGGAAGATCAATTATCTCGTATCCGTACATACCGACGATAAAAACGAATGCATTCTGCTCACCGTCTGCCGCGGAAAGAATGTAGGTACCTGTAGCGGTTGCGGTGAATACGGACTCGATTTCACTTGCAAAGTAATTCTCAATGGTAACGTAGATGGAGTTTTCACCGAGAAGAAGGACGCGAGGAGACTCTATTGCACCACATGCGGAGCAGATGCCATTAACATAGTTGTGCCCAAGCGCTGGCATGATTTCTTGCTTTTTAAAAATCTTTCCGCATCTAGAACAGTGTGATCCTTGTTTAAGACCGATTTCAGTGCAGGTAGGTGATACGTAGTGATCTATTTCTACAATGTGCCCTAACGGAGAAATAAATTCTTGTTCCACAAATATTTCATCACAACCGGAGCAGTGCATCCCCTCGGTAAGACCAACTTGGTCACATGTAGGCTCAACTGCATTATCAATCACCACAGTATGACGTCCTGACGAAGGAATGATCTCCTGTTTAACAAATACTTCTCCGCAAGTTGAACAATGTTGACCTTCGGTTAAGCCTGTTTGCCAACATGTTGAAGCAACTGCTTCATCAATTACAATTGTATGCTTTGCAGGCAAGATTTCTTGCTCCTTAACGATAACACCACAAACTGTACAGTGTGCTCCTGACGAAATGCCATCTTCGGTGCAAGTGGGAGCAACCCCCTTGTCAACAACCGTAGTATGACCAGTGGGAGGAATCACTTCCTGTGCTACATACACTTCTCCGCAACCAGAACAATGGCTTCCCTTTGTAAGGCCAGGCTCATTGCAGGTAGGAGCAACCGCGGGATCTATAACCTCAATATGCAATTGAGGGAACCAATCAGGTCTATTCCAATTACCTACCCAATCACATGATGTGAGCATAAAAACACTCGAAACTAGAATTAATAAAGCGAATAATGCAAGTTTTACTGTCCTTTTCATAGCAATTCACTTTCACGTTTCTGCCCGTCGGCATTTTATGCGCATATTATACCATATTTTTGCAGTATTGTCAATATTTATACAAAAACAGGAGCGCCGAAGCGCTCCCTTAAGGTGTATTCGTTTTCTTTCGCATACGTTCAACGAAAGCTGTGAACTCTGCTTTGAGCCTTTCTTCCTTAGCACGCTTCTCGCGTTCTTCCCTTTCAAGAAGCTCGGCGTGAGTGGTAGGATACGGCTCCTTTGTATATGGCTCGGGCTTTATCATTCCCTTCTTCATTGTGAAACGATAGAGAGGGCTTGCGGCGCAGAGAGCGTCGTAGAAGTATCTGCCCTGTAGCCACATATCCTGATTGTTTCGTCTATCTCGCAACTCAGATGCCTTTCGGTATGCCTTGACCATTACGACATCGCCGTGCCAGAAATCGTCATAAGACATACCGATAGACATATAGTAAGGGCACAGTTGCTCAAAGACATCTGAATAACTTTGGAAAGTTAGCCCTTTGTCACCGTCCAAGTCGCCGCGTTTCCCTCATCTCCTGCGGTTTCGTCAGTGAGCGTAGAAATCGTCTCAGCATACATCTCGGCAAGAATGGTGATAAAGCCATCCTCGTTTTCTTTACCGGATTTGTTTACGATATGCTCGTAAATCTCGTCGATGTTTTTCTGCTTAAGCTCGCGGTGGTGCTTCAAGAATGCACCATGTACAAGAAGGGGGATCATGATGTTGGGCTTGGTCGTGAGATCGTCAAGCACAAATCCCTGCTTTTCAATTGCGCTTGCGGTAAATCTTGAATATTCAAGAATGTAATTTTCGTTCTTGTAGGTTACGGTAATCTTTGTTGCCATAGTGTTACTCTCCTTAGATGTAAATATTGGTTTTCATTTAGCATATATAAGGGCGGTCAAGACCGCCCTATTTAATTAAGCTGTGCCCTTAGACCATACGGGAACAGTGGCGGGTGTTACCGAGATAGTCATCTCAAGAACGGCATCCACAGAGCCCTCGTTGATGGAAGCACTGACATAGCCTTCCCAAGTAAACTTGGAGCCGTCGCTGAAGGTGAGTGTGCAATCCTGCTCGCCTGTAAGCGCATTAAGCTCGCTGTATATGGTAGCGTCGTAGTTGGCGAGGAACGGGAACGTTTCACTCTGCTGTCTGATACCCTGAATGTATCTCTGTGCGTCGTCGCTGAGGGTTGTAATCTCAAGTGCTGAACGCTCACCAAGGATGGCGGGAAAATCCTTAATCGCATATTCCTTAGTGCCGATCATTAGCTTGGTGTTATATGAAGAAATTGCCATAGTTTTACCTCCTATTCATCTTCTATAAATCACTCCATTCACATCGGCGATACCTTCGTAGGTCGCCGTAATGGAGAAAATTGTCGAATTGTAGATTTCCGGGGTTGTAGAATATGTTCGTCTGCGGAAACCCATACCGCAGAGTATGTCGTCTGCCGTTTTGAATATCGCCTTAGCTTCGCTTTTTTTAGCGCCTTCTTTGTTGGAGAAGACCTGTAAGCGGTAGCCGAGTCCGGCATACTTTTCCTCGCGTGAGGAATCTATGAGAGTATCAACGTTTACGTTGTCTACCTCACTCAGCGCCACGGTGGGAAAGGAGGCGGGGGAGCGAATATATTCGCCCTTAACGGTTGCGCCAGAGTGCATCAATCTTACAGCGTCAGCAACGGCAGTAAAGATTTCATTTTCAAAATCAATCATCTCCATACCTCCCGTGCTGTACGTGTAATCTTCTCTATCATCTCATCGCGTGCAGTTCGCATCGCCTCGGCAGGATAATTACCGTAGGTATGCTGCACCGCTCCCTCACCGGGCTTAAAGTACCATCCCTTAGGACGAGCACCACGCTTTTTGCCATAGGTTCCGTGCTTAGGCGGGGTGTATTTCATGCCAGAATTGTCCCACTCGGGATATCTTACACCAGTACCGAACTCAATAAAGCCGACAGTCTCTCCCTCGGCTATAACGACGGCACGATTCCCTTTCCATTCAAGACGGACTTTAACGTCCTTAACACCGTCATAGTCAGCGACGGCAAAGCCTGTGGTAGCAACAGATACACCGATTTCTCCAAGCCTTTTTACGAATAATTTCTCTTTGGCGAGGAAATCTTTCTTGTATGCTTTCACCTGCTTTATCGCGCTGTCTATGGACGATTTATCAAATGGATCGATTCGTATTTTCATGTTCTCACCTTAACCTCTTGCAATGCGTACATTATTCCATTCTTGCTATCCGCTTTGAGGGTAACAATGTAGTTATAAGGCTCTGAGGTAGGAATGCCGAACCAGACAACGGAATCCTCATCAAGAGGACAGTTATTATCCGAGACGCACACTGCGCGAGTATATCTTGTGAAGTTACCAAAAGCTTCTACAGCATCTTCACCCGATGCAGAGGAAACGTTGCAGCGTAATTCATTTATATTACCGTAAGTCGGTCTACTTTCGCCCGTTTCAAATCCCTGCTCATCAAGTATAGGTGCATCACCTAGATATATCGCGTAGTGTATCGTCCGTTTGTTTCTCTCAAGGCTCCTCATTCCATCACGCTCCCACAAACAGGAATGATGCGACGGAGGAGCGAATTACTTATATCCGCTGACTCGTATTTTCTAGCTATGCCGTTTTCGTCGTGTTCTATCTGTCCCTCGGCTCCACGCTTGGAGAACAATTCAAGAGCTATCTGCAACTGAATGTGCTCGTACTGCTTTGGTACTGTTGCTCCTACGGGAGGGCCGAGGGGATAGCGCCTATTTAGCACAACCCCTTCGGCTAACAGAATATACCGAGAAAGAAGACTATCGTCGGCAGTATCGGGAGAGATAAGTGCCGCAAGGCTAGCGGTTTTTTCTTCATTTGTCATGGGTACTTACCTCCCTTTAAAGTGTTAAGCTCCTGCTTTGATCTTGAACGCCTGAGTATCGTCAGTGAGTGCAGCAAGATAGTACTTACGAGCGTAGATCTCGTTAAGACGAACGTTTGCGTCACGCTCCTGCTCTACCTCAGCGCCCTTCTTATTGAAGAAGGTAACTGCCTTCTTAGTACCGCCGCAGATTGTACCTGCTACGGCATCCTGCTTAGTGTAAAGGTTTACGCCTGCTACAGTGCCGATGTAACCGGAACGAACAAACGCTTCAACGTACTTGAGGTCGTCTTTAAGCGCCTTACGGATAGCCGCCTTGTCTGCGGGATTTACGAAAGCGAACACCTCAAGGGATTCCTGACTTTCGCCGGGAAGAAGTGCCACAGCGTCAACAAATGCGCTGAAATAGTCAGTGCCGGTAAGAGTAATGGTACGAGTTGCCTTGTTGAACTCTGTGAAGATGTCGCCCTGTACAGTGTTGAACATATCGGTTGTCATATGACGAACACCAGTGTCAACAACGAGGGGATCGCGCATAAGCTCCTCATCGTAGTACGGGAATCTGTTCTGTGCGAGCAGAATTGTGTACTCCTTGTCGGCGTATGCAACTTCGATGTTCTTAGTGTTTCCGTCACCCATTGCAAGCTTTTCAGTGCCGTCGGTAGCGGAATATACACGAATCTTCTTGATGTCACCTGCAACGCCGACGAGAGAATTGTCTACCGTGCAAAAGCGCATCAGGTCAAGGTGTGAGTTATACTGATCTTCGATGGTGTTCTCCAACACAAAATTGGGGAACGCCATATGTGTGTGGTTAAGAGCCATAATTAATTACCTCCATAAATTTCTTTGTACTGCTCAGGATGCTCCTGTGCGAACTTGACCTGCTCTGCAAGAGTCATTTTGAGAATGTCCTCGCGAGTCTTGGTGACAACCTTGCCGCCAGTCGGAGGAGGAGTCTCTTTGAGAAGTTCAGCGCGAAGTAGCTTTTCCCGAGTGTCGATGTGTTTCTTCTGGTTGATGAAAACTAAATCCATATCGCCTGAGGCAAGAGCCTCTGCGGTTGCCTTAGCAGTCTTTTCATCGTAGCCGAGGCTTAAGAAGGAATTGGTGTAGCCTGTAATGGTTTTTTCTCTCTCAAGCTCTGTAACGCGAGCAAGAAGCGCTGCGCGTTCCTCAGCTTCCTTAGTAGCCTTAGCTTCCTCCTCGCTCATTCTGGATCTGAGCTGCTTTGAAAGCTCTGCCGCCTCACTTGCCTTTTTGTCAAATACGTGCTTTGCGACGAACTGACTCATATCAGGTGCGTCGCCGATATCCATTTCAAGGATTGCGTTTTTTACGTCTTCAGGAAGTGAATCAAAGTTAGGGATCTGGTTAGTATCGATTTTCATGTTTTTCTCCTTTGGGTTTAACAACGCGGTTCTCTCCGCACAAAATTTTGGGCTTTTAAAGTACATCTCCGTACTGTATGGGTTTGAACTGTTCTCTCAGTAAAATTAAAAACGCCAACGACCGAGATAACCCGATTGTTGGCGTTCTATTTTGACGCTCTATTTTATATAGATTTTTCTTGCTACGGTGTCTATCTCCACAAGTGATTTACACTTGGGACACCGTATCTGTGCCTGACCGCACATATCTACGAGCCGCCTGTTGCAAGCGGGACATCGTATCTGTTCGTATATCAGCATGCTATTCCTCCTCTGTGGGAACAACGTAGCACCTACAGCCGTAATGAGGCTTGGGTGGTATCTTATTAATCTTGTAGATTTTGTTATCTCTAGCACCGCAGATTTCGCAGGTTTTTTCATCGTCGGCAGCTATCCAACGGACGTGAGTAACACCCATATCTTTGAAGCCTTTTATGGTCGCTTCATCGACTACGGAGATGCCGTACTGCGAGGTTTGCGTCCACCAGAGGTTAGCCGAGCGACGTAAACTGCCCTGAAACATCTGCCTATTTCCGTATTCACGGGCGGTTAGTATCTGCTCATTGAGCCTCATGCGCTTTCGGTCTGCCTCGGTGTAATAGAGATAACCTGTGACGAGATTATACGCGGCGAGAACACCTGCGAGCCATTCACCATCTATCTCGGTTTTCTTCTTACTTGTGTTTGCCCTCTTGTAAGCATCTTTCGCAACTTTCAGGTAAATGGCCTCATTATCCTTAAGAAAGCCTTCATACATAGTCTGAGTGGCTTTACGGGTATTTACGACGTTGAGTTCATCAAAGCCCATAGCGCCAAGATGATTGAAGGAGGCACGAATGCGCTTCATCTCCACGGCGAGGAGCTTATCCAGTAGCTTGTACATCGGACTCATCCTCCTCTTCACCCTCAGCGTTTTCATCTACCATTTCAGCTTGCCATTTCTCCATTTGCTCGTTGTAGTAAGCCATGCCCTGCAAGTATGCACTCTCGGGATCCGGGAACATGCCACAAGCCGCATAAGCGACCTCAGGGTGAATCTTAGGATTATTAAGCATAGCGATAAGCACCTGAGACTTGCTCGCTATATTATCGTAATTACGACGGGTGAAGTGGGGGGTGATATCCGCAAGACGGAGTTTTGTGCCGACGGTATCACGGAGTATTCTGAGAACGATTTTTAGGAATTCCCTTTCGCTGCTCTTGAATATTTCCTCGGTGGCTTTTGCTCTCGCCTCGGCAGATTCCCAACCGTCACGGAGAATTACCGCACTGCCCGTGTCGCTGGTACTTGAACCGCCGTTTCTATTAGGTGTACCGCATATCGTGTATATAGCTTCGTAGATATCGTTCTTAAAGGTCTGTACGTCTGCCTGTGAGAGTGTTGCCGAAAGATACTTGGCATCGGCTCCCTCGGGAAGACAGAGCGTTTTCCACTCAGAGAGTTTATCGTAGGTTTCCTTATCCAGCTCGCCGCCGAGAATTGCCAAGAAGGAGTTTACGAACTGTACGATATCGTCCATTCGGTTACTCTGCAATTCGTCAAGCGCGTCGAGGAGAGGAAGGACTACTTCAAACACGCCAAGACGAGCGTTCTCTGCGGGATATTCTATAATAGGAATCATACCTAACGGATTCGCCTTCGTGCTTACAGGAGTAAAATCTGTAACCTCAAAGAATTTATCCTCGGTATATACGCTGAACACCTTTTCGTTATTCTCACGCTCGGCTACAACGCAAGCAAAGAGCACATGCTCGTCGATGTCGGTACTGTACACCACGAAGGTTTTCATGGGATCCAGAGCGAAAATACGGAGCGGAGCCTCGTCACCGTCGGATGTCCATTTCTTATTTGGGAGTGTGAGGCGGTAGCCTGTACCCGCAACGTACATCCACTCAGCGATGGCGTTGTCGCAAGCGGATTTATTTGCGTCTGCCATATAGCCGTTGAGAGCGTTTATCTCGGTGGCAATGGCATCATCCGCAGCATCCTCGCTTGCCCTCTCGCGCCGTATGTACTGAATCGGCTCACCGAAGACGTAGCCCTTATGGAACTTCACTATCTCGTAAGCGCGGTTTTCGTTGATTTTATGATTGATTTCTTCGCGTATTTCCTTGGTCTTGGTAAGGATTTTTGTTTTACCCCGATAGTATTCCCACAGCTATTCAATGTCACTGCGGTTTTGAACGTGAAGTGCGTAAGCTCTGTTCACCTCATCGGCCACGTTCTCTGCTGTTATAACTTTTGCATCGGAATAAATTTTAAGACGACCATAGCTCACGTAAATCACCTGCCTGTCTACTTTCATTATATTCAGATAATTTAGTGAGTCAATCCCCCTAACCCAATATATGGGGGTAGGCGTATTTCTTGACACAAGATGGTGTGGTAGAATGGGGAGTTTGCGTAAAGAAGCGCACCACCCAAAAAGGAGTGGTGCGCGAGTTGTTATTAATTAGCAATTATGCCTTCTTGGTAAGAACGAGATCAATTGTATCTTCGGTCTCTGTCAGAACGTTCGCAGTAGTGGAGATGATGAAGCTAATAGACTCGCCTGACTCAAGAGTAAACTCATAAGGAAGTTCATGCCATTCGACGTAGAACTCACCCTCAATGTATACGTCTGCGTTTTTCTCACCGTCTGCCGCGGAAAGAACGTAGGTTCCTGCCTCGGTAGCGATGAATTCGGTTATAACCTCTGCGGGATAGTAGTTTTCGATTGTAACATAAATCGAGTTTTCACCGAGAACAAGGACGAGAGGAGACTCTATTGCACCACATGCTATCATTTCATCAAGAGCACTCTGTACATCTGAATTTTCTGCTACAAATCCGTAGTTAACCAGTTTTTCTACAGTATCACAGATATCACGTTTAACCTCAACATCGACGTTTTCAGATTTGAACGTTTCATACATCTTGAGCAAAGTGGCCTCGATGTCAGCTTGCATATTATTGGGATTGCGTTTATACTGACCTGCAACTGCATAAAGGTTTGCAAACTTCATAACACTGCCACGAGAGGGTCCGTAGTCTGTGCCGTGCGCACCAACTCTTACGTTTTTGATGCTCTCGTAGGGAACGTACGCATCAGTGACAGTATAAGTGTTAGCAGGATTATTAACATCAGTTACAGTAACAACTGCAACACCACTATCCCTAACGTAAGCAATGGAAACACTGTACCAAGTACCTTCTGTTATTGCAAAAGAGGTAAAGGTCTCAACACCGGTGATTGTGCCGTCAGACGCAACGGTCTTCTTGAGGTAGGAGAAAAATCCGTTTCTGTAATCGATAGCGACGATAGTGGTACCAATCGTACCTCCCACAGAAGCATCGGTAATCTCCTGATCGGCAACCGCAACGATAATTCTGGGGAGAGCCTTTTCCATTCCCTCACCCTTTGCACCGGATACGGTCATATTTATCATGAAATCATCAATACCATTCTCTGATGTCCAGTTGAAATACACATGGTTATCAGAGAAAGCGTTGAACTTGCTGGTTGCCGCGGCGATTTCAAGAGAAAGATATTTTCCGCCGGGTGCAGTTTCATCGGTAACGAGAGAGCTTGTTAACTTAGATGAGCGGTTAACAAGAAGCGAAGATGAAAAATCTACATCATCTCCCGTAAAGTCGTAGTAGAAGAGAGTCGGTTTCTCGTAATACTCAAGAATGTAATCGTAACCAGTCGCGGGGATAATTTCCCAACTCAACCTCTTACCACATATCATACATTCCTTGTGCTTAAAACCATCGTTGATCTCTGTTGCCGCTACATCAATAATCCAATCACTGTCAATGTGATCTATAACAGGAACTTCCGTCTGCGCTACAAGTATTTCATTACATGCTTTACAGCGCTTTCCTTCGGTTAGACCTGTAGCGGTACAAGTAGGAACTACTGCTTCATCGATAATTATATCATTATGATAGCAATTTATCGTGCCATCCTTAGCAATTTCAGAATCAGTGCAGTAAATTGTGTAAGCGCCGGTGTTATAATTCCAAGCCTCACCCTTGTTGATATTATTCCATTCTTCGACTGTACCCTTAAAATCTATACTCGTAAGGTTGTAGCAATTGGAAAATGCATAATCTCCTATAGCTGTTACGCTGTCAGGAATTGTTATCTTAGGTAACGATGTACACTGTGCAAACGCATAAGAGCCTATGTATGTTAAACTATCCAAAAGGTCTAAGCCTACTATGCCTTGAAGACCACTACATGCAAAGAATGCACCCGAGCCGATACTTGTTATACTATTGCCTATTGATACGACCACCATTCCGTGGCAGGCTTCAAATGCAGAATATCCAATACTCGACACACCATCTTCAATCCATACAACGGAAATCATATGACAACCAGCAAATGCTTTATCGCCCACAGATATAACTCTATACCAAACTCCATCGTATTCAAATACATTAGGAATTTTTACGATCTCAGAGTCAACACCGGTATAGCCAATCATATGTCTGTTACTCGCTGTAACTGTAAAGTCAATGGGTGTTATATATGTATCGGTATAAGACTCTTCGCACACTGAGCAAGTATGGACAGTATATCCGTCAGCCTTATATGTGGGATCTACGACAAGAGAAGTGTAGCTATGTCCGAGTGCCGGCACAGTAGTCTGTTCAACAAGTATCTCACCGCAAACTGAACAATGCTTACCTTCGGTAAGACCTGTATCAGTACAGGTAGGAGCTATTTCTTCGTCAATAACCTCTGTATGGCTTATGGTAGGAGAGATAATGTGACCGCAAGAGCACATAGAAGGTACGGTACAAGTTGCAGGATAAATTACGTGTTCCTGACCATCAAAGAGATTGTGAGTCGTGTAACCGAATACGAGATCATCGAACTTGAAGCCGGAATCTTTAACAGATGTTCTACCATTGATATAGATAGAAGTGATTCTGCCGGTGGAGATAGCCATTACCGTATTTATAGTGTAAACCTCAAAGCCGTCAATGTAGTAGGTGAGAGTCATGGTGTTGTCGCTATGAAGCTCAAGCTTGATTACAACGTCAAGCCAAGGAGTCCACTTATCTTCGCCAACCTCGATGGTCTTGATAACCTTGTTACCATAAGCGATAACGTCAACAGTATTCTGGTCAGCGGACTTAACGGGAGTGATGTCAAGTGCTGCGAAGGAGGTCTTGGACCAATCCCAAACACCGCTTACGCCACGCTCTGCGTTAAGCTTGAACTGAATGTTCTGATAGCTATTGTAGCCGCTTACCTTGAAGGAAAGGAAGCCAACTGCATCGTTAGCGCAGGAGAAGTCGAACATAAGCTCGGGGTTACCCTGAAGAGGAACCCAGATCTGCTGCTGACCTGCGGGATAATCGGAGGTCTCGTTGGGATAAAGCATCTCATACTGACCATCCGCATTGATGTTAAGTGCGTACTCTGCACCGTTGTTAACTACCTGCATGTTATCATGATTGGTACCATCCATGTAGTAACCGGTGAGAACGTAGGACTCAACGCATCCATCATTGGAGCAAGAGTAAACGAAAGTGTTCCTAGCTGCATCCCAAGTGGAAACGCTGAGATTGTGACAAAGAAGATCACCATATCCTGCACCACAAACTTCGCAGTTCGCAAGTTCGGTACAGGTTGCAGTACCACCGGTATGAGGAAGAAGATTGCCATAGCCTTCTCCACAGGCCTCACAGTTCGCAAGCTCGGTACAGGTTGCAGCACCACCGATATGAGGAAGAAGATCGCCATAACCTTCTCCACATACCTCGCACTTAGCGAGGGCAGTACAGGTAGCAATGCCTCCCTTATGACCAAGAGCCTCGCCCTCAGTTGCCTTACATGCAGTACAGGTCTTAGGGGCGGTACAAGTAGCATCAGCGAAGCTATGTCCAAGAGCATCAATCACTGCCTGAACTACAATAACTGTGTTACATTCAGAGCAATGTACACCTTCAGCAAGACCTGTTTCAGTGCAGGTGGGAGCAACTGCTTCGCTTACTGCTTCAGTATGTCCAAGAGGGTCGCCCAAAATGATGCCACAAGAACAGGTCTTTGGGGCGGTACAAGTTGCAGGAGTGATTATGTGAGCAAAGTTGTCGAATTCGTGGTGATAATCTGTGGAATAACCAAAGAGAACATCGTCAAGTATGAATCCGGAGTTTTTTACAGAAGTTCTACCATTGATGTAAACGGAAGTGATTCTAGCAGTGGGAATAGGCATCAATGCGTTGATAGAGATAGGATGCTCGCCGTTGATAATGTAAGTAAGAGTCATGGTGTAGTCGTCGTGAAGCTGAATACCGATTACAACGTCAAGCCAACCGGACCACTTATCTTCGCCAATTTCGATGGCCCCAAGAAGAGTATTGTTGTAGCCAAGAATGTCTACAGTCTTCTGATCGGTGGTCGTAACGGGAGTAATAAAGAAAACTGAGAAGGAGGTTTTGCTCCAATCCCAAGAACTAGTACCACGCTCTGCGTTGAGCTTGAACTGTACACCTTGATAGTTGTTGTAAGCATTTACCTTGAAGGAGAGGAAACCTACTGCGTTGTTTGCGCAGGAGAAGTCATACATGAGCTCGGGGTTACCCTGAATAGGTACCCAGATCTGCTGCTGACCTACGGGAGTATCGGAGGTCTCGTTGGGATAAAGCATCTCATACTGACCAGCCTCATTGATGTTGAGCTTATAATCAGCACCATTATTAACTACTACGAGGTTGTCGGTGTTAGTACCGTCTGCGTAGTAACCGGTAAGATTGTAGCTTTCGCCACAACCGTTAGCGCAAGAGTAAACGAAATTGTTGTTAGTATAGTTGGAGCCAACGAGGTTATGACCGGTAGCCTTTGCTACTACTTCGCCACAAACGGAGCAGATAGCATCCTCAGTACAGGTTGCATCACCGCTGGTGTGACCAAGAGCAGGACCGTAAACGAAACCACAAGAGCACTTCTCGGGCTCGGTACAGGTTGCATCAAGTCTCTCGTGAGCCTCGCCGTTAAGGTAGTTGTGTCCGCCTGCGGTATAACCGAATACCATATTGTCGAACATAACACCGGTGTTAGCTGCGTAGGTCCAAGCAGAT
>JAZQRW010000047.1:0-9506 GCA_045629765.1 Eubacteriales bacterium
GATCCGACTTAGCGTATGTATAATCAACATAGTAGTCAGCATCGTCCTCATATTCTACCCATGCACCGTCCTCATAGTACGCGTAGTAGTAGACACCGTTCTTTTTATAGAAATATATCTCGTCATCGTAATCGTAATCATAGCAAACGAGCTTGTTGCCGTCATATTCTGTGGAATACCAAAGCTCATTGTCTATGTGCTCGTCATACTTGAAGTTAGTAAGAGCGGAGAAAATATTTACCCAAGCGGTGCTCGAGATAGGTTCGTTGCTGTTACCGCCATTGTCGCCGGCGTTACCGCCGTTACCTGCGCTACTGCCGCCATTGCCGGTGTTACCGCCGCTATTATCGGTAGCAAGCTCACCGTAAAGGAAACCGCAAATTTCGCATCTTGCCTGCTCGGTTGTGGTAGCCTTTCCACCTGAGTGCGCGGCAATCTCGGTAATGTAATCACAGTAAATGCATTCTTGCCAGTGTGCTGTATCATTAGCGCAGAATATATCGCTCATGGTATGCTCGGTGTGCAAAAATGGGATTTTTTGCGCTATTTCACATGAGCAAAGTGAAACTACCAAAACAATAGTTAATAAACACAATAAAATTCTCTTTTTCATAAGCCCCTCGAATTTTGTTTTTTTGTGGTTTAAGTATACACTATTTTTAAAAATAAGTCAATGGAATTATAATATTTTTCTGCGCAAGCGCGTAAAATAAAAGCAGAAAGAGAGGTAGAAAATATGAAAATCAGATGGAAAACTTTAATCGGCGCAATCGCATTACCGATAATAGTAGGTGGAATATCGGCTATTTTCTCTATGCGAGGAATGAAACAATTCGAATTATTGAATAAACCACCTCTGTCTCCACCCGGATGGTTATTTCCTATAGTGTGGACCATACTTTACGTATTGATGGGCATTGCATCGTACCTGGTTCTTACAGCAAACAAGGGAGAGAAAGCGACGGTCAAGGCTTTGTCAACCTATGCAATACAGTTATTATTCAATTTCATGTGGAGTATATTTTTCTTTGGACTTGACCTTTATGCGTTTTCGTTTATATGGCTGGTAGCTTTATTTGTACTCATAGCCTTGAGCGCAGTGCGATTTTACAGAATTGATCAGAGAAGTGCGTATCTGTTGATACCATACCTTGTTTGGGTGGCGTTCGCCGGATATTTGAACCTAGGTGTTGCGATTTTAAACTAATGCGAGTTGCGATTATAGGATACGGCAAGCTTGGACGGGCAGTAGAGCTTTTGTTGCGAGAGAGGCAGGAATTTGAGCTTGTCGGTATATTTTCAAGACATGCAAAAACGGAAGAAAATTCGCATATTTTCCGCCTAAATGAGCTGTTTGAATTCGATAATATTGATTGCGCGTTGCTGTGCTTGGGGAGCAGCACTGATATGCTTGAATTAGCACCTAAAATTGCGCTTAAATTTAACACGGTTGATACCTATGACAATCATTCAAAAATACAAGAGTATTATAGTATTATGAACGAAAATGCAAACAAAAATTGTCATACATCGATAATTTCGTCGGGTTGGGATCCTGGCTTTCTCTCTGCCTTGCGTTGTTACAGCTACTCGTTTTTGCAAAAACCTTATGTGCACACAGTATGGGGTAGAGGCGTTTCTCAAGGGCACAGCGAGGCATTAAGAGGCATACGCGGGGTACGTCGAGCGATAGCTTTAACTATTCCGATTAGCAGTGCGGTGGCGGCGCTTACGCAGAGCAGAATAACCATCTCTAACGAAAAGCTTCACACAAGGCTTTGCGTAATAGTAGCAGATGAAGAGTATAGAGAAAACATCGAGGAAACTATCAGGAAAATCCCGAATTATTTTGCGCCATACGAGTGTGAGATACGATTTGTAAGCGAAGAAGAATTTGAGAGAAGCTATGCGCATTTGACGTTGCATAAGGGACAGGTGATAGCGAGTGGAGTCAGCGGGGTTTATGAGGAAAATTATTCAAAATTTTACGCTTCGATAGAGTGCGATTCCAATCCGCAGCTAACGGCAGGAATACTCCTGGCTACCTCTTTAGCCGCCGAACGTCTAAATAAAGAAAAGCGGTACGGAGCGTTTACACCGCTCGACGTACCACCGTCTTATTTTTTATCCGACAAAAATTATTTTGGGTTTATTTGAATTTTAATGGTAGGTTGTTTTTATGCGCGTTTAATGGCGCAAAAACTCAATTTGCCATTTTTTAAATTCAGCGTAAAGACTATCTAAAATCGGCTTGAATTTTTCGACGTTTAGCTTGCAAACCCTTCTGTCGTAGGTTAAAATTCCATTCGTTTCGTCCTCGACGTCCGATACTTGCGTGTAAACGAATCCTGAACAACCGCATTTTATCATTTCTCTGACTTGTAAGTCATAAAGCTCCGCAACCGCCTTCTGATAATCCTCAAGGTTATCATATGACTTATAACCATACTCCTTGTCGCTGAAAAGATGTCCCGATATTCTGTGTGAATAACCGCCAAACTCGCTGATAACGAAGGCTTTACCGTTCAATTTCTTCGCCTTAAGCGCTTTAAAGTAAATGTGTCTTGAATCAACGTCGCTCTTCTTTCTTCTGAACCAACCCGATGTGGAATCGATAATTCTGGTGCTGTCCAGCTGCTTGAAAAGATCGTACATTTTATCGGCGCAGAATTGTCCCCAACCTTCGTTAAATATTGTATAATAGACGATGGAGGGGGAATTGTAAAGTAAAGTTGTCGTTTTGGATAGCATTTCTATAAACACGGCTCGCTCTTTGGCATTATTGTGTAAGTGTTCGTCCGGCAATGTTTGTATAGATACGGTTGGAATCACAGTATCACGAATGAAGGAATAATCGCTGTTGTTAACCAAATCCTGACAAACCAGCATTCCCAATGAGTCGCATAAATAATAGAAAATCAATGGCTCGATTTTGATGTGCTTGCGGAGCATATTGAATCCTAATTCCTTCATTCTGAGAATATCATCTCGGTAGCCGTCAACGGTTGCGGGGAGGAAAATTCCGTCGGAATAATATCCCTGATCGAGTAGCCCCTGGAACAGATACGGCTCATCGTTAAGAGTCAAGAGCTCTTTTCCGGCTCGCATCGTCTTACCGACTGTGCGGAGGGCAAAGTAACTGTAAACGGTGTCCTTACCGCTCTCAATTTTGAAATGGTAAAGATGTGGATTTTCCGGTGTCCAGTTGATAATATTTTTCGGACTAATAACAATCTTCTCGCCCTCAAAGGTAAATACCTCATCGGAATCCAAGAGAGTAATTTTCTTTTTGTATTCACCACCTGTTACTTCAATTTCTGCACTGTTTAGCGATGGCGTAATTTTCAGATTCGTTATATGATTTTTAGGTACTGCCTCCAGCCAAACGGTCTGCCAGATTCCACTGACCGGAGTATACCACATTCCGCCTCTTTTATAGGTCTGCTTGCCGTAGGGGTATGTTTTGTCAATCCCGTCCTTGCATACTACGTAAAGCTCGTTATCGCCATCGATTAAATAATTGCTTATTTCTACTGAAAACGGAATGTACGGCGAGTTACATTTGCCGATCAGAGTACCGTTCAGAAAAATGTCTGCTATCTGGTCTATTGCACCAAAATGCAAATAAATATTGTCATTTCTACTACTATCGTTAAATGCAAATGTGCGTCTGTAGTGCATGTATTCGTCGGGCATAATAATCTTTTCTATGCCCGAGAGCTGTGATTCGGGTGGGAAAGGAACCAGTATTTTGCTATCAAACTCCGATACCTTCTCCAACTTTGAAATGGTAAAATCCCACTCTCCGTTAAGGTTAATGAAGGAGTCGCGTTTTAGTTGCATTCTGGGGTAATAGTCGTGTGGAATTGTCTGTTTAGATAATTGCTCTGAGTAAGGCGTAAACAACCTCTGCGCCATTTGGTGCTACCTCCGGTTCAAGTTCTGTGGGAATTAAATTTAAAAGCATAATAACTGTACACAAGACGTAGAAAATGATTACTCCGGCGTTCTTAAAAATGACGTCTTTATATGTGCCTTTTTCGAGTGTGATTTCACCTCTTAAAATGTAAATTCTTTTGAACTTTACTAGCTTGATTAGGCTATAAATTCCAAAGCCTATCAAGGCATATTGCAAGAGTGAATACACAGACGTTATCAGCATAGGGACACCGTAAGGAGTCATATCAATGCCCGGATTTTCTTCAAATTTTTCAAGAAATTCATATAGTTTTTCGTAAGCTTCCATGACGGGAATGACCAGTACCGAGCCTAGAAAATTGATAATTGCGTGTAGAATAATTGAGTACTTTATATCGCGTGTTTTGGCATAAACATAGCCAAATACCAAGCCTACGAGCGTCGCGTAGAAGAATTGATCAAGATTGCCGTGGAATGCACCAAAGGCTAATGCTGAGAGCAATATCGCTATCTTGTCGCCAAGCACTAATAATCTATCCATCAAGAGCTTTCTGAACACAAATTCCTCAAAGATTGGTGCCAAAATGACAACAAATATTGTCAAAATCCATATTGGAGTGTTTTCAATCATATCAGAAACTGCGTTGTCCATGCTTGCGCCTGTGATTGTTTCTATCGTCATATTGATGCTAGTGCCGATTAAGCTTCCGACAATCATAAGGAATTCTGCAATACAGAGCATTGTAAAAAGCTCTTTGATTGACATCTTGGTTTTTTCTTTGCGCTTAGTTGCCCTAACGCTCTTAAGAAAAAGCAGAGTGATGGGGAATGCTACCAGATACTGTGGTATGGCGTTCAAAAAATGATTGAGCAGAGCGTATAACGTCTCGTCCTTTGACCATGCATCGCCAAGGCTTGCTAGCGGGCCCTTAAAAAGCATGGATAAAGCGAACAAGGTTATATAGCAGACCGCAAGGTAAAGTGCGGCAGCAAAATGCGTTTTTTTGACAATATTTTTTGCTTCAAGCTTTTCTGCCTCGGTAAGCGGGCGGTGAGGTTCGGGATTCATAAAAATACCGCCGTAGAATTTGCTCATATCCGAATCATCAAAAAATTCGTTGTTAAAGCCACCGAAGTAGCCGTTGTAATTACTCTTCATCACTAACTCCAAAATTTTACAATACTACAATAATTCTATCACCTGTCGTCGTAAAATGCAACCGCCAAAGTGAAAAAAACACAAAATTTCCTATTTGATAATAATCCGTTTATATTTTTTCTTAGTTTTAACGTAAAATTTGTTTATCATATTGAAAAAACGAAAATAATGTGTTAGAATATTTTTATTAACTTAAGGAAGAGGGCTTTATGTTTGCACGGGGATTTGACAACGAGAAGTATCTGAAGCTGCAGTCAAAGGAAATCAAGGAACGAATTTCGCTGTTTGGCGAGAAGCTGTATCTGGAATTCGGTGGCAAGCTATTTGACGATTTTCACGCTACGCGTGTTTTGCCGGGATTTGAGCCGGACAGTAAAATCAGAATGCTTATTGAGATGCGTGATGACGTGGAAATTATCGTTACTATAAACGCTGAGGACATAGAGAAGAATAAGGTAAGAGGCGATCTTGGCATCACCTACGACCTTGACCTTTTGCGGCTTATTGATGCCTTCCGCGGATACGGACTGTACGTAGGCTCGGTTGTTATGACGAGGTATAACGCTACATCTCAGGCAGTGGCATTCAAGCAAAAGCTTGAAAAGCTTGGTATTAAGGTCTACAAGCATTATGCTATTGACGGTTACCCGCATAATATTCCACATATAGTTTCGGAGAATGGCTTTGGTAGGAATGAATATATTGAAACCTCGCGTCCGGTAGTTGTAATTACTGCTCCCGGTCCCGGCTCGGGCAAGATGGCTACCTGCCTTTCACAAATTTACCACGACAACAAGCGTGGTAAGCACTCAGGCTACGCTAAGTTTGAAACATTCCCCGTGTGGAATTTGCCATTAAATCATCCGGTCAACCTTGCCTATGAGGCTGCTACTGCCGATCTTGACGATGTTAACATGATTGATCCGTTCCATCTTGAGTCCTACGGCACTATGGCGGTTAATTATAACCGTGATGTTGAGGTATTTCCGGTCCTTCGCGCTATGCTTAAAGAGATTTTGGGCGAATGCCCGTATAAATCCCCCACGGATATGGGCGTAAATATGGCAGGCACTTGTATTTATGATAATGCTGTCGTTTCCGAAAATGCAAAGCAGGAGATTATCAGACGTTACTATACTGCTCTTTGTAATATAAGGAAGGGAAATGACGAGGAAAACGTTGCAGAGCGTCTGGAGCTGCTTATGCGTAAGGTAGGATGTGATGCGGTTACAGACAGACCGTCAGTAATTAGGGCAAGAGATAAGGCTGAGCGCACATCATCACCTGCTGTAGCTATTGATTTGGGTGAAGGTCGCATCGTTACAGGCAAGACCTCGGGACTGCTTGGCCCATCGTCTGCTGCACTTCTTAATGCGTTAAAGTTGCTTTCGGGCATAGAAAAGGGAACTGATATAATTTCTCCCGAAATTTTGGAGCCTATTCAGATATTGAAGACTAAAAATCTCGGTAATCATAATCCCAGACTGCATACCGACGAGGTATTGATTGCACTTGCTATTTCTGCTGTGAATAGTCAGGATGCCGCATTGGCGATGAAAGCATTGCCTAAGCTGCGCGATGCCGAGGCTCACTCTACCGTAATACTTTCCGAGGTAGATATAGCCACGTTCAGAAAGCTTGGAATACACCTTACTGCTGATCCTCAGTATCAGACTAAGAAGCTTTATCATAACTAAAAATGACATGCGGAGAGCTGATTATTACGGCTCTCTGCTTTTTTATGCACAATATGAATATTTATTCATTGGGTGATTGCAGAGATTTTACGCATAACTTGCATAAAAAAGTTGAAATTCTGCGTTGAGTGCACAAAAAACGAAGGAAAAACTACCTATAATATATTATAATAGGCAAAAACACCTGCAATATGCCAACCTCTTGATGTTAAAACGCGCTTGTATTTTGATCGAATTTTCAACTTGAAAAAATGAATTTCAGACAAGGAAAATTCTGCATTAGCATTTTGAATAGATGCCAAAAACAAATCGGGGTATTAGATTTCCTCATACCTTCTTTTGTTATAATTAGACAAAACATACTACAAAAAATCGTTAAAACTGCATCTAATTGTCAAAATAGCCAAAAGTGAACAAAATGCATAAAAAAGATTGACTTACATAATTTTATGTGCTATAATGAAGTAAAAATTCGGTAGTCGCTCAAAACGGCGTCTCGCAGAATAAAAAAATCCTGTGAAAATGCAAGTTAGAGAATGCAAACTTGCAGGATTTACCACAAAATGTATATTTCCAACGGAATATTCATTTTTCCACTTGTTTATCAACTCATTTTGAGAGATAATAAAAAAATTTCTGAAAGGAAACAAAACAAATGAAAAACTTCAAAAGAATCTTGAGCTTGCTTCTTGTTCTTTGCATGATGCTTTCTGTTGTCCTTACAACCGCTTCTTGTAAGAAGAAGGACGACGGTGGAGATCCTGTGCAGCAGGCTGTATTGAAGAAAGCTGAGTATAACACATACACATCTGTAATGCCTTCCAACTGGAATGAATTTACATATGCTGATAATAACGATACTCAGATTATGAGCTACATCACTTCCTCATTCTTCGACTACGACTACAAGTTCAAGAATGACGAAAAGTACAACGCTGACGGTACCGTTAACAAGGACGCTATCGTTTCCGGTGCTTACACAACTAACTACTCCGCAGCTACAAAGCTTGAGGATGTTACCTCAACTGTTGACGCTAAGTGGGGCTACACCGCTGCTCAGGAGGAAGAGGGCGGCTACGCTTGGAAGATCACTCTTCGTGATGATCTTAAGTGGGACGACGGCACACCTATCACTGCTGCTGCCTTCGAGTACTCTATGAAGCAGCTCCTTGACCCTGAGTTCATGAACTTCCGTGCTAATACCTACTACGATACTCTCAGAGTTAAGAATTCTAAGGGTTACTTCTTCCAGAATCAGACAGGTACCTATGAGACTGTTGCTTCTCAGGGTTATGCAAGTAACGCTGCAGCAAGAGCAGCAGGTCTTGACGTATATGTAAGACCTAATGATCTCTTCTCCGGTCTTGAAGCATTCGTTGATGAGAACGGCGCTCCTATGCCTGAGTGGATTACCGGTGAGACTCTCTACGCTACTGCAGAGGACTGGGCGGCTGGTACACAGGGCATCGATGCTAATGGTATTAACGCTAAGTGGATCTTCGATACTTATGAAGCAGCTTACCTCGAAGTAGGCAAAGCATACGAGACATCTGTTGCAGTCTTCGTTGAAAACAAGATTCGTGACGTTAAGTGGGAAGACGTTGGTGTTTACGCAATTGAGTCTGAGAACGCTATCGTTATTTGTCTTGACAAGGCTTATGCTTTCCTTGCAGCTGACGGTTCTCTTTCTTACCTTGCAGCTTACTATATGTCCGGTCTTCCACTTGTAAAGGAAAGCCTTTACGAGGATTGCAAGCAGGATCCTGCTACAGGCGCAACCCTTAAGACATCTAACTACAACTCTTCTCTTGAGACCACTGCTAGCTGGGGTCCATACAAGCTCGTTGAGTTTGAGGCTGGTTCTCACTACAGACTTGAGAAGAACCCCTACTGGTACGGCTGGAACATGGAGCAGTACAAGAACCAGTACAACATCACTGCTATCAACTGCCGTGAGATAGCTGAGTTCTCTACCCAGTGGATAGGTTTCCTTAACGGTACCTACGATGACGCTTCTCTTCAGACAGAGAACGTTGGTGAGTACCTCAACTCTAAGTACGTTTCATTCGCAGCTTCTACCGGTACCTTCGGTATGCAGCTTTACAGTAACCTTGCTGAGCTTAAGAATAGCGAGAACAACAACGGTATTCTTGCAATCCTCGAGTTCAGACAGGCATTCAACCTTGCTCTTAACAGAAGCGACATTATCGAGCAGATCTGGCCCGGTACTGCAGCTCCTTGCTTCGGTCTTGTAAATACCGAGTACTATTACGATATTGAGAATTCTCCTAACCTTGCTGACGGTGGTAAGTATCGTAACACCACTCAGGCTAAGACAGGTATTCTTCTTGCATACGGTTACACTCAGGCAGCAGATGGCACATGGTCCATCAACGACCTTGCAGGTCTTACACTTGACCAGGCTTACAACACTCTTACAGGTTACAACCCTGAGCTTGCTAAGGAAAAGATGGCAGCAGCTATCGCTGAGCTTACTGCTAATGCAGAGAAGTACGGCTACGATGCTTCTAAGAAGATCATTCTTGACTACGGCGCATCTGTTGACAACGCTAAGCAGCACTTCAGAGTTGAGTATCTTCAGGGCGTTCTTAACGAGCTCACCAAGGGCACTGCTCTTGAGGGTAAGATCGAGGTTAAGTTCGACTTCCAGGGCGACAACTGGGCAGACGCATTCCGTTCCGGTGCTACACAGATCGGTTTCGGTTACGGCT
>JAZQRW010000048.1:0-28437 GCA_045629765.1 Eubacteriales bacterium
GGGTTAAATAGAAGCTATTGTCATTTTTCTTTTCGCTTACCTGCTTACTGGTAAGAATATTCTTTATTCTTTCATAATCCTCGCGATTTTTAAGCTCGTTTAAATCAAATAAAAATACCGAGTCCTGTAATTCGTAATAACCATTTCCAAGAGTCTGCTCGGTACCCATAGGCAACGGTTGCATAAAATTGCCGTGAGCCGTAACAGTAGCGCCGTTAAGAATCGTTTCGCCCTCGGCTTTATGCATTGTATTTGTCCAAAGCTTAAAATCGGTGGTGTAATACGGCTCATAGAGCGAATCCATCGGCAAGCCTGCGGCAACAAGAGTACCCTTTATAAGCTGAGTAAATCCGCGCAGTCCGTATTCGAAACTGTTGTTTTGAGTATAGTAAATATAATCACGGTCATCTACCATGAAGTAATATCCGTGCTTTGTCGTACCCTGATTACCTATCATAAGCTGGTGCGTTCCCTCTTCGAGAACGTTACCGTCCTTATCTGTTTTTTGGTACTCATAGGCGATATATCTGGCATTAGCCTGATCCAAGCCGTAAAGCTTCAATAAATTAGCCCTGTCCGTATCATTCTCGGGAAGAGGAATTCGTTGATGGAAATAAGTGGTGCCGATTGCGTTACAAAGATAAGTAAGCATATATATCTGACCGAAGCCGTCATTCTGCTCTATAGCGTAAAGCGACTCAAATTCAAATCCACCCTCAGCCTCAGCAATGGGAGGAATATACTCAACGAAAGAGGTGCCGTCGCCATCATTGTATGAAAGAACGAATTCACCGTTGATACGCAAAAGGTCGTATATTCTCGCTTTGTCTTGATTGTCCTTATACCTAACTATGATTGACTGGATTTCATGCTCTTCCACTCTCTCATATACCAAAGATGAGCTACCGTAAGCAACCTCTCCGATTTCTTCAAGCACGTCAGGCTTTTCCACGGTTTCATCACCAAGGTCTATACTTGATATTACGAAATACAGTGCAATAAAAACGATAAGTGCAGCACACAGTGCTATTAAAGTAATCTGAGTCTTGGATATTTTTCCTTTTTTCAGCTTTTGAACAGCCGATTCTTTAACTGTTTTCAACTGTGTACCTCCTTATAAGTATTTTCTCTTTATAAACATAACGAGACCTGCTATGGATACTGCAACGGGCATAGCGACAATAATCAGTGTATACACAATCTTCTCGCCCTCGCTTAATCCCTTTACGTAACCCGCCAGCGATGCGTCGCCGTTGTAATAATCAGTGTCAGTCTCATAGAGAACCTCTTCTATCGTCTGCTTACCTCCGAAATTGGGAGAGTTAGCGGAGATACCGCCAAGCTCGATTGAAGCAAACCTATCCGTCCTCGAAATATTTGTAATTACCGACTGCATAACGTCGTAATTTGCATACGATGGATTGCTAAGACGCTCGTTTGAGAAAAATCCGATGTCGGCGGTACAGAATAGATACGAATACGTGTTCTCTGAAGTATGCGTATCTGTAAACATACGTACAACCATAGCAGCAAGATCCATCTTGCCCTCGTTCTCAAGTACTGAATTACTCATAGACTTAGCAGCATCGGTAGTGGTGATAAATGAAGAATATAGCTTAAACGCGCTATAAGAGCCGGATTCATTCATACCGCTGTCCGCAACGTAGCTGCATTTGATATATCCCGCGTCGGAAAATACCATCTGTGGAGCAGAACCGGAATTGATATAGTCGCCGTAATATGCAGCGCCTAAGCCGTCCTCATCAGTATCGTAGGTGGCAAAAATATTAGTGTAGTCATTCTCTTTATCTACAAGAGGAACGTAGCTGTTTTCATCGGACACCTGACCCTTACCAAACTCAAATCCCCACTCGTAAAGGAAGTTGTCAAAGTTCTTAAGCTCAGTGCTCCTATAATCTCTGTTTACGATACACGCACCCGACTCGGAAAGAAGATATTTATCAAGCTTCTCCGTCTCGGAAGCATAAGCGAACTCATTGTATTTACTCTCGTCGTAAATAAAATCGGTCTTTGGATTATTGATAATTAAGAGCGCGCAATCATCAGGTACCTTATCAACGCCGGGCGCTGAGAGGTCGAGCGTATCAACATCAAGTCCGGAGTCGTAAAGCAAATCCACAAGTGCGCCGCACTCCTTACTCATCTCGGAGTCCGGATTATCCTTGTCATAATAAGTCTCACCGTGACCTATAAGAAAATAAGCAACGGGCCTATTGATTGCGGTAAGCGAAGCCAATGCGCTGACGAATTTGTATTCTCCGTTATATGAGAAATAATTATCCGTCCAATAGCTGGGCGCACTTACAACGCGGTACTTTGCACCGTAGGAAATAATAATATCGGTAGACTTTATCTGCTGGCGTGAGGTAGTCTTATACATAGCCACAGCCGTAGGATTAAGCGTAACATTAACCGTTTCTATAGTAATATTGTCAAATTCCTTAGCGAGTGCCTTTATCATAAAGTAAGGCATTCTCGTATCCTTTGAAGAGATTAAATAGTCAGGGTCGGTGCAAAACGTAACCTTTATTTGTCTTTTATTGCCGTTTTCATCAAGAGCGTTAAGAATCTTACCGCACTCCTCGATCATTTTATCGCTAAGCGTGTAGAACTCCTCTCTCGTCATATCAAGGAAGAGAAGATTTGATGCGCCAAGTGCTGTAAGAAGCAAATTAAGTGCCAACACTACAACGATAACTACACAGGATATCACTGTAAAGAGCTTTGTTCTTGTGCTCTTGCCTTTGAATAAAGCAGGCATACTCATCTATTCTTCCTCCTTCTGATTACGATAAATCCGCCTATTGCAATTGCAACGGGAACTGCAATCAAAATTGCGGTATAAAGATTTGCCATCTTCATTGTCAATCCCTCAAGCCTTGACTGATCGTAGCTTACGGTATTACAGCCGTAAGGAGCAACGTTAGAGTCCATAAGCTCGTTTAACATTAGATAAATGAAATCTCTGTTGGAATAGCTGTCGTTAATAATAGCGTCAGTAATAGTAAAGTAAGAAGAGGTAACGACAAATATATTTGCATCCTTATAAATTTCCGTGTTATCAACCGTCGCATACGCCGCTATAGCATAACCGCCGGTGCTTGAAACGATGTCACTCTGCAGCTGTGTAACCGCAGAAGACGATGCTACGAGCATAGCCTTAGCGTTCTTCGACAGCTCAAGCCTTGCTGCGTCACGTATAATGATGCTTGGCTCGCCGTATTGAGATAAGCGGTCGTTGATTTTCTTAGTGATCGAGTCTGATGCATCAATAGTAGAAATAAACGTAAATCCGTCTGTGCTGACACCGTTGACCCTATCCTTTATCATCTCGCGCATATAGACACCGTGCTCATTCGTTCTTCCGGCTATAGTAATGCCGTATTCCGCAAGGAACGATTCAAGTGACTCAAGCCTTCTTGCATAAGGGTCAATGGCAACGTAAACGTTTCCGCCCTTTTCAACGTATGCGCGGAGTCTGTCGATTTCGGTTTGAATATTACTGTTCTCACTTCCGCGCTCGAAGTCCGAGGTAGGATTAGAGATAATCAAAAGGTCGCAGTCGTCCGGAACGTACTTTACCTGCCTTAAATTGATAAAGTCAACCTCGTATCCTGCACAGGCAAGCATCTTTGCAAATGCAAGCTCTGCCGTCTCACCGTGGTTTTGGGTAAAATACGCCTTTTTATGCTCGGTCTGCAATACCCAACTCACCATAGAAGCAAACACCTCTTCGCCGATATACGCCGTAGGGTTGCCGGTACTATCAAGTGAGAAGAAGTCACCAAATCCGTTATTAGTGTAATTATCCGTAACCACTCTGTACGAGGTTTCGCTCTCAAAAATAACCGAATTGGTGCGGAACACGGTATTCTCATCCGTGTATTTTTCAAAGTCGAAGATTTTGAACTCCTTGTCGCTCGCATTCTCCTTGTAAAGACCGGTGATTACGTTCACAAATCTAAGGCTGATAAGACCGGAGTATTTTTCTTCAAACTGCCTTGCTGTCTCCAGCACGTACGCACCCATAGGATGCATCGACAAGGAATCCTCGTCAAGACAGAAGGTAACAGTAACCTTTCTATTTCTGTCAATATCCTCAGCAAACATCTCGTCCGTATGACCCGAAATAGTCAAGTCGTCATACTGAGGTGAATATAAATACAAGCCAAAGGTGTTGGTAAGCACGTATATGACGGAGTTAACCGCAACCGCAACGGCAATAATAAGTGCAGTTATAGCGGCTCCGCTGACGTTTCTCGGCGTCATAGCTCCCTTCAGCCTTCTAAAAATTTCTCTCATTATTTTTTCCTTTTCTTGATTTATTCTATCCGATTAGCTAAAGCGTCTGCGGTCGTAAACTCTGATAGTCAGATAAACGAATATAGAGCCTACCGACAAGTAATAAACCAACGAGGCAAGGTCAAAATAACCGTTAGCAAAGGTCTGGAATCGTGTGAATATTGACAACGCGTTGAATACAAATCTCAACCAATATGAGCTTGGCAGAAGCGCGCTGATAAGTCCTATGCCCAAAAAGGCGAGGATAATAGCAACCGTGCCAACCGCAGCAGAAAGCTGGTTCTCGGTGAGCGATGAGACGAATATACCTATTGCGATAAATACGTAGCCTACAAGAAGGAGCGCAACGATATTACCGATAAGAGTTGCTACTTGGAGTCTTGCGTACGGAATAAGGAAAAGGAAGTAAAGTGAGGTAAAGAGCATAGTGCTTGCAAACATCGTGTACGCTGCAAGAACCTTTGCAACAACCATCTTTACAATCGAAACGGGGGCTGTCAGAATTAACTGCTCCGTCTTTGTCTTTCTCTCCTCGCTAAACGACTTCATCGTAAGAAGCGGTAGCATAATCGCCGAGAATATCAGCATCAGCGTAAAATATGTAGTAACGTTGCTGGACATCGAAAACAATGTTGTATAGCAGAATAACACTGCCGCTACAGCAAGATAAATTACTAAAAATACATATCCTATAAAGCCCGTGAAATACGAGCGCATTTCTCTTTTATATATTGCTAACATCTCTTATCTCCTTAGTGTGCTCTTTTTTTCTTAGTGGGCTGAACGTTAATTCCGTCAGATCGGTCTATAAGACGGATAAATATAGTCTCAAGGTCAGTGCCCACAGGCTCCATGCCGAGAATTGCCCACGAGCGCGATGCGCAAAGATTGAATACCGACTTTCTTATATCAATACCCTTTTCGCTCTCGATGATGTACGCGTACGAGTCCATATCTCTATCTGTCGTAGTCTCAACGCCCTTAATACCGTTGATTTTCAAAAGAGCGTTCTGCGCTTCACTCTGAGGAGCACAAATCTTGATGCGGTAGCGGTAGCCGTCCTCAATAGTCTTAACCATATCGTCAGTACGCTCGTCCGCAATAAGCTTACCCTTGTTAATGATGATAACTCTCTCGCACACCGCCTGCACCTCTTGAAGAATATGGGTGGAAAGAATAACCGTATGCGTTCTTGCCAAGGTACGCAAGAGATTTCTTACAGCGAGAATTTGCTTAGGGTCAAGACCGACCGTAGGCTCGTCAAATATTATGATTTTGGGATCGCCTATAAGTGCTTGAGCAATACCTACTCTCTGTTTATTACCCTTTGACAAATTCTTAATAAGCCTGTCCTTTACCTCGGAAAGCTTAGTTGTCGCAATGATTTCGCCAATGTGCGCCTCGCGCTCCATTGTACAGCACTTAAGCTCGTACACAAAATTAAGGTACTCAAGTACCGTCATCTCGGGATACAATGGCGGTTGCTCAGGCAAAAAGCCGATACACTTCTTTGCCTCGATGGGATTTTCCTGAATATTTATCCCGTTTATGTAAACCGAGCCGGAGGTTGCCGACAAATATCCGGTCAGAATATTCATCGCCGTACTCTTGCCCGCGCCGTTAGGACCTAAAAGACCGACTATCTCACCTTCTCCAATCTCAAAGGAAACGTCATTAAGCGCATAATTCGTACCGTATCGCTTCACCAAATTTTCAACTTTAATCATTATATATACCTTTCAAAAGAAAATGTAATCAGACATAATTCGCTAGTTTAATATTTTAACATATAATTATGTACAAATTATTAACAAAACTTTATCATTTAAAATATTTTTATTTGCAAGAAGTAAATTTTCCTTGACAAAGTGACAATTAGGTTGTACAATATACGTATTATGAACTTGCCGAGCGCTCGGCATAACTCTTATCATGGAGGTAGACATGGAAGAAATCAAAAGAAAAACAGTCTTTTCCGCGGTACAGCCGTCGGGAAATCTCACGATAGGTAACTATCTTGGTGCCATCAAAAACTTTACACGCTTCGGCACTGATGAATATAAAAGCTACTTTTGCGTAGCTGACCTACACTCTATTACCGTAAGGCAGGTGCCGGCAGAGTTACGCAAGAGAACGTACGAAACCTTGGCACTCTATATGGCGGCAGGTCTTGATGAGAGCAAGAACACCCTCTTCGTTCAGTCACAAGTGCCCCAGCACGCAGAGCTTGGCTGGATTCTTGATTGCTACACGATGTTCGGTGAGCTATCGAGAATGACACAGTTCAAGGACAAGAGCGCAAAGAACGCGGAGAATATCAACGCAGGTCTTTTCACCTACCCCTCGCTTATGGCGGCAGACATTCTTCTCTACGGCACCGACGTCGTACCCGTAGGCATCGACCAGAAACAGCACCTTGAATTAGCGCGCGACATTGCTATGCGCTTTAACCAGATTTACTCGGACACATTTACCATTCCCGAGGGATATATTTCCAAGGATACTATGAAGATTATGTCGCTTGCCGATCCGACCTCAAAGATGTCTAAATCCGACGCAAATCAGAACGCCGTTGTTTACATTCTCGACAGCAAGGACGACATTATAAGGAAGTTCAAAAGAGCTGTCACCGACTCAGACACTAGAGTGTATTATGACGAAAGCAAGCCGGGCGTGTCAAATCTTATGACCATTTACCGCGCCTTTACAGGCAAGGACTACTCGGAAATCGAGAGAGAATTTGACGGCAAAGGCTACGGAGACTTTAAGCTCGCAGTAGGCGAGGCGTGTGCGGACGGACTAAGACCCGTGCGTGAGGAATTTGCAAAGCTCATCGCCGACAAGGCGCATCTTGAAGCGGTTATGAAGGCTGGCGCTGAGGAGGCACAGTACAATGCGCGCCGTATGCTCTCTAAGGTTAAGAGAAAGGTCGGCTTCGTAGGCTGATATTGCTTTCGGATTTTGGTGTACCAAATAAAAAAACATTGGGTGCTGTGGTTTTCACGGTACCCTTTTATTATCCTATCAAGTGCAAATCCGTCCGCGGAAGACCACAGGTCTGTCCTACAAAGCATCACGTTCGCCCGGCGAACATTTCAAGATTCCACCGCCATTATTTCAAGAACCCAAAGGGTTCATTTCAAGACCGTAGGTCATTTTATTGGCGTGTCGCAACACGCCCTAGCTCCGTAGGGACAGGCGTCCCCGACTGTCCGTTTCATACGCTAGACAGCTCCTTTTACCGCGAATTCACTTTGTTTGCTATATTGAAGTGCAACAATAACATTTTTACCAAGCTTTATTGACAAACCAAATAAAAGATGATATAATATTCACGCTACGCAAACTTTATATTTTTCTCAACGATGGGAAAATACTTTGGTAAAAAGTGTTTTCTCTCTTTTCTCATACCATCGTTGAGAGTTTGTGTAGCAACATTCGAGGGAAACATTTTTTCGGTGCGTTCCCTCGGGAGCGCACTTTTTGATTTGGTAATAGGAGGATATATGAGCGAGTGGATTATTCCCGAAAAAATTATTGATCCTACCGGTGTAGAGCTTACGCCCGGCAAGCCTGACGTTTGTCTTGGTAACGGAGAGCAGGGCTATGAGTGCTGTTGCGATGAGTGCGACTTCTTGGCGCTTTGTTGTCCCGAATTAGACACAGATGATTAGAAAACAACATAATAAAAGTACGACAACTCGGCTTTGGCTTGGTTATCGTACTTTTCTTTTATTCAATTCTATCCTTAAATTTCGCTTTCCTCAAAGGGTGTCAGCACCGCCACCTCGTCAAAATCAAAATCTGAAATATTAGCTGAGCCTAAGCGGATTGGCACGGCGAGCTTTGCGTCAATCTCGTAAGCGAAATCGGCAGCGTCTTGAGCGTTCATATTATTTTCCTCGCCCGAGATTGGAAGGAATACGACGTCTACACCCGTAGAAACGAGGTCAAGACAATCATCAATTACGTCAAAGTTATATAGCGTATCACCCGTGATATAGTAGGTTTTCTCACCATCATCAATAATGAAGCCTACCGCAGAGCCCTCGGAATGCGCCGTGGATACTGCGTAGAAGGTCACGTCGTTTACGCTCCATACCGAGTGAGGTGACATGCGTACGCAATTTTGCGTTGGGAATTTCTCTGCTACAGCAAGATACGCGTGCTTTGCGGCAAGAATCGTAACCTTTTTATTCTGTCTTTCAATAAATCTTCCAAGGCAATCAATATCAAGGTTCTGCGCATGTGAATGCGTTAGCAAAATTATATCCAGCTGCGTGTTAAAAATTTCATCATCCACCCCCTCAAAATGCGGGTCAACAAGCACGTTCACCTTGTCATTTTTTAACAAAAGTCCCGAATATCCTAACCAAGTAGCTTTCATATTTTTCTCCTTTTAGGCTATATTTGTCAATATTTATTTACAAAATCAGCATTCCAATCACAGAACAGCCGATTCCAATCAGTGCTCCTGCAATTACGTCGCGCAAAAAATGATTGCCCAACAAGACCCTACAAGAAGCAACGGCAACGCCAAGTGCAAGCACCGCCACACCGAGCGGAGCAATAACGAAGCACAGCGCCGCACCTATACTAAAGGCAGAGAACACGTGGCGAGAGGGAAAGGAATTTCCAAATCTTTTACTCGGCAAAAAGTCGAGTTTAAACACATCCCTCGGCCTTGGCATATCGAGCGCACAGCGTAAAAGACTCACCAAGACAAACGGTGCTCCCGTAACGAAAACCATTTTAAGCGGAGTCCATATTGCACCGTCGCGGATTCCCGTATAAATCAATGCGAAAGCGTACGCCAACACCGTAAGAGCAACAAGACTTATGTCTAATATGCGGAGCGTCTTAGCTCTGCGAGCCGAGCTATAAGTCCATTCGTATATTCCAAGATATACCGACTCATTTCTGCTCTTCATGGCTCTCTTCTCCCTTAACAAGGCTTATAGTCTTACTTACCTTGTCAAACCACTTCTCAAGATTTTCTCTGAAATAATGGAGCAGCACAGTCATCACCGCGCCCACAACGAGCATAAGAGCGAAATACACGGGGCTCTGTATAACGTAATGAAGGCCGAAAGCGTCGTTAAGACCGCTAACCACAGAGGAAACGACAATTGCGCCGCCAAGTAAAAATCCGACTAAGGCAACGACGGCAACTCGCCATTTCGTATAAGGACGGCAAATAAACAGCAAATTAAGATAACCAACTAAAATCACGACGCACATCGCAACCGCGTTTCTTGCATCGGGGGAAATAAAGCTTCCGCCAAAAATACCGATAATCATACTCGCAACCGTTGGTACTAGAAGCGACACGGCACAGGGCAAGCTCTTTATTAAAACTGCGTCAAGGAAGCTGCCCTTAATAATTTTGTTATTTGGCTCAAGGGCAAGAAGCACAGAGCCAAGACCGATGACAAACATCTCAAGGAACAAGAAATTATTGGGTGAAAACGGATAGCCCGTCATCGTTATTATACAGAAGACCGAAATGAAGATTGTGAAAATTGTCTTCATTAAATATAACACGCCGGACTGTCTAACGTTGTTTATACATCTTCTTCCCTCGCGCACAACGTCCGGCAAAGTGCCAAAGTCCGAGTTAACAAGCACGATCTGAGCCACCTGGCGCGCCATCTCGCTGCCGTCAGCCATAGCGATAGCACAGTTAGACTCCTTGAGTGCCAGCGTATCGTTAACTCCGTCGCCCGTCATAGCTACCGTGTGTCCATACACCTTGAAGGTCTTGACGAGCAACACCTTTTGCTCAGGGGTTACTCTTCCGAACACTGCATAATCCTCAGCTACGGCTATAAGCTCCGCATCGGTAAGATTCTCGCATGAGATATATTTTTCAGCGTTGTTTATTCCAACCTTCTTGGCAATAGCCGACACGGTCGCCGCATGGTCGCCCGAGATTACCTTAACGACTACCCCCTGCGACTGGAACTTTTCTATAGTTTCCTTAGCGTTAGGTCTGATTCTATCCTCTATTGCGATAAGCGCACACGGTACACCCGTTTCACCGAATTTATTAAGCCTTGCTAAGAGCAGAACTCTCTTGCCCTCACGGGCAAACTCCTCAATACGTCTATCCATAAGCGTGCTCACCTCACAGGGCACGAAATGCGGTGCTCCTATAGCAAATGCGCCAACGCCCTCAATTGAGCATGCGGAGTATTTTCGAGTCGAGGAAAATGGAATAGAGTCCAAAATTGTACACTTTTCTTTACTAAATTTGCGTAATAACGCGTTCGAAGTAGCGTTTACGCCACTGCTGGCGTAGTTAATAAACGCCATTGCGCGAGTAATCTCTGCTACCGACATAGAGCCGAGCGGATATACGTCACTCACCTGCATAGTGCCGTCCGTAATGGTGCCCGTCTTATCAAGACACACAAGATCGGCAGATGCGAGCATCTCAATAGAATACATATCCTGCACGAGCGTCTTTTTTCTCGCCAGGGTCATAACGCTGAGCGATAGCGTCAAAGTTACAAGCAGGTACATACCCGACGGAATCATACCGACAACCGAGCCGCAGGTCTTAACCACGACCGTCTTTGCAAGCTCAAATCCCTCGTAATTGCCCTTATACGACAGCCAGTTAAATATAATCGTCAATATCGCAATCGGTATCAAAATACCGCCGATGCTCTTAATCAACTTATTAAGATCGCGGAAGAGGTTTGATGATGGCGCTTTGAAGCGCTTAGCCTCTTTCTCAAGCTTGTTCATGTAGTTGTCACTGCCGACACCTGTTACCCTTGCATAAACCGAGCCGCTGACCAAGAACGTGCCCGCCAAGAGCTTATCGCCCTGCTGCTTTTTGATAGCGTTACTCTCACCCGTCAGCATACTCTCGTTTACCTCGCAAACACCCGAGATAACCTCAGAGTCAGACAAAATCTGCTTGCCTATTCCAATCTTCATTACGTCGCCAAGCACGATTTTTTCCGCAGGCACGTCTACGAGCTCACCCTCGCGCACAACGATTGCCTTCGGCTGTGTCGTAACAGAGAGCTTGCTCACCGCAATCTTTGCTCTGATTTCCTGAATTATGGCAATTACGACGTTTGAACCGACGACAATAAGGAACGTTAAATTCTCAAAGCTCCTAAAACCAATCAGCGCAACCGTAACAATAGCCCATATAAGATTGAAGAAGGTGAAAAGATTATCAGTAATAATCTGAAGGTAGCTGCGTCCCGCAGTGTCCTTAACCTCGTTAACGTTACCGAGCTCCGTCTGTCTTGCAACCTCGTCAAACGTAAGTCCCTCTGGCATATCCGGCTCTTCAGCGCCTCGCGGCAAGCTTGACAAGCTCATATTTTTATCGTCAAAAGTGATGTCAGAGACACCGTTTATCGTATCCTTTGCCTTTTGAAAAGCGTGAAGCACGCTCTCCGTCGCTTTTTTAAGAAAACTCATTTAAACTCCAAATTTTAAAAACAATATACTTCTCGTACATAACATAATACCACACTTCCCTCTCAAATGTCAAGGAAATAGATTTACTTTTTAAATATACTTGACATTTAATTAAAAGTATATTATAATTTATAATGCTAATTACAAAAACTGTGACGAAGACAGTAGCTACGTTAAGCGCGTTTGACAGAGAGTCGGGTGGGTGAGAGCCGATAAATGTGTGCGTGGTGAATATCACTTCCGAGTTGCGTGTGTGAAAGGTTATACCCGGTAATGCCCGCCGCTATCTCAGCGTAAAAGGAGAGCATATTGCTTGATATGTGAAAAGGTGGTATATTTCCGTTTCCATAGGGAAACGGGATTTTTTTATCCGTGCCACCTTCCTCTCGAAGAGAGGTTATTCAATGAAAATAATTTATCCATAAGGAGATTTAAAATGGAGCTTTACGAAAAGGTTTCCTCTAACCTGAATTTCGTAGAAAGAGAAAAGGCTACGAGAAAATTCTGGGAAGACAACAACATTTTTGAAAAGAGCATCGAGAGTGCCGAGGGTAAGGAAAACTATACCTTCTTCGACGGCCCCCCGACTGCTAACGGTAAGCCGCACATCGGTCACGTTCTTACCCGTGTAATCAAGGATATGGTACCGAGATACCAGACCATGAAGGGCAAGAGAGTTCTTCGTAAGGCGGGCTGGGATACGCACGGCTTGCCCGTTGAGCTTGAGGTTGAGAAGAAGCTTGGCATCGACGGCAAGGATCAGATCGAGGCATACGGACTTGAGCCATTCATCGGACACTGTAAGGAGTCCGTTTGGAACTATAAGGGTATGTGGGAGGACTTCTCCGCCACCGTTGGCTTCTGGGCTGATATGGAGCACCCTTACGTAACATATACCAACGACTTTATCGAGTCGGAGTGGTGGGCGCTTAAGCAGATTTGGGACAAGGGTCTTCTTTATAAGGGCTTTAAGATCGTTCCCTACTGCCCACGCTGTGGCACTCCGCTTTCCTCTCACGAGGTTGCTCAGGGCTATAAGACCGTTAAGGAGCGCTCTGCCGTTGCAAGATTTAAGTGCAAGGGTGAGAACGCGTACCTTCTTGCCTGGACTACAACACCTTGGACACTTCCCTCTAACGTTGCGCTCTGCGTAAACCCCGAGGACACCTACTGCAAGGTTGACTGCATCGACGGCAACACGTATTATATGGCAAAGGCGTTGCTTGATAAGGTTCTCGGCCCACTCGCTAAGGAGGGTGAAACCGCATATACTATTCTCGAAGAAATGCCCGGTAAGTCTCTTGAATACAAGGAATACGAGCCACTCTTTGAGTGCACAGGCAAGGAGGCGCAAAGACAGGGACTTAAGGCGCACTACGTAACCTGCGACAGCTACGTAACTATGTCCGACGGTACGGGTATCGTACACATCGCGCCCGCATTCGGTGAGGACGACTCTAAGGTCGGCAGAAAGTACGAGCTCCCATTCGTTCAGTTCGTAAACGGTAAGGGTGAATTGACTGCCGAGACTCCATACGCAGGCGTGTTTGTAAAGGATGCAGACCCGCTCGTTATTAAGGACCTCGACGCAGAGGGTAAGCTCTTTAGCGCACCTAAGTTCGAGCACGACTATCCACACTGCTGGAGATGTAACACTCCTCTTATCTACTATGCACGTGACAGCTGGTTTATCAAGATGACCGCCGTTCGTGATAATCTTATAAGAAACAACAACACCGTAAACTGGATTCCCGAGAATATCGGTAAGGGCCGCTTCGGCGACTGGCTTGAGAACGTTCAGGACTGGGGTCTTTCACGTAACAGATACTGGGGTACTCCTCTTAATATTTGGGAATGCTCCTGCGGACACAAGCATTCAATAGGCTCTATCGAGGAGCTTAAGAGTATGTCCGACAACTGCCCCGAGAATATCGAGCTCCACCGTCCCTTCATCGACGCAGTTACTCTTAAGTGTCCTAAGTGTCAGGGCGAAATGAAAAGAGTGCCCGAGGTAATCGACTGCTGGTTTGACTCAGGCTCAATGCCCTTTGCGCAGTGGCACTATCCCTTTGAAAACAAGGAAGTATTCCATAGCCAGTTCCCCGCAGACTTCATCAGCGAGGGCGTAGACCAGACGCGCGGTTGGTTCTATTCACTTATGGCTATTTCGACGCTTATCTTTGACTGCGCGCCCTATAAGAACGTTCTTGTTCTTGGCCACGTGCTTGATAAGGACGGACAGAAGATGTCTAAGTCAAAGGGCAACGCAGTTGACCCATTCGAAGCGCTTGAGACCTATGGCGCTGACGCTATCCGCTGGTACTTCTATTCTAACTCTGCTCCTTGGCTTCCTAACCGCTTCTTCGGCGATGCGGTAATCGAGGGCCAGAGAAAGTTTATGGGCACTCTTTGGAACACCTACGCATTCTACGTTCTTTACGCCAACATTGATGGCTTCAACCCAATGAATTACAAGCTTGACAGAAGCACTCTTTCCGTTATGGACAAGTGGATTCTCTCAAAGCTTAATACTGCGGTTAAGAAGGTTGACGAATACCTTGGCGCATACAAAATTACCGAGGCTACACGTGTGCTTGAGAACTTCACCGATAACCTCTCTAACTGGTACGTACGCCGCAGCCGTGAGAGATTCTGGGTAAAGGATATGCCAGAGGATAAGGTTAACGCTTATATGACTCTTTACACCTGTCTTGTGACTCTTGCAAAGATAAGCGCGCCTATGATTCCGTTTATGAGCGAAGATATTTACAGAAACCTCGTGTGCTCAATCGACAAGAGCGCACCCGTGTCAATTCACCTCTGCTCATACCCAGAGTATGACGAGAGCTATATTGATGATAGCCTTGAAGAAAATATGGACGAGGTAGTTGACGTAGTAGTGCTTGGCAGAGCGTGCAGAAACGCTGCTGCAATCAAGAACCGTCAGCCCGTTGCAACTATGTACGTTAAGGCTGATAAGACCCCCGAGGAGAGCTTCATCAGCATCATTGCAGAGGAGCTTAACGTTAAGGAGGTTAAGTTCACCGACAACGTTCGTGAGTTCACCACATACTCCTTTAAGCCACAGCTTCGTACCGTTGGCCCTAAGTACGGTAAGTACCTCGGCGGTATTAAGAACACCCTTGCATCTCTTGACGGCAACAACGCTATCGACGAGCTTGACGCAAAGGGTTGTATCACATTCGCGGTAAACGGTGACGAAATCGTTCTTACACGTGACGACTTACTCATCGAGATGACTAAAAAGGACGGCTTTGAGTCGCTCTCCGACCACGGCGTAACAGTCGTAATCGACAAGAACCTTACTCCCGAGCTTATCGAAGAGGGTAACGTTCGTGAGATTATCTCTAAGATTCAGACGATGCGTAAGGACTCAGGCTTCGAGGTTATGGATAATATCCGTGTTGCATTCTCGGGCAACGATACTATCGCCGAGATTGCTAAGCGTAACGAGAGTGAAATTCTTGATGAAACGCTCGGTCGTGAGCTTCTTATCGATGCAACTCTCACTCACGTAAAGGAGTGGAGCATCAACGGTGAGAATGTTACGATTTCAGTAGAAAAACTCTGATTTCGACAACATTTATTTACAATTTTAATACTTGTTGGGGTGTAATGAAAAATTACACCTCAATTGCTAGAGGTGTAAAATGAAGATTGATTTAAACTTTTTCCCCGGTTTTACAAGAAAGGCAATTACCTTTACCATAGATGACGGCAACATACCTCTTGACACTAAATTCATAAGCATCGTAAAGCCCTGTGGTATCAAAGGTACGTTCAATCTCTGTACTACCGCAAAAGGTGACTTTACAGCAGACGACTTCCGCGCACTCTACGATGGGTACGAAATTGCAAACCATTGTAAATGCCACCCATTCGCGCTTTGGGATAACCAGGAGTACACCTTCTCCGAGGAGTATTACAAGGAGGGAGCCCCCACGTGCAATGGACTTCTTTACAAGACTGAGAATCCAAGACTTCATATGGAAGTTACCGATAAGTATTGGGCAGGCAAAAGGAAGGTTGCCACCAACGAGAACTATATGTATTTCGTAAGAGAAGCACAGGACGAGCTTGAGGCTGTATTCGGCAAGGGCAATGTCCGCGGCTTCGTATGGCCTTACGGAGGACAGCCCAATAAGGTGCTTCATGGCGAGATTGCTAACTGCGGTCTGTTTTACGGTATGCGCACCGTTGGCTCACCAAGGGAAAATGAGGACTTCTCACTCCCGAAAAACAGAATGGCGTGGGTGTATAACGCATACCACAAGAACATTTTGGAAAAGGGCGAGGATTTCGAAAAATACGAGGACGACGGTAATCTAAAGTGGTTCTGCTTCGGCGTGCATTCGCACGATTTTGAGAGCGCGGGCAACTGGTGCGACCTTGAAGAGTTCGCGCGTAAGTACGGAAATCGCCCCGACGAGTTCTACTACGCAACCAACGCCGAAATCTTTGACTACGAGGACGCTGTAAAATCAGTTGTAATCACCGACACCTCGGTTTACAACCCCAGCAATATCGACCTCTACATAAAAATCGATGACGTCAACACCGTGCTCAAGTCCGGCGAAACGATATGCTTCTAAAGAGCAATCATAAGACATAATTTTAGAGCGAGGAAACCTACAAGGAATCCTCGCTTTTTTGATTTATATTTAGTTTAGGCAGGATGAAAAACAGTGATTTATAAACACTCACCTTGGATGAGGAGATTTCAAATGGAAAGCAACGTTCTCTGCCACAAAGACTGTAGGGACAGGCGTCCCCGACGGTCCGTCCTACGCCGAACTTTACACCAAAAGCTCCCCTTGGGTGAGAGGATTTTGTGGGGAAATCGTCGGCTGACGAGCGATAGGCGTAGGTGTCTACGCCGAGCGAGGAAACGAGGATTTACACCAAAATCATCCACCCAAAATGTTATATTTTTCTGCAGATTCCCCTCTTCACGTACCTATAATATATCACAGCAAAGCACGCACCGTAGAAGAGCATATTAATAAGCCACGACACGGTGAAGCAGAGGACTACCATATAAAAGCTTTGATTCATTGGGTATATCACTTGCATCCAAAGAACTCGGAAGCCGAGGGTAAAGATTATGTTAGTGGCGCTCGTAAGCACCGGATATCCGAACGCTTGAAGCGCGGAGTTGAATGAGCGATTGACGGCGTTTGCAAACATAAAGAGTGTTACACAACCCATACGTATTAAACCGTACTCAATCGCCGCGTCCGAATCGGCACCAAGTATCAGCCTTAGCCACAGTCTTCCTGTCAAATAAACTATAAGTCCCATAAAACCGGAAATCGATACGTTAATAGCTGAGCTGTACCAGAAGGATTTTTTAACACGGTCAGGCTTCCTTGCACCGATATTCTGCCCCATAAAAGTGGTAGTAGCCATACCAAAGCCCGCAACGAACGCATTAACTACCGTATTTATTGAGCTGGCTGCGCTGCTGCCCGCTATAGCGTCGGAGCCGTAAGAATTAACAGCGGTCAAAATCTGCAGATTTGCAAGTGGGAATATCATATTCGAAACCGACACAGGAATACCAAATCTTACTATGCTGCCAAACGACTCCATATCAAATTTCATATTTTTGACAACCACTCTCGTATCATCCTCAAGATTCACAAGGCGCCTGCCGGCAAGCACCGAGCTTACTAGCTTTGACACAACAGTGGCAATAGCAACCGCCGCCACCTTTTCCTCAAGTATCAAGCAAAGTATAACATTAAGGCACAAGTTAACAATTCCTGCTACAGTTATGTAAATAAGCGGACGGCGTGTGTCGCCGAGCGTTCTTAAAATTGCCGCACTGTAATTATAAAAAAGAGTAAACGGAGCGCCCGAAATGTAAATTCTTATGTACAAAAGTGCGCCTTTATAGCACTCGTTGGGGCAATTAGTCCATTTTAAAAGAGAGGGGGCGAGTGTTACGCCAATAATGGCAAGTATAGCACCGATAGCAATGCTGGATAGCAGTGCGGTGTCTATTGTTGAGCGAATTTTCTCATTATTTTTCTGCCCCACGTAACGAGCCAGAACTATCGACGTACCCGTACCTAAGCCTACGGCACCGTTTATAATAAGTGTGGTGATAGAGCCTGTCGCGCCTATAGCAGCCACGGCAATAGTGCCCGCCATATTTCCAAGAACCGCCTTGTCGGCTATATTGAATAAATCCTGCATTAAGGTCGTCAATATAAGCGGAATGGAAAATGAAAATATCAGCTTTAATATCGCACCTTGCGTGGCATCTACTTTTTTCTTAAGCAGCATTCTATCCCCTCCTTTTCATTTCGGCTTTCTAATTATAGCACACGCTATTGACAAATACCATTAAATAATTTATAATAAACCTATGTTTTTTTACAGTAAATTTAGGAGTGCGATTATGCAAATTGATCTTATTAACCATATTCACCGAGAGAATATATTTGAATTTAAAACCAAGGTATTCAAAAGACAGTGGAATATGCTAATTTTGATAACCGACGGAGAATATTCGATTCAACTTGAAAACCGCAGTAAGCCAATAATCCTGAAAGCAGGCGAGATAGCCTTTATCCCCTCTAACACTCATTTTGAGCGCGCCGTTGTATCTGCCCCCGTATCTTATTATCATATTGCATTTTATTCGCAGTCAGACCACCCGTTCTATCTCTCGACAAGCGCAGGCAAAATCAGTATGCCCGAGGCACAGCTCACTTCAATTTTTAAGAGTGTGGAATACGCCTTTCTTTTGCCCAACAACAAAGAGTTGATAACGCATCTTATCGAGCGCATATTCGTCGAAAACTATATGTTTGGAAAGTCAAAGAAGAAGACTCTTCAGCCATTTAGCAAGGAAATCACCAGCACTATTAATTATATGAACCGGAATCTAAGTAAGAAAATAGATATTGACGAGCTAGCCGCACGTGTGTATCTTAGTCACTCGGGACTTATCTGGAAATTTAAAAAGGAGCTCGATACCACACCCCTGCAATATCTCAATATGCTAAGACTGCGCTATTCAAAGCAGTTGCTTCTTAGCCACGCTTACAGTATTACGCAGATCGCCGAGATGTGCGGATATTCGAACCCGTATTATTTCACCAATATATTCCACAAATACTCAGGAATGAGCCCGACCGAGTACCGCACGTTCTACCTAAAAAGCAATTCTTAAGAATATAAAAATACTGCAGATTTTGCACTCGACCTAAGAGTCTAGCATTTGTCTGCAGTATTTTTTATTGATTATATCTCTTGATTATGCCTTGAAAATTTCCATTTTCTTAAGATGCTCGACGCTCTTTGAAAGTCCCGCAATAGTCTTGACCTCGATAACCACAGTTTCTCCCGCCTTAAGCTGTGACAGCTTTCCGTTTACGTCAACGTCAGCGCTTCCTAACGGAAGATGACAGGAGCGACCGTTCGAATCGTGCAGATGCATATGGCAGAGCTTATCGGGGTACTTATCGAACACGTGCTTATCCTTAAATCCAAGGCACATCTCGTGACCCGTGTCAAGCGTAAGGCAGAACACATCGCTCGCCATAAACAGCTTAAGAGCCTCTAGCTGACCCTCGGTAAAGAGGTTTGTATCAACGTTTTCGATAGCAATTTTAAGCTCCGAGTCACCGACCTCCCTCTCACACATCTTTATAAAATCGCCGACTCTTCTAAGATACTCATCACGGTACACGTCGTTTAACAGCACACGCCTATCAGGTAAGGTAACGTACACGCCTTGCAGAAGGTGCATATTTATCACCCTTGCCGATATCGCCTTAGCAAATGCGATAGTCTCCTTCATCACCTCGAAATAGCACTCCGAGACCGTTTTGTTAAAATCGAAGGGGTTGAGCATTTCGTCTGCGTGTATGGTGTAGAAGAGCTTATGCTTTTTCGCAAGCTCAAGCAACGTGTCAGGTGAAAGCGAAGCCGTCTGATACTGCGGAAAGCTCATATTTATCTCTACGAAGTCCAGACCGTGCTTGCCGGCAACCTCACAGCATTCAAATATATCCTTGCACTCAACGAGCGTCGGCATTCCAAATTTCATCTTTTACCTCACTTGTAAAATCACGGAGCTTTTTATTTTTTGATTACAGTCAAACCCTACTCGCAGTGGAAAAATTGCGTAAGACAAGGCAAAGCAAGCGAGAAATCCGACGGCGTAGTTACCTACGACGAGGACGACGAGTCACCGCTTTAACGCCGTATTACGAAATTTATACCTGTTAATCAGATTTCTGATTAAGCTTTTCTCGCAGTGGAGAAATTTTGCAAGACAAGGCAAAGCAAGCGAGAAATCCGACGGCGTAGTTACCTACGACGAGGACGACGAGTCGATGCTTTAACGCCGTATTGCGGAATTTATACCTGCGAGATTTATACCTGCGAGTCAGGCTTCATAGTCGGGAAGAGAAGCACATCGCGAATGGAAGCAGAGTCGGTAAGGAGCATTACAAGTCTGTCTACACCGAAGCCGAGACCACCTGTGGGAGGCAGACCGTACTCAAGCGCAGTGATGTAGTCGTAGTCAACCTGAGCGTTGCAGTTAGGCTCGTTCTGGAGCTCCTTGGCAACCTGCGACTCGAATCTCTCCTTCTGGTCGACAGGGTCATTAAGCTCGGAGAACGCGTTACCGAACTCGGTGCAGTTGATGAAGTATTCAAACCTCTCGGTGAAGAGTGGGTTCTCAGGCTTTCTCTTAGCAAGAGGGCTGTTCTCAACGGGATAATCGTAAATGAATGTAGGCTGAATAAGCTTATCCTCAACGTATGCATCAAAGAGCTCAACAAGAACAGTGCCCTTGGTTGCATCAGCGGGAACCTCAACGTGCTTAGCCTTAGCACAGGCTCTTGCATCCTCGTCGCTCGCCCAGTCGTTGTAGTCAACGCCCGCATACTTCTTAACAGCCTCAACCATTGTGAGTCTTTCCCACTTGGACATATCAATCATATTGCCCTGGTAAGGAATAGTAGTATCACCGCAAATCTCCTTAGCGAGCATCTTGTAAAGATCCTCTACCAAGTCCATCATACCGTAGTAGTCGGTGAACGCCTGATAAAGCTCGATGGTGGTGAACTCAGGGTTATGCTTCTGGTCCATACCCTCGTTTCTGAATATTCTACCAACCTCGTAAACCTTGTGCATACCGCCAACGATAAGACGCTTCAAGTAAAGCTCGGTCTCGATACGAAGGTACATATCTATATCAAGCGTGTTGTGATGTGTAACGAACGGACGAGCCGCCGCGCCAATTTCAAGAGGAAGAAGAATAGGTGTATCTACCTCAAGGTATCCACGCTCGTCAAGGAACTGACGGATAAGCTTCAAAATCTTTGAACGCTTAACGAATGTATCCTTAACCTCGGGATTCACGATAAGGTCTACGTATCTTTGTCTGTATCTTTGCTCAAGATTGGTAAGACCGTGGAACTTCTCAGGAAGAGGAAGAAGCGACTTTGCAAGAAGCTTAATAGAGCTTGCGTGCACAGAAACCTCACCGGTACGTGTGCGGAAGAGCACACCCTCAACACCAATTATATCGCCCACGTCCCACTTCTTAAAGCCGGCATAGTCCTCTTCTCCAACGTCATCTCTAGCGATATAAAGCTGGATTTTGCCATCGCCGTCCTGTAAATGAGCAAATGATGCCTTACCCATAATTCTACGGCTGACCATTCTGCCCGCAACTCTTACAGTGATGGCTTCGCCCTCGGAAAGCTCACTCTCACGTGATTCAAACTCCGTGATTGCCTCGGGCGCAGTATGTGTAAAATCGTATTTCGTAATCTCAAACGGATTGTTTCCGCTATCCTTAAGGAGCTGAAGCTTGTTACGTCTTACCTCAAGCTCGTTGGTTGAATTAGTCTGATTATTATTCTGATTGTTATCCATATTAAACGTCCTTTCTGTATATTTAAGAAAAGCTTATATTTCCTTTGCTCTGGATACGTTAAGAACCTTAAGATGCTGAATTCTAGCTCCCTCAACAACCACCTCGTCGCCCTCTCTTGCACCGAGAAGTGCTATACCGATAGGTGATGAGTCGGAAATCTTGCCGTTCTCAGGGTCGGTCTCATAAGAGCCAACGATGTGATAGGTGAACTCCTTGTTTCTTTCAACGTTGAAAAGCTTAACGATTGAGCCAACGCTAACCTTGCTCTCGTCAATCTGACTCTCATCAATAACCTTTGCATTCGCAATCATCTCGCGAAGCTCGTCAATACGAGCGTGAATTACAGCCTGCTCCTGCTTTGCCGCATCATATTCACTGTTCTCCGACAGGTCACCGTATGCACGCGCCTTGGAGATTTCCTTTTTGTTTTCCTCTACCTTTACGTTGATGAGGTAGTCAAGCTCGTCCTGTAAAGCCTTAAAGCCGGCAGGTGTGTAAAGTTTCTGTTCCATTATATTCTCCTAAAAATTATATTTTGTAAAGTTGAGTTATCCTTTTGCCAGTTTTTCAATCAAAAACGCCTTACCCGTGTTAAATACCGTGTCAACGGTCGCATCAGCATTTTCTACTATAATATCGGGTATTACACCCTCACCGTCATAGTTTATATTGCACGGCGGGTTGTAGTAAGCCATAGTAAGCTTGAGCTTATATCCATCACCAAGAGAGAACACATCCTGCATAACGCCCTTGCCGTAAGTATTAGTGCCAACTACAGTAGCGTCAAGAACGCTCATATCGTTATAATCGCGCAGCGCTGAGGTGAACAGCTCCGCCGCAGAAGCGGTATAACCGTTGCAAAGCGCAACGCAAGGTATGTTAAGCACGTGGTCATCAGTCGCGTAGTTGATAACTTCTTTTTTCGAATAAGTATCATAGTACGAAACTATTCTCGTTCCCTTTGGCACAAGATATGAAAGCATCTCGGTTACTGCGTGTAAATATCCGCCGGAATTGCTTCTCAAATCAAATATAACCGCCACTGCACCCTCACGCTCCGCGCTATCTACTGCCGCTTTGAATAGTGCCGCGGTGTTATCCTTAAACGATGTAATTTTTATATACGCTATTTTATCATCGTCAATAGTGTATTTAACAGTCTTTTCAACAATTGCACGGCGAGTGATATTAAAATCTATATTCTCTTCGCCGCGCTTTACCGCAACAAGAACATTAGTACCGCTCTGCCCCTTGATTAAATCAATTACCGTAGCGACGTTATCCTTCGTAACCGCATTACCGTCAACAGCCACTATATAATCTCCCGGCAAAAGTCCGTTCTCCTCGGCAGGCGACTCCTCGATAACACCCTGCACCAATATAGTGCCCTGCTCGTAATCAAGCACAACCTCGACGCCTATTCCCACAAAGTTTCCGCTAAGGTCAGAGGTATAATCATTGTAACGGCTCGGTGTCATATACTCTGCGTATCTGTCGCCCGTTGCTATGATATAACTGTAAATTAGGGACTCCGTCACCGCTTTCTTGTCGGTAAGGTCGATATAGTCGTAGTAGTTATCAAGGAAGAATTCTGCAGTCTCGCGAGCAAGAATATACGGTGAATCAAGCTCGTATATTGTGTATTGCGAAAAGTGGTACTCCACCATACGAAAGTCGTTGTTATTAAAATTAGAAAAGCCCATATCCACAAGGTAAGAGCAAGCATAAAGATACCTGCCCTCGCTGACAGAGGATACGTTTGATTCCAGGGTTGTCTTGTCCGGCATCTGCTTTGGAGTGCAAGCAGAAAGACAGATTATAAGAATAACAAGGCCTACAATTGCAATTACTCGGGTGACTAATTTAATCTCACCTTTTTTATTGTTATGCATTATTATATTCCTTACATAATTGTAATATAAATAAATTATTCGTCAGTAAACAAAAGAATAATCTAGCCGTAGTAGTTTTTTCTACTACGGCATAATATGTTAAAACTTAGTCGGCTTGCTGCTCAAATACTTCTTAACCATAAGCGCAACCTTAAAGGTTACCGCGTGGTCAAACTCACGAAGGTCAAGACCTGTAAGCTTTCTTATCTTTTCAAGTCTGTATACGAGTGTGTTTCTATGTACAAAGAGCTTTCTTGAGGTTTCTGAAACGTTAAGATTGTTTTCAAAGAAGCTCTGCACCGTCATAAGAGTCTCACGGTCAAGTGACTCAAGAGATCCCTTCTTAAAAACTTCGCCAAGGAATATCTCGCAAAGGGTGGTAGGAAGCTGGTAAATAAGTCTGCCAATACCAAGGTTCTCGTAAGACATAATAGGCTTCTCAATATCAAATACCTTTCCAACCTCAAGCGCAATTCTGGCTTCCTTATAAGCTCTTGCAAGATCCTTCAGCTTATCAACGATTGAGGAAATACCAATCATAACCTTAACTGCGTGGTTGGCACTGCACATTTTTGCAATATCATGAGCAATAGCCTCAACCTCTTCGTTGGTAGTGCTTGCTGTAACCTCTTTAACGATAACTATATCTTGTTCGCTGATATTTATAACAAAATCCTTGTTCTTATCGGTCACGATGCCCTGAATAATCTCGTAGGGAGACTGCTCGGTAGCGCCCTGGAACTTAACAACGATAACGACTCTGTACTCCTCGTTACTGAAGTGAAGCTCATTGGATTTAATATAAATATCGTTAGGAAGGATATTATCAAGAATGATATTTTTAATGAACGAGCCCTTGTCGTACTTCTCATCATATAAGCTCTTGATGTTGCCTACAGTGATTGCAAGCATTCTTACAATCTTCTCCGCCTGTGCATCGCTGCCTGCAACGAAAACAATACAATCGCTCTTACCCTGTGTACCAAGATATCTGTAGGTATATCCGTCGTAAACGATTGAGTCGTAGGAATATGCAAGCTCGTCCTTGATGCGCTGTCTGGATTCGCCAATCTTGGTAAGCTCAGAGCAAGCGATAACTATGCCGTTTTCATCAATTACTCCTATCGTTCTGCCAACGACGTCCTTCATTTGATAGATAACTGTTTGAAATAAGCGGTTCGACATATAAACCTTATCCTTTCACTGTCAATTTTAGTCTTAAAAAACCACACCTGGATAAATCGTGGCGCGGCTTTTTGTCTATACTGTACTATATTGTAACAAATTTTTGGACAAATTTCAATAGTTTTTTAAAAAAATATTACTATATACACAAAAAAGATACATTTTTTTTGTTAATTTTTCCTCTTTCGATGTTTTATAGCTCGAATTCGTACGAAATGCAGGACAAAACGTAGCTTGGTGCAGTTTCGCACCTTAGTATTCTCCTACCCAAATTGACCGGTAATGCACCGCCTTTTACAATTTTTTCCGCTTCGTCCGGTGAGAAGCCGCCTTCACTGCCCACGATAACACCTATTGACTCACACCTGCCTATATTCTTAAGCACGCCCTTTAACGACTCATCATCGCCCGCACACTCATAGCAGAATAAAACCCGCTCGTGCGAGCGGATAGCGTCAAGCAATCCGTCAAAGCTCAGTGGCGTATTCACTTTAGGGAGTCTGCCTCTCCCGCACTGCTTTGCCGCCTCAGTGGCAATTCTGTTAAGGCGTGCAGTCTGTCTTTCCTGCTTTTCCTCTTTCGGTCGCTTGATGCAAAATTTAGATTCAAAGGGCACTATCTCGGATGCGCCAAGCTCGACCGCCTTTTGCACTATCGTCTCAAGCTTATCCCCCTTCGGGTACGCCATATATAAGGTTACCGAATAATCGGGCTCGCTAAGGCTCTTTGCCGTAGACTTAATCTCGCACACACACTCATCGTCACGGATTTTCGTCAATGTGCAATCGTAATCAACACCAAGTCCGTCGCACACCGTAAGGCTATCCCCCACAGCCATTCTGAGTGAGCGCGCGATATGAAAGGCGTCCTGCCCTTTTATTATAATCTCTCTCTCGCTTACATCATCTTTTTCCACAAAAAATCTCGGCATACCTTATCTCCTAAAATTATAGCCTTTTCAGCTACATCTGTACGCTTTTATGCTTAAAGGGCGACACGTTGTACGCCTTAATCAATGTTTTCCTTAGCGTAAATCGCTACCCAATCGTTTTCCTTTTCTTCGCGAATAATGCTAAAGCCGTGCGAAGCCAAGCAATCTCTGATATCCTGCGCCCTATCAATAATAATTCCCGAAAGGATAAGCGGCGCACCCACCTTTAGATAACTCTTTATATCCTTCATCATACGAATAATAATATCCGCAACTATGTTTGCAACACAAAAATCATACTTACCCTGCGACTTATCAACACCCTTTAATAAATCGGACACGCCGACGGTAATATTATCACATCCGTCACGCTCAGCGTTCTCCTTAGCAACCTTAACTGCAACGGGGTCTATGTCGTAGGCGTTACACCACTTAGCTCCAAGCTTTGAAGCGCAAATTGAGAGAATTCCCGAGCCGGTACCAACGTCCAATACATACTCTCCGCCCTTAATCTCATCCTGCATAATTTTCATAACAAGGCGAGTTGTTTCGTGTGTACCCGTGCCAAACGCCATACCCGGATCCATTTTAATGATTACCTCGCCGTCCTTTGCGGCATAGTCCTCCCATGCGGGCACGATAGTAACCTTACCCAAGGGAATTGGCTTATAATACTGCTTCCAGCTACTCGACCAATCGTCCTCGTTAACACCCTCGCACTCAAGCTCAACGTCAAGACCCATCGAAGAAAACCTTGCGTCAAGATACGAGCGGTATTCCGCGAGATTCTTCTCCTCGGGCACAAAGAGCGACACCTTAACAGTGTCCTTATCCGCATTCAAGATACTCTCGTCTACCAGCTCGCCGTACATACCGTTGAGGCTGAAGTCACTGAAATCCTCAATCATCAGTCCGTTATCGAGCATGCTCATAACAGCGGTAATGCTGTCTAAATCCTTAGTCTTGCCGACAGCCGTCAGCTTAGTCCAATTTCCTGCCATGTTATCTCTCCTCTTTCTTGTGCTCGTTTTTTATCCTGCTCTATTTGTGCGCGGAGCTCCTCTGCGCTCTCAAACCGTCTTTCCTCGCGAATATACTCGAGAAAATATATCTCGACCAGCTTGCCGTATATATCCCTCTCAAAATCAAGAATTGTTGTTTCAGCGTGTACTTCGCGTGAAAGAATTGTAGGACAAGTTCCTATATTAGTGAGGCCTGTGTAAATTTTACCGTCAACCACAACGCCTGTAAGATAAACGCCAAGCTTCAAAATATCGGGATTTTGTAAACTAATATTTACAGTCGGGAAGCCTTCCTTGTGCCCAACCCCTATACCGTGTGAAACCGTACCGCTAATGTGATAAGGAATCCCCAGTATCTTGTTTGCACTCTTAACATCACCGTTTTTTAAAAATTCGCGAATAGCTGTAGCTGAAATTTGAGTGTCGTGTCCCGTCATTTCATCTTCAATATACACGTCTATTTTCTCTTTCAGTCCATCTTCCTTAAGCGTCGCCGAATTACCCAATGCGAATTTACCATACTTAAAATTATACCCCGCAACGAGAGCTACCGCGCCAAAATGCCCCTTTAATATCTCGGTAAGAAACTCACTCTTATCTAAGTTCTTTATACTCTCAAAATCACAAATGATTACCCTCGTAATACCCGTCTTCTCAATCAAAGCCAACCGCTCCGCAAGAGAATAGAGTCTTTTCGACTCACTTTTAAGACAGGCGTCGTTATCAAAGGTTAAGAGCGTAGAGGTTACTTTCATTTTTTTGGCAACGTCTATACATTTACTTATAAGAGCCCTGTGCGCAACGTGTACTCCGTCAAAAAAACCAAGCGCAATAGCAGAGCTGTCAAGACTGATGTTTTCGGGATATTTATATCTAATAATCTGCATAGCGCCCATCTCCTTGTAATAATAAACAAATTTATACCTAGATTATACTACGAATTGCCCAAAAAGTCAATCTATATATTTAAAAGTAAGTAATTTTATTTGACAAATCCGTATTTGTTGTGTTAAAATGTGTTTAAATAGTTATACTATACTTAACTGTTGAATTTCTAATCTGAAAGGACAAAAAAATGAAACTCAATTACAAAAGAACAATACTCGTTGGTTTTGCGTTCTTCCTAATCAGCGCATTTTGGCAGGCGTACGACGCAATAGTGCCACTCATTTTGACTAACCATTTTGGTCTTGACCAGCTTATTTCGGGCATCGTTATGTCTATAGACAACGTGCTGGCGGTATTTATGCTACCCATATTCGGTGCATTGTCAGATAAGATAATGACCAAATACGGCAAGCGTACTCCGTTTATCGTTATAGGTACCGTTGCAGCAGTTTTATCATTCGTTTCGCTGACACTTATCGACTCTTATCAGCTCTCCACAGTTCTTGATGCGGGCATAGCAGAAAGATATCAGGCTGCTACCGAGCTTCTCGGAGAAGCTAACACCGCTCTTAAGGAAGCAGGCAAGGCAGGTGACGCAGCAGCAATCAATGCCGCAAAGGAAGCCATTGATCACATCAACAAGGTCGTTATCGCAGGAATTAGAGAAGAAACCTTACAAATAACCCTTAACAATTTAGGTACTATCATAGGCTTTATTGCAGTTCTTCTTGTAACCCTCATTTCTATGGCTACCTTCCGTTCTCCCGCAGTTGCACTTATGCCCGACGTTACGATAAAGCCCCTTCGCTCCAAGGGTAACGC
>JAZQRW010000049.1:0-7070 GCA_045629765.1 Eubacteriales bacterium
AGAACGACATGGCTACGATCCGACTTCCTTAAGCATTGTGGCAAAAATCAAGAATTCGGAAAATCCGAAGCCCCAATAGCCAACGCCCTCGGTACAGCATCCGTCCTTGCCAAATCCCGAAAGATAATTGTCGGCTGTCTGTATCATAGCGGGCAGTTGAGCCTCAATCTCCTCGTCTGTAGCGAAATAAAGGTAAGTACACAGCATCGGCGCAACGCATACTGCCGCCCAGTTGTGCTGAACGTAGCAGAACGGTGGCTTCTTCTCGGCAAAGGCGTCAATAGCTCTATACTTAATCTCCGCCTTAGCGCGTCTTACAACGAGCTCGGGAAGCTTATCCTGTAAAAAATACACAGCCTCAGCGAGCGTTCCGCACGCACCTGTCGAGCAAAGCGCAAGATGTCGTCTGCGTGCTGCAATGGACGCAGTCTCGTTAACGTGTGCGGGACGAGCCCAGCTCTCAAAGTCACAGATATTCCAGATAGTATCGGCAAGCTCGGGAAGATACTTCTCATTCTCGGTGGTTATATACGCTAAATATAATGTCTCAAGCCTTGCAAAATATGCAAAATAATCCGCCTCATACTGGTCCCTGTCACCTGTTGTTACGTAAAGGTGCATTTTAGAAAATCTGATTCTCGGCGGATCGGTAAGAAGAAACTCGTCTGCCTTTTCAATAATTTTCTCTCTCGCTACCTTATAATAGGAGTGATTTCTTATCTCGGCAAGCTTCTCATCGTTAAATTCACGATAGATATTCCTCGATTTGTCCATAGCTTATTCCTCTTGGATTTTAAATGAATTTGAAGGTAAAGGACATCTTTCTGTCAAGATTTTTCGGTACGAAATCTACGTAGTAAATAGTCTTCTTGGTATCACCGCCTGCGTGTGCGCTTGAGGCGATAACTTCAAATTCGTCAGCGTTAAATTCGATTATTGAGTTAGCGCACTTAACTACGCCGTCTTCATAAGTAACGGGCACGAGCGAAACGAAGCGCTCAGTGATAGCGGTCGGCGTCTCGGTGAAGGTATAAGTATCCGTAAGAGTGAAATACTCGTCCTTGCAATCAAAGTCACGCACCAAGGACTCAAGCGTATCGATAACGTAAGCCTTCTTCATGTCGAAGGTAAATCTGTCCTCGGTAAGCGTGTGAACGTCGCAAATACCTCTATTGCCCTCTACCTGCTCAAGCCCGTTGATAATAGGCACTGAATGACCGCGAGATGCACAAATCATATGGTCGCGGTAACGAGTCTCAGGAGCAAAATACTGCTTGGTATATCTGCCTACTCCGGGGTCGGTAAATGATACTACACCGTCCTTAGAAAGACAGAATGAGCCTACGTCGTTATGATTATGGAACTCGTCGTTGTGTCCCGCCTTTGCGCCAAGGGCGTAATTTTTGCTGTGATGCACGAACCACTGTACGTTATCAAATACCTCGGTCTTTGATTCAACGGGTGCGGCAACGTAATCGGGATTCAAGCAGAAGAAGCCACGGCTGCCACCCGGTGCTACGGTCAAAGGATCATTCTCAAGGATAGGATAATCGGGGTAATTATCCTTAAGCACGTGTGCTATCGCGCGGTCTACCTTATAGCCTACTCCGCTACCGTCCGAGAAAGAGAGTGAGTCGTTATCGTTAAGACGAACTCTGTATGGGAACCACGCAACCTTCTTTACCTTAGGATTGTCAAAGTAGTTAATCTTACCGTCGGTGTAATCCTTAAGCATAGCGGCAAAGGTGATAAAGTTCGAGAAGCCGTAGCCCCAATAAGCAATTCCCTCGGCACAGCAGCCGTCGTCGGCAAAGCCGGTAAGGTATTTATCAGCCGTTGCCATCATACGAGGAAGCTGAGCCTCGATCTCCTCCTCGGTAGCCATATAAAGATAAGTACAAAGCACCGAGGAAATACATACCGCCGCCCAGTTATGACTTACGTGCTCGAAGGGACAATCGTGGTTTGCAAACGAGTCGATAATTCTGTACTGAATCTCTGCCTTAGCGCGTCTTGTAACAAGCTCTGGGAGCTTATCTCCAACGAAGTACAAAATCTCGGAAAGAGTGCCGCCTGCGGATGCCGAGAAGAGCGCAATAAAGTTTCTGCGTCTCTCAATAGGCGCGTTCTCGGAAATATGCGCAGGGAGAGTCCAAGACTCAAAGTTACATATATTCCAGATAGTATCGGCAAGCTCGGTAAGATACTTCTCTTCCTCGGTAATAAGATAGGCGAGATAAAACGTTCTCACTCTTTCAAAATAGCTAAAGTAATCGTTCTCAAAGGTACCTCTGTCACCGGTAGTTACGTAGAGGTGAATCTTAGAAAATCTGATTCTGGGTGGATCGTTTAATAGCATATCGTCAGCCTTTTTTAAAAGTGCCGCCTTTGCAGTTGCAAAGTATGGATGATTTCTTACCTGTTCAAGCTTCTCTTCTGTGAACTGACGGTAAAGTTTTCTTGGATTGTTCATAATAATCTCCTTATGATAAAATGTTGTTTAATAATCCGCAAAGCTCGCGCTCCGCCTCTTCAAGTGATTTGTCGTTGTAAAAATAGTAATCGTACTTATAGTTCTCCACCTCGTCGTCGGAGCGATTACCGTAGGACGACTTCTTCATTCTCTCACCGCCCCTTACGAGCATAGCCTTAGCAAATCCGCCCGTAGCCGCAATGAATTTCTCAATCTCCTCAGGCTCACGAATATGTACGAAGAGTATCTGCTCGTCGTTTTGCATAAACTCGTCGAATATTCCCTTTGCCCAATTCGTTGGAAAGTCATTGTAGTTGACGCACAGTTGCTTTAAATCCGAGAGAAATCTGCGTGACTTATCGTCCTTACGTCCGTCCCAGCCTGCAAGAGCTGCCAATTCCTTAATAGGAGTAATCGTAGATATGTTTCTCACCTTAAAATGCTTCGCCGCAAGCTCACACATCGTATCCTTACCTACTCCGCCGGCACCGTTGATGACTATAACTGTCTTTTGCATAATATACATTCCTTTGCATTTTATTCCACAATAATTTTATCACACGCACGCGCGAAAGTCAACGAAATCAAGAAAATACTTGTGGGCAAAGTATACAAAATATTTATCCAATACTTAGCAATAAAAGCAAAAAGCAGACCTTTACGCCTGCTTTAATAGTTATTAGTTGTTTGTCCTCTCAACGAAGAAATACGGATCGCGAGAAAGGCACTCGAGTCCTACTCTCCACATCTCTTTAGCATCTATAAGATAACTCTCGGCCCCGTGAATTACTCCGGGAGTAAAATACTCCCTTGCCATAACGCCCTTAAGTCTGTCGTAGCGCTGTTCATATCCGTTTTGCCTGATATGATGACGGTAAAAGTCAATGGTATACATTTCGTTCGGCAGAATAATCGTATACGGTGACGGAGTCTTCGGCAAGACGTACGGAGTGCCGAAATATTCCTCAACGCCGTGCATGCTAGTGTTACAACCTACGCCACAACCGAGCATAAGCACCTTACCGCCCACCTCACGCAATTTGTAGAAAGGCGAATTTTTACCAACAGGTGTTCTGTCAAGCTCGTGGTCACGGACAAAATAGTCGGTATCCTTACCGATAACGGCACAAGAGTGCGTCGGGTGTATGCTTCTCACGGCACCGTCCATAAGCCTAACGTACTCGCTCACCGCGCCGACGCAGGATGGGGTGTTGAGATAATCAAACACGGGGTGCTCTACGGACACGTCACGAAACGTTAAGGTGGGAGCAATAAGCGTACCCGAATCTCCTATAACCGACAAGATTGCATCTATAAGCGTCTTAATTCCACCGTCAAGCCCACCCATCGATTTATACGAGCTGTGGATAATTATAGAGTCGCCCTCGCGTATGCCGATAGCGTGCAAATCACTCTTAAGAATAGAATAATCGTTATTCATAGACGTCTATCCTCTCCATATACTTAATTCCGTCATCACCCTCGGTAAGACGCATTGCAAACGGAAATTTATCAACCTCTGTGCACATGAAGAAGTCATCTCTTGGAAAGACGTCGTTCTGAGCCTCGTCAAAGAACTTTGCCCCAGATGTAACCTTGAGCTTTTCAATTTCGCTCGGCATATCAATCTCACGTCCTTCGAGAATTGCCTTGATGTAATTTGCGCAAAGCGTGTCCTCCTCGGTTTCAGCCTTAGCCATAAGTCCCATACATACGAGTGAAACCACCTCTGCCCCGCTTTGTCTTATGTATTCTGCGGTTGCACGAGCATTTACCAAGCCACAGCCAAGTATCTCGGTAGCACCCGTAGCATTGGCAATTCCCTGCGTTCCGGCACTGGTTGTATGTACAGCAGTCTTGTTTTCCAGGTCAACTGAAAGAAGCTGATAAGGAGAATTTCCCGTATCAAATCCGGGCATAATCTTACCCTCCCTCTCGCCTGCAAGAATAACGTCGGGATTTGCTCTTTTCATTTCATAAGCTAAATCGGACGAGCCTATCGGAATAACCTTATCAGCGCCCATTGAGAACATATACGCTTCAACCGTAAATGCTCTGAAAACGTCGATAATAACCGTAGTTCCTCTGGCTGCCTTTGCACCCTCAATAAGATGTAAAATTTTAATATCCATTTTTCGTCATTTCTCCATATAATTCATAATTTCACGGGCAGAGGCAACAAGATATTGCGCGAAGCTCTCACGCATTCCGAACGGCACTTTATCAGTCGCTATTTCAAAATTAAATAGTCCCTTAAAGCCTATGTCAGTAAGTCCTCTCATCGCGTCGCGCCAATCAATATTGCCCAAGAAAGGCGGTAGGTGAATATCGTCACCGCCAAGATTATCGTTAACGTGCAGAACGGCTAAACGCGAGCCAACGCAGTGAAGCGCCTCCGACTGCTTAAGTCCTGCCATATTTGCGTGGCCGAAATCCCAGCAAACACGTGCACTCAAAGCATCCGCAACCTCGCAAACTTCCTCAGGAGTCTGACAAAATCTGTGCACCGCGCATTCCCTCGGAATCGGGCCCATATTCTCTATAGCGAGCGTCACTCCCCTTTTCAGCGCATATTCCGCAAAGGGCGTCAGATGCTTCATAACGAAGTCGTAGTCCCTCACTTTATTAAATTCGGCTGCGGGAACGGTTGCGGTAGTGGGGTGCATCACCGCAAAATCAACGCCTAAAACCGCCGCCGCGTCAATGGCTCTTATTACGAAGCCGTTAAAATCCTTATAGCTTTCCAAATCGTCACTCGTTTTGATTGCAAACGGAAGGTGGCATACCTCAAATCGCATACCGAGCGACTCTGCATCGGAACGGGCAGTTTCGGCAAGACGTCTCAAATCCCCCGCGGTGTTTTTGAAAAGCGCCATTGAAAAATCAATAGCGTCAAAGCCGATTTTCTTTTGAAACGCAATTTCACGGCGTATAAAATCCGAAACGCTGTCCCTGACGGACGGTGAAAGATTGGTTGTAGATGAAATTCTCAGCATAAGCCACCTCTAAAATTCTCATCAAGATGTATTAAAAAGCGGAAATTCCCGATTATTCGGTGCATAATCGGGAATTGGTTTGATTAGGATAAAAATTACTTAACGATGATATCCTTGATTACTTCAAAGAACTCCTCAGCGTTATTCGTATGAGCAATAAGGGTAATGGGAGAGAGTGTATCAAGTGCAAAGATACCCATAATTGACTTAGCATCAACGGTATATCTGCCCTGCACCAAATCAACCTCATAATCAAGAAGAATAACCTGTCTTACGAAGTCTCTGATTGCAATCATATCCTTAAGAATAATCTTAGTTTCCTGCATAATAACCTCCATATTATTAACTATTTTGTATTGCTATTGTAATTATACCAAATGCAAGTGCAAATGTCAATAAAGAAAATTGCAAAAAAGTGTTGACTTTAGAATTTATTTGTGCTAGAATTTTCCCAGTGGAACACGTCCTATGATTTTACCTTAGGCAAAGAGAGCTGTCGGTTGGTGCGAGCGCAGCGTTAAGGAGCATAGGGTACCGCCCACGGCACGTCTTTAATGTGCGAAACGAATATCAATGAGTAAAACGCTCGGGTGGAACCGTGCGGGACACCTTGTCCTCACCCCGAAGAACTGCAATACGCGGTTTTTTGTGGACTGAGGTTTTTTTGTTTTATATTAAAATTTTCAATATAGAGGTAAGAAAAATGGCAAAAATCATTTTTTCAACCGGACTCGTTTACGAGTCTGAGGGCGCGGCTTCGATTTACGAGGCGGCAAAGGAGCTTGGAATTATCTCAAGAGAGGTATTTGCGGCAAAGCTTAACGGTGAGGCGACAGAGCTCTCACACGTTGTAGATGACGAGGCTGAGGTTCAGCTTCTCACCTTTAAGGACGAGGAGGGCAAGCACATCTTCCGTCACACTGCGGCGCACATTATGGCGCAGGCTGTTAAAAGACTTTACCCCAACACGAAGCAGACAATTGGCCCTGCAACTGACACGGGATTCTTCCAGGACTTCGATGCAGAGATTTCATTCACACCTGATATTCTCAAGAATATTGAGGCTGAAATGAAGAAAATTGTAAAGGAAAATTTACTTATTGAGCGTTTTGTACTCTCTAAGGACGAGGCGATTGAGCTTATGACCAAGCTTGACGAGCCATACAAGGTAGAGAGAATTATGGAGCTTGGCGACGATGCTACCCTTTCATTCTACCGCCAGGGCGAGTACGTTGACCTGTGTTCAGGCCCACATCTTCACTCCACAGGTATGGTTAAAGCATTCAAGCTCACGCAGTGTACAGGTGCATACTACAAGGGCGACCAGAACAACAAGATGCTCCAGCGTGTATACGGTATTGCTTTCCCCTCAAAGGACGAGCTTAACGAGTACGTAACTCAGCAAGAGGAAGCGCTTAAGCGCGACCACAACAAGATTGGCCGTGAGCTTGAATACTTCACAACCGTTGACGTTATCGGTCAGGGTCTTCCTATTCTTCTTCCTAAGGGCGCAAGAACAGTTCAAAGACTTCAGCGCTGGGTTGAGGACGAGGAGGAAAAGAGGGGCTATCTTCTTACCAAGACGCCTCTTATGGCTAAGC
>JAZQRW010000050.1:0-4772 GCA_045629765.1 Eubacteriales bacterium
AGAATATTGAGAGCATTATCGCTATGGCGAAAAAATATTTGCCCGAGAAATTAGAGGGCAAGCGTACCTTTAAGGTTGACGCAAAGCGCTCGGATAAGAAATTCCCGTTAAAGTCTCCCGAGATTTCAGCGCTGGTTGGCGCTGCCGTGCTTGAAACCGTGCGTGGAATTAAGGTTGACGTAAAGAATCCCGACGTCACCGTAACCGTTGAGGTGAGGGACGATAACGCCTACATAAGAGCAGGTCAGGAGCAGGGTGCGGGCGGTTTGCCATTGCGCTCGGCGGGCAGAGGGCTTTTGCTTCTTTCGGGCGGAATAGACTCACCCGTTGCCGGTTGTATGATGGCAAAGCGCGGTATGGAGATTGAGGCTTTGCACTTTGAGTCGTTCCCGTATACCTCGGAGCGCGCAAGGGAGAAGGTACTTACCTTAGCGCAGGAAATGTGCGAATTTTGTGCAAGAATTCACGTTCATATTATATCCTTGACGCATATACAGGAGGAGCTTCGCGATAACTGTAAAGAAGATTTCTTCACTATTCTTCTTCGCATATTTATGATGCGTCTGTCCGAAAGGTGTGCCAAAGAATATAAGTGCGGTGCGCTTATCACCGGCGAGAGTCTTGGTCAGGTTGCTTCGCAAACGCTCTCGGCAATCAGCGTTACCGACTCGGTCGTAAATATTCCCGTATTCCGTCCGTGTATCGGTCTTGACAAAAACGAGATTGTCATACAGGCTAGGCACTACGGCACGTTTAATACATCGATTTTACCCTTTGAGGATTGCTGTACCGTATTCACACCCCGCCACCCTAAGACTCAGCCAAAGATTGAAGAGGTTATGGCGGAGCTTAGCAAGGTTGACGTCGAGGGCTTACTCGAGGAGGCTTATAACAGTATGTACACTGTGACTAAGCTCGTTTACGACGGATATAAATAAAATATGTTGACAAATTGACACGCTTGTGTTAAAATAGAGTAGTTCGTAAAGGACACTGCAGGAGAGTAGCCACTTATCTGATTTTAAGAGAGGGACGGTTGGTGTGAGTTCCCAATCGGAAAATGTGTGAAGGTAGCCTGCTTTTACCCGGGAAGAAAGGCGATTGATATATTGCTGATTAGAACCCGGCGCATTCTCTGCGTTACGGAGCTAATGAGGGAGGCTTAGCCTCTGAAATCGGGTGGTACCACGTTTATTGCGTCCCGAGATTGCGCTTTTTGCAATCTCGGGGCTTTTTTGTTTTATTTGGTGAAAGCCACCTAAAAGCAAACTTTTGTTTGCATTTTTGAGGATTATTAAATTTATTTTGCATAAAATGCGAAAGGACGAAATATGAGAAAAGAATTAGCAAAGAACTACAATCCTCTTGAATTTGAGGACAGAATTTACAAGGAATGGTGTAACAAGAATTATTTTGCACCCGATGAGGATCCGAAGAAGCCGGCATTCTCAATCGTAATCCCACCGCCAAACGTAACGGGACAGCTCCACATGGGCCACGCGCTTGACGAGACACTTCAGGACATTCTCGTTCGTACCAAGCGTATGCAGGGCTACTCAACACTCTGGGTTCCCGGCACCGACCACGCAGGTATTGCTACACAGATTAAGGTTGAGGAAAATCTCCGTGTAAACGAGGGTCTGACAAGATATGACCTCGGACGTGAGAAGTTCCTTGAGCGTGTTTGGGATTGGAAGAACCAGTACGGTAACAGAATTATCAGCCAGCTTAAGAAGCTCGGTACCTCTTGCGACTGGAACCGTGAGAGATTTACTATGGACGAGGGTTGCTCACGCGCGGTTCGCGAGGTGTTCGTAAATCTTTACGACAAGGGCCTTATTTACCGTGGTTACAGAATTATTAACTGGTGTCCACATTGCTTAACGGCGCTTTCCGACGCTGAGGTTGAGTATTCCGAGCAGGCGGGCAATTTCTGGCATGTCAGATACCCTGTAAAGGGCTCTGACGAGTACGTTACCGTTGCTACTACAAGACCTGAGACTATGCTCGGCGATACTGCGGTTGCGGTACACCCCGAGGACGAGAGATATACTCACCTCGTTGGCAAGACTCTTATCCTGCCGCTCGTAGAGCGTGAGATTCCCGTTATCGCCGACGAATACGTTGAGCGTGATTTCGGTACAGGCTGTGTAAAGATTACTCCCGCACACGACCCCAACGACTTTGAGGTAGGTAACAGACACGGCTTAGAGATTATTAAGGTAATGAACGACGATGCGTCAATCTCTAAGGAATACGGCGGAAAGTATGCCGGTATGTCACGCGAGGATGCAAGACGTGCGATTGTCGCTGACCTTGAGGCAGGCGGCTATCTTGTAAAGGTTGAGCCCTGCTCACATAATGTTGGTACGTGCTACCGTTGTAAGACCACCGTTGAGCCTCTTACCTCTGACCAGTGGTTCGTTAAGATGGCTCCTCTTGCCAAGCCTGCGCTCGACGCTGTTGTAAACGGCGATATTAAGTTCCAGCCCGAGAGATTTACTAAGACCTATACCAACTGGATGGAGAACTGTCACGACTGGTGTATCTCCCGTCAGCTTTGGTGGGGACATAGAATTCCTGCGTTCTACTGCCAGGAGTGCGGACATATGGAGGTATCTAAGACCGATATTACCGCTTGTCCTAAGTGTGGCGGTAAGGTAGAGCAGGAGAGCGACGTGCTTGACACCTGGTTCTCATCTGCGCTCTGGCCATTCTCCACTATGGGTTGGCCCGACAACACCGCAGACCTTCAGAGATACTATCCCACGAGCGTGCTCGTAACAGGCTACGACATCATCTTCTTCTGGGTTGCGAGAATGATATTCTCAGGCCTTGAGCATATGGGAAAGAAGCCCTTTAGCACCGTATTCATTCACGGTCTTGTAAGAGATGCACAGGGTAGAAAGATGTCGAAGTCACTCGGCAACGGTATTGACCCGCTCGAGATTATCGATAAGTATGGCGCAGATGCTCTTAGATTTGCACTTGCAACGGGTAACGCGCCCGGTAACGATATGCGCTTCTCCGACGAGAAGATTGAGGCGGCTAGAAACTTTGCTAACAAGCTTTGGAACGCATCACGCTTCGTGCTTATGAATCTTACCGAGAGTGACGAGGAGCTGCTTGCCGACTACGACGAGTCCTCACTCTGTCTTGAAGATAAGTGGGTATTGTCAAAGCTTAATAAATTGACACGCTCCGTAACTACCAACGTGGATAACTATGAATTGGGTATCGCTCTTTCCGAGATTTACTCATTTACCTGGGACGTATTTTGCGACTGGTATATTGAGATGGTTAAGAGCCGAATCTTTGAGGGCGGCGCAACTGCAATTACCGCTAAGCGTGTGCTCGTTAAGGTATTGACCTCAATTCTTAAGCTTCTTCACCCATATATGCCTTTCATCACCGAGGAGATTTATCAGGCGCTTCCTCATAGCGTAGAGTCAATTATGATTGATAGCTATCCTGCGTTTGACGCTGCGATGAATTACAGTGCCGAAGAGGAGGACGTTGAGCGCATTATCGGTTGTATCACTGCCATAAGAGCGCGCAGAGCAGAGATGAACGTTCCACCATCAAAGAAGGCGAAGCTCTATATCGTAACCAAGTACGAGGATACCTTCCGTCACGCAGAGCGTATGCTTGAGAAGCTTGCTTCAACCTCTGAGATGATTATCACCGATGAATATAAGTCGGACGATGCCGTTATGATTGCTACTGATGCGGGCAGTATGTATATTCCTCTTTCCGACGTTATTGACTTTGAGAAGGAGCGCGCAAGACTTACCGCTGAGATGACGAAGAACGAGAGCGAGATTGAGAGAATTGAGAAGAAGCTTTCTAACGAGGGCTTCGTAGCAAAAGCACCCGCACAGGTTATCGAGGGCGAGCGCGCTAAGCTCAATAAGTATCTCGAAACTCGTGAGGCGTTGAAGTCAGCTCTTGCAAGGCTTGGTTAATATGAGTATTAAGCTTGCAGAAAAGCAACCGGAAAAGAACGTTTTTGTATATCGCGGAATGTATGAGGATACGCCCGAAAATAGCGTAATTCACCTTGACACAGAGGTTGAGGAGATTGCCGAGAATGCCTTTCGCGATTACGAAAGCCTTACTGAAATTTACATTCCGAAAAACATTAAGAAGATAGGCGCGTGCGCTTTTATGGGGTGCAAAAATCTGCGTCGTGTTACTATTGAATTTGGCGTTACCGAGATACTCGACGAGGTGTTCTCGGGTTGTACCTCTCTTCTTAGCATAACTATACCCGACAGTGTAAAGAGAATAGGCGAGGGGTGCTTTGAGGGATGCGTATCCCTTACCCGTGTTAAGCTATCCGAGGCTATTTATATGATTGGTTCGGGAGCGTTCGCCTTTTGCTTCAACCTTAGTGAGATTACCGTGCCGGACAGCTGTGTGCTTGTGGAATTTAACGCATTTGCCTCCTGCTTTGCGCTTGAGTCGGTTAAGCTCTCGTGCAATATGGCAATGATTGATGAGTCGACTTTTGAGGGCTGCAGGTCACTAAAATATGTGGAAATGCCAACTAAACTTACCAAAATTGGCAGAAGTGCATTTAAAAACTGCACTTCACTCGCCTCTGTGATACTACCTGTCGGCACTAAATCAATAGGCTTTGACGCCTTTGCGGGCTGTACGTCGCTTATGCGTATTGCAATACCTGCGGGCGTTACAGAGCTTGAGGATGAGGACGTATTTTCAGGCTGTGAGAGCCTTCGCGAGATTTCATTCGGCGGTGATGAGAATAT
>JAZQRW010000051.1:0-8443 GCA_045629765.1 Eubacteriales bacterium
GCCGTGGTAACTTGTAATCAAGCGGCAAGATTCTTCAGAGGTCTTGCGTACGTATTAAAGGCATTTACCGAAAAGGAAGATATTTCAATTTTTGAAATGCCGAAGCTCACGACACACGGCCCGATGTTCGACGCATCAAGAAACTCGGTACTTAGCGTTGCTACAGTTAAGAAGCTTCTTAACAAGACTGCTCTTATGGGTCTTAATATGTTTATGCTCTACACAGAGGACACGTATGAGGTTAAGGAATACCCATACTTCGGTCATATGAGAGGTAAATATACCGCTAAGGAGATAAAGGAAATTGACCTTTACGCTTCGAAGCTCGGAATTGAGCTTATTCCCTGCATTCAGTGTCTGTCTCACCTCGGTACAGGTCTTCAGTGGGAGTGTACCACAGGCATTAAGGACGTATACGACACGCTCCTAATAGGTGACGAAAAGACGTACGAGTTTATCGATACCCTCCTTAAAAACGTCTCCGAAATGTTCACAACCAGAAGAGTGCACGTCGGTCTTGACGAGGCGTACTTTATCGGTTGCGGCGAATACATAACAAAAAACGGCAAGGGTGAAAAGAAGCTCCGTCTTATGTCAGAGCATATTAACCGAGTTTACGAGCTTTGCGAAAAACGCGGACTTAAGCCTATGATGTGGAGTGATATGCTCCTTGGAGGCGGCGATATTGAAGGCGGCGGCGAAGGCTCCGGTGAAATTATCAAGGGTGTGCCGGACGGAATGCAGCAGATATGCTGGGTATACACACTTGAAGAAAAACAAAAGTACCTCGATTATATCGCAAAGCAAGCCTCCTTCCCCGGTCTTGCCTTCTGTGGCGGCATATTTACCTATCTTAGCTACTTCCCTGCGTTCAAGCAGACGAAGGCAAATCTTACCGGTATTGAAGCGGCAATCGAGTCGGGTATCAAGGAAGTAATTATCAGCGTATGGAATAACGAGGCAGCGTGTCCGCTTGTCACTGCGCTTTACGGTATGCAGCTCTACGCCGAGGTTGATTACACCGGTGAAAAGGCAAGTAAGCGAGCCGATGAGTTCTTCGAATTCATTTGCGGAGTATCTGCAAATGACCTTTGCATTCTTGAAAGGGCTGATGACCCTACAAATTCAGGCGTTGCCTCTAACGCAAGCCGCTTTATGATGTTCAACGACCCCTTAGCAGGTATTCTCGATAAGCACATCGAGGGTGTTGACACGAGAAAGTATTATACAGAATTATACGAAAACGCAAGAAATGAAAGGCAGGACTGCGATCCTCTTTTCAAGCCCGTGTTCGAGTTATTTGATGCTATAGTTTATGCGCTTCAGCTTAAGGCGGATTTTGGCGTAAGGCTCAAAAAGGCTTATGATAACAAGGATACTGATGCTCTTCGTGTGCTTTACGAGGAAAGCTACGAGCTTGAAAGCAGAATGAAGGCTTTAAGAGATACGCACTTTAAGTCCTGGATGTTCTATAACAAGGCGGCGGGATTTGAAATATACGATATGTACTACGGCGCAATTATTTCAAGATGCTCTTCTCTTCGTTACCACTTAGAAAGATATTTTGACGACCCCGAGTACGTTATCGAGGAGCTTGCCGAGGATAGACTCTATCTATGGAACGTATCTAATCTTCCCCACCCCCTTGCCGCCAACACATTCTATCGCTTCGGCAGATACTATACTGCGAACGTATTTGCGATAAGATACAAGATGCATCTGTTTGGCTAATCAAATAGGAGAATGATAAAATGCCTTATATTTATTTAACTTTGAGCGTATTTTTAAGTACGTCATCAAGTGTACTTGCCAAGATGTTTAATCGTAAAAACTCAGGCAAGAAGGATACCTCAGCCTTTTACGGCTTTTGGGTAATGCTAAGTGCCTGCTTAGGCTGGGCAATCTTCTGGATTACCGATTTTTCCTTTAATGCAAACGTTTTATGGTACTCACTTGCCTATGCGGTTTGCTATGCGGTAACGGTTACAGGCACTATCAACGCACTAAAGCACGGCCCTGTAGCCCTCACCACGCTAATGAATTCCTTGTCGCTAATTTTAACGACTATATGGGGATTTATTTTCTGGGGCAGCACTCTTAACGTCATGGTAGTCATAGGCTTACTGTTAGTTGTTTGTTCAATTACACTCTGCCTTTATTCCAAAAAATCAGAGGAAAAGAAAATCTCGTCTAAATGGTTATTTTACGTTTTGCTTGCTTTCTTTGGCAATGCAGGCTGCTCTATCGTACAAAGAACTCAACAGACCGAATACGCGGGAGCGTATGGCAATCAACTTATGTTCTTTGCTATCCTCCTATCCTCTATCGTCTACTTCTTCATTTATCTAAAAAGTAATCGTATCGATACTCCGATTATGCTAAAAACTTCTGTTTGGCTGCCTATATCTGCCGCTTTGCTTAATTTGCTGCTAAACGTGTTCGTAATGCTTTTGGCAAATACCGACTTGTCCCCGAGCCTTATTTATCCTGTAATCGGTGTTGGCTCACTTATGGTTACTTTAGTATTTTCCTTGTTCGTTTTCAAGGAGAAAATGCACTGGCGTCAATGGCTGGGCATTGGCATAGGTGCAGTAGCCGTGCTGCTTTTATCAATTAACAAATAAAATCCAATAAAGAAAAGGCATATCACTTAGCTCCACATTGGAGTGATGTGATGTGCCTTTTCTGCTTTATTTTAACTTGCTCAAATTGAGTTTTTCATAGATTTCATCAATTCAAGATAGGTCTCCTTATTTAACGGTGCGTTGTAGGCAGCTTTAATATCAAGACCTCTTTGTGCTCCGTTAGCGAGTAAATCTACTACTGTAGCTGCTAAGAACTTAGCAGCAGTTATGTACGCGGAATCCGGATCCGTAATCTCATATTCACCGCTATGCGCGCGTCCCGTAGCTCCGCAAATCATAGTATGCAAAGTCGGAATGATGTTAGATACGTCGTTAGCATCTGTCGTACACTGAGTGGGAGCAAAGTATATTTCCTTATCAGTAAGCATACGTAGATTTGATTCAGCAATTTCGTTAAGATCTTCGGAAACAACCGGGAAAAGATAGCCGGGAATATTCTGTATTTCGCATCCGGCACCAAGTGCCACGCCTCCCGCCTTTAACGCCCTGTCAATTCTTGTCGATGCATCGGTAAGTGCCTCAAGCGAATTAGCGCGCACCTGCGCCTCGATCTCTACAAATCCCGGTACAACGTTTACAAGATTACCGCCCTTAGTCATAACGTAATGGAAGCGTACGCTATCCTCGTCCTTAAAGGTGGTGCGCACGGCATCACAAGCGGTAAGACCAATCCTCGCCGCATCAAGTGCGTTAATACCCTTAAAGGGAGTTGCTGCGTGACACTCCTTGCCGTGATACTGTATGATTTTAGCCACAAAGCCCATAGCTTTTGGACCGCAGATTGTCATTTTACCATCACACGCAGTATGCTGCATAACCATAACGTCTACGTCGTCAAAGGCTCCAAGCTTTATAAAGTTCTGTTTTCCGCCAAGGAAGGATATTTTTCCCTGCTTCATCATCTCGCTTCGCCATTCAAGCTCTACACCCTCTTCAGCCGGAACTGCCATAAAGGAAACATCGCCCGAAAGGTGCTCCATAACACCCGAATCTCGAAGAGCGTAAGCAACGCCAACCATAGCTGCAATCTGCGCAAAGTGTCCGCATGAATGTGCCGCGCCGGTCACAGAATTAGCAAATGGATGATCCGGAGATATAACCGCATCAAGCTCGCCCATTAAAGCAACGTTCATCTTCGATTCCTTGCCGTGCATCTTACCGATAACACCCGTAATTGCTACGCCATCCTTATATTCAATTCCTATTTCGTCAAAAGCAGCCTTTACCTTTTCTGCGGTCTTAAACTCCTTATATCCAAGCTCGGGTTCACGGAAGATGCTCTCGCCTAAGGATATAATCTTATCTCGATTATTGTCGATAGCGTCAAATACCGCTTTTTTCAGCTCTTTAACAGTCATATTATAATACTCCCTTTTGAAGTATTACGTTAGCATAAAGCGCCTTCTCGCTAGTCGCTATGATAGCATAAGCCTGCTTCGCCTCATCGTAAAAGTCAAAACGCGATATATTACCGACAGTATCGGCACCGCGCGCGTCGTGCTTTGCAATAATTTCCTTATACGTGTCCCAAATAGGCGTTTCTACCGTATCACCGGGCACGACCTGCATAAGCGTAACGGGCTTTTCCACGTACGTATCGAGTGGAAACAGCTGTAAAATCGCATCAAGAATTTCGGGAACGCCGTGGCCGTCACACCTTATAAGTATAGTCTCCTTCGCACATGATGCGGCAGGAAAATTGCCGTCGGCGATAACAATTCTATCACCGTGACCCATCTCTGAAAGAACCTTTAACAGCTCAGGGGAAATGATATTCGGAATATCTTTTAACATAATTTAAACTTCCTTATCAGTTATGTAATATTTTTCCTTAGTATAAGACTTCAAAAGCTTATGAAAGGCAGGAATAGCTTCTACTATCACTGCTTTTTCTCTGTTACCATCTTTAAACACTATTATAATGTTTTTATCACTTTTGATACTGCTTGAGTAATCATAGCATTTAACTTTAGCGAGCGTGTCAGTAGTCTTTGCAGTTTTATAATCATCGATAAAGACTACGCGACTGTAGTTAAACGTAAGCTTTGGTAGCCTCTTCTTATCGTTTTTGGTTGACACTATCCTGCCAATCGCTATGTCGCCGTGTTCAAAAGTATAGTAAACGTCAAATTTAACGTATCGCCAAGTGAAGTACACGAGCATCCAGACAAAGATAGGACAAAGAGCAAAGACCGGCACAAACCCCGAGGTATAACAAAGAATAAAATACGCAACTACGAATAACGTGTACAAAGCGATAAGACAGATTCTTGCAAGCAAGAGCTTTCCCTCACCCTTTTTATCGTATACATATTCCACGCTATTAAGAGAATATTCGTTATTCATAAGGAATCTCCTAAAAAATGTAAAGTTTATACGCAATCTCTTATATACGCTTTACATTATAAATCAAGCCACCAAAAAAGTCAAGCGTTTAGAAAATAGCAAGAAAAATAAAACCTATTTACAAATTCAAGAAGACGTGGTATAATATGGTTAGTTTTATTATTTTAAGTACATAAGCGGAGGAAGTATGAGAGAAAAAATACAGGCATTCGTTAATGAGAACATAGACGAGGTTTACAAAATTATTTACGACCTTTGCCAGATTCCCGCGCCATCGGGCCACGAGGAAAAGCGTGCGGAATACTGCAGAAATTGGTTTTTGAATAACGGAATGAAGGCGTATATTGACGAGGCGCTTAACGTTATTTATCCTTACCAGGTCGGTGACGGTGCAGATTTGAGCGTAATTGAAGCTCACACTGACACAGTTTTCCCGGATACTGAGCCTATGCCATATATCGACGACGGCGAGTTTATCCGTGCGCCAGGAGTTGGCGACGATACCGCAAGCGTTGCGGCGCTTATGCTCTGCGCAAAATACTTCAATATAAACAAGATAGTAACGAGCGGTGTGTTATTCGTTTGCAACTCCTGTGAGGAAGGACTCGGAAATCTTAAAGGTACAAGACAGCTCTTCAAGGACTTTGCCGGCAGAATCAAGCGACTTATCAGCTTTGATGCCGGGAAATTCGCTTACAGCGCAGATAGAGCCGTAGGCTCGCACAGATACGAGGTTACTGCTTCAACTGTGGGTGGACATTCATGGAGCAGGTTTGGTAATAAAAATGCTATCGCTGCTCTTTCAGAGATTGTAACTAAGATATACTCACTTGAACTTCCAAAAAAAGAAGGCAAGAAGCTTACTTATAACGTCGGAACTATCAACGGTGGTACTTCAGTTAACACTATAGCACAAAATGCAAGTATGCTCTGCGAATACCGCTCGGACGATGTTGAGCTTCTTGCAAATATGAAAGAGCAGTTCGAAAGAATATTTGATGAAGTTCGTTCTGACGAGGTAAAGATTGACGTTAAGCTCGTGGGCGACCGTCCTTGCGCATCAAATAATGTAGACGAGAACGGACTTGAAAAGCTCCGTCAGGCAACAAGGAAGGCTGTAAAAGAGGTTACGGGTGAAGAAAAGGTGTTCGGCTCAAGCTCTACCGACTGCAATATTCCGTTGTCGCTCGGAATCCCCGCTATAACTATAGGTACGTACATCGGTGCAGGCGCGCACACAAGAGAAGAATGGATAAGAAAGGACTCAGTGCCAACAGGTCTTGAAATTGCAATATTGACCGTACTTGGCATGGTGGAATAATATGAAATTTATTGCAGCAGGAGACGCCATAATCGGCAGAAGAATTCAGCCTGACTATATCGGCTATGACGAATTAAGACCGTATATTGAGAGTGCGGACGCCGCATTCTTCAACCTGGAAACCACACTCAACGAGGAGGGTGAATGCCCCTCCGCGCAGCAGAGCGGCGGTACGTATATCAGAGTTACACCTAAGGTATTACCGGATCTTGAGGCGTTTGGCTTCAATATGACTACCTTCAACAACAACCACGCCTTCGACTTTTCTATTGAAGGCTTCCTCTCCACACTCGAGGAACTTGATGAGAGCGGATTTGTCCACGCAGGCTGTGGCAGAACGCTCGGTGAAGCGTCAAAGCCACGTTACCTTGACACAAGTGCAGGCAGAATTGCGCTTATCTGTGTAAACACCAACTTCTCTCCTGATATGCTGGCAGGTGAGCAGACCTCACGCGTTCCCGGCAGAGCGGGTATTAACGGCATTCGTATAAACAGCCACGTGCGCGTCACAGAGCGTGAAATGGCATTTGTACGCGAGCTTGCCGAGAAAACCGGTATCAACGTTTCAAGAAACATCACTGTAAAAGAAGGCTATTACAAGCCTACCGCGACCGACGAGGAGATGCTCGGTCCTAACCTTAAGTTCAAGCTTGGTGACAAGTGCGAATACGTTATGGAGTGTGAGAGAGAGGACATTGAGAGAGTAAAGCGCGCGATTTATGAGGCTCAGCTCTGCTCCGACTACATAATCGTTTCCGTTCATTCACATCAGCTCTCAGGCGATGCAAAGGAGAATCCCTCACAGTTCCTCATAGATTTAGCTCACGAGTGCATTGATGCGGGTGCAAATGCTATAGTAGGTCATGGCCCTCACCTGCTTCGTCCAATTGAAGTTTATAAGGACTGCCCTATCTTCTACTCACTCGGTGACTTCATTCTTCAACTTTACAATATTGAATTAGCACCTGCAGAGTTCTTCAAGAAGGTCGGTGTGCCTACAGACAGCACCGTGCACGAGCTTCTTAAGACACGCTCCAAGAACTTTACCGTCGGACTTATGGAAGACCCAAAGATGTCACTTACCGTCCTTCCTATGTGGGAGTGCGATGACGACAAAAAGCTCAAATCAATGAGGCTTATCCCCATTGAGCTTTCAATGAAGGGTAAGAAGTGCGATGAGGGATTGCCTAGAATTGCAGGAAAAGACAGAGTTCTGGAATACCTGGGTAAGATGTCTGAGCCTTACGGTGTAAAGCTCACGTCAAGTGACGACGGACTTATCGACGTTAGTTGGTAAAATGCGATTTTGCCAAGATTTTTTTAGGCAGAATAATAAAATAGAATTAACAAAGACACATTGCAAAGGATTCTTCAAGCGATGTGTCTTTTTTTCACAAAAAAAGAAAAATGTATTTACAAATTACCCAAAGCGTGGTATAATAGACTTGCCAAACAAAACCAAATATTTTTTACGTGGATAAACGCCCTATTTTTATGGGGGGTTCTATACTCTTTTCATTTTTATACAAGTCGGACACGATAAGGTAAAAGCGCTTATTCCACTGACTTGTGTATGGTGTTTATCCGTAAAGTTGGTTTTGTTTGGCGACAATTGGAGTTGGCGTTTTTCGGTGCGACGACTTCGGTTGTCGCACTTTTTAATTTTATCGGAGGAATATTATGACACTTTCAAAAAAATTAACTCAGTTCATACTTGAATTTTTCAAGTTCTTTATTCTATTGTATGCGTGGGGCTTTTGTCTTGCTTTTGCCTTTGTTGCAATCGGATTTAAATGGTTTGGAAGTTTACTGATGTATACTAACTCACCTCCTTTTTCTTTACTTTTCAAGGAAAACAAAAACTTTGGTAATTTTAAAACTATATGGTTCACCCGCACAGAAACAAGTAAGATTTATGATAATACCGGTAGTTATGTTGGCACGATCGAAAGTAGAGGAGAAAAAGATAACTTGGATATCTATGATAACCGCAAATATGTTCCTAAATATTATTACCTAATTCCTTTTTTCTTTTACTATCCAATTCATAGATTACTTACAGTTATACTTGCTTTTGTGGCTCTATTCAGCAACAAATTTTATGTTTCAGTAGCCATACCCGAAGACTATA
>JAZQRW010000052.1:0-9074 GCA_045629765.1 Eubacteriales bacterium
GACACTAAAACTTCAAAACACAAGCAAAGAGCCGGCTCGGTGAGCCGGCTCTTTAATATTACTCAAATGTGCTGATTGCTATATTATGAGAATTGAGCGTATTAAAGTAAACTTTGCTTTGTGAATTAAGTGTGTTTTTACGTTTTTCCAACCTTTATGCTCTTTGGAATTTCAATATCAGAAAACAAATAATCAATATCGGAGGAGTGACACAGGGTGTGAAAATATCTGCACCCTATTTTGTTTCTTGTCATTAGCATAACCCTGAGCTTTGAAGCGTTGATGAATTTTCTGCGTATGATTGTTTCTTCCTCGGACGTATCGCTGAAAACACCGTCGAGGTCAACACCCTTGCAGGATATAAAGCAAATATCGAGGTTTACTTTATCGGCAAAATCAAGTGGCTCTTGTCCTACGCATACCAGCGAATTTTCAATTAGCTTGCCGCCTGTGCAGTAGGTCTTGATTTGGCTTTGGCAGGTAAGCTCCGCAACCTTTATGCTGTTTGTGACGACTATAATATCCTTGAAAGAGGAGAGATATTTTACAAGATATTGCGCGCTCGACGAACCGTCGATGAAAATGGTGTCCCCCTCCTTTATGAGTGCCGCCGCTTTTTTGCATATCTCGCTCTTGGCGATTGAGTCCATCTCCTCGCGAACGAAGAGTGGGATTTGTCTATTCGTATCGAGTATAGGCGCTGCTCCGCCGTGAGTTCTTTTTAACGCGCCGGCCTTCTCAAGCTCAGCAAGGTCGCGACGAACGGTTGCCTCGGATACAAAAAGAATTTTCGTTAGATTTCTTACGCTGACTGCTCCGTCGCGGTCTAGTATATTCAGTATTTCTTTATGGCGTAAATTTGTCACTTCGCTCATCTCCGTTCGCTCATTTTGATTGAATATTGATTGAATTGTACCACTAAAATGATTGTTTGTCAATACTTACGACATATATTGATTACTTTTTGCTAAAATGATACAATTCATTTACAATCAAAAATGAGGTGTTAAGAAATGAAATGTTTGTTAAATGAGGACGGAACGCAAACCATTATAGATTCCGAGCCAATACACGCGGCAGACGGTTACTGCGTATTCGAGGTTAAGGCGTGTGGTATTTGCGGAAGTGATATTCCCAGAGCGTTTTCAAAGGGTGCGTATTTTTATCCCGTTGTCGTAGGACATGAATTCTCTGGAATTGTTAAGGACAGTACAAACCGTGAGCTGATAGGCAAAAGAGCGTGCGTTTTTCCTATACTTCCGTGTGGAAAGTGCAAATTTTGCGAGGAACAGCAATGGGCAAGCTGTGTGAATTATGATTATTACGGCTCTCGCCGCGACGGTGGCATGCAATCGGAACTTTTAATGAAGGAATCCAATCTCATATTACTGCCCGATAACGTTAGCTATGAGGCGGGAGCTATGATAGAGCCTATGGCTGTATGCCTTCACGCCGTTAAAAAAGCAAATATAAGTGGGGAATCTTCTGTTTTGGTTTACGGTGCGGGAACGATAGGCTTGCTTTCTGCTATGTGGGCAAGAGCGCGCGGTGCCAAGGCTGTATTTGTAAAAGATATTGATGAAAACAGGCTTGATTTTGCAAATAAGCTGGGATTTCAGACTTATAAAGATGAGCAGGTGGAGGTTATAATAGAAGCCAGCGGGTCTGATGCCGCGCTCAATGATGCTATTATGAACTGTGAGCCATTTGGAACGATTATTTTAGTCGGTCACGGTAAAAAGGATACTTCAATAAAGCACGATGCTTTTGTGAAAATTCTTCGCAAGCAGTTGACGCTGACGGGAAGTTGGAATTCGGACTTTTCAACCACAGCAAATGATTGGGAGGAAAGTGTCAAGGCTATTTCGGAGGGTCTGATTGCTCCGGAAGTGCTGATAACGCATAGAATTCCGCTTGAAAGAGCAGATGAGGCCTTTAAAGTATCTATAGACAGAAATGAAATTTCAAATAAGGTAATGGTGGTGATGTGATATGATGTATAAATTAGCACCTTCTATGATGTGTTGTGACCTACTTAACGTTAAAGAGCAGATAGAAATGTTCGAGAAAGAGAAGATAGATCTATTACATATTGATATAATGGACGGAAGCTTTGTTCCTAATATTGCTTTGGGAACTTGCTTTGTTTCACAACTTAAAAAAGAAGCGAAAATTCCTCTTGACCTGCATTTTATGATTGATTCCCCAGAGCGTTATATAAATACGTATCCTATAAGCGAGGGAGATTACGTAAGCATACATTTTGAATCAACCAATCACGTGCAAAGGGCGTTGCAGGCTGCTAAGGATAAAGGCGCAAAGACGCTTCTTGCAATCAATCCCGCAACTCCAATTTATGCTGTAAGCGAGGTTCTTGATGATATTGACGGAGTTCTCATAATGAGTGTCAACCCCGGTTATGCCGGGCAGAAAATGATACCGCGTTCGATAGAAAAAATACGAGAAATGCGAACTTTTCTTGACAAAAACGGCAGATCTGATGCCGAAATAGAGGTAGACGGCAACGTGAGTATCGAAAATGCTATAAAAATGCGAGCTGCAGGAGCAAACATTTTTGTGTTAGGAACGGCGATGCAGAAGAAAAAAGAATTATTCTCTGCACAGGACTTTGAATGCTTCAGAGCAGTAATGTAAAAATTAAAGTAAAAGACCTTGAACGAAAGCAAGGTCTTTTACTATTTTATATGCTCAATTTTTTGTAAGTTATTGCTTTTTATTGCTTTTTGCTGTATAATTGCTATAAAGGAAGATTAAAAGTGAGGACTTTTATGTATTATATAGGGTTTGATATTGGTGGAACCAAATGCGCGGTTTCTCTAGGAAAATATTGCAACGGAGATATAAAAATCGTAGACAGAAGTGAAGTGCCCACGAAAAATAATCCTCTTGAGACGCTTGATGAGCTAAAGTCTACCATCCAAAAGTGGACTAGCGAGTATGACGTTAAAAAAGCCGGGGTTAGTTGCGGCGGTCCTTTGGATTCGAAGCGTGGCGTTATAGTTTCGCCACCCAATCTTGCTTGTGAGTGGCATGGGTTTGAAATCGTAGAGTATATCAAATCCGAGTTTGGTATTTGCGCGGTGCTGGAAAACGATGCTAACGCATCTGCGGTTGCTGAGTGGAAATTTGGCGCGGGCAAGGGTGCTGAAAACGTTATATTTATGACATTTGGTACGGGACTTGGCGCAGGATTGATTTTGAATGGCAAGCTATATTCCGGAACGAATGGAAATGCCGGTGAGGTTGGTCATTTGCGCTTAGAAAACGATGGCCCGGTCGGCTACAACAAGGTAGGCTCTGCCGAGGGATTTTGCAGTGGAGGCGGTATCGCAAAGTTGGCTTGTATACGCGCCAAGGAACGCGGTATTGCTTTGGAAGAAAAGCTGACGACTAAGGAAATTTTTGAAAGATGCAGACGGGGCGACGAGCTCTGTGCGTCTGTTGTTAAAGAGAGCGCCGAGAAATTTGCAAGGGTTATAAGCATTCTTATCGACCTTTTTAATCCTGAGGTCATTGTCGCAGGCGGTGTCTTTATGCGCAATTACGATTTGTTTATGCCGATTATTGCTCCTATCGTTGAAAGAGAGAGCTTGACTGAATCAAATACGGTTTGCAAAATTCTTCCCGCTAAGATAGGCGAGAACATTGGAGATTATGCGGCGCTTGCGCTTGCAATTTTGGAGGACTAAATGAAAGAAACTACGAAGAAAATATACGATGAGTTGTTTGAAAGATATCCCAAGCTTGCAGCAATAAAGGATAGTATAAACCACGCGTTTGAAATTATTAAGAGCACCTATAATGGTGGCGGTACAGTTTATATATGCGGAAACGGTGGTAGTGCCTCGGACAGTGAGCATATAGTAGGCGAGCTTTTGAAATCCTTTAAAAAGTACCGTGCAGTTGATGCCAAGACGGCGGATGCTCTGCTCGAATATGGCGAAGAAGGTAAACTTTTGTTGTCAAAACTCGAGGGTTCACTGCCTGCGGTGTCACTGATTTCTCAAACCTCATTGATAAGTGCGTTCGCAAATGATAGGTCGTGGGATGTCGCGATGGCACAGCAGCTTTACGGATTGGGCAGGGTAGGCGACTGCCTATTAACCCTGTCAACCTCGGGAAATTCAAAGAATTGTGTGTACGCGGCGTTGGTGGCAAAGGCTAAGGGAATTAAATCAATAGGCTTTACGGGGGCGTGCGGCGGCAGACTAAAGGAAATGTGCGACGAGTGTATTTGCGCGCCCGAAACGGAGACCTACAAGGTGCAAGAGCTTCACTTACCTATCTATCATTGCCTCTGCGCCATGATTGAAGAAGAACTGTTTGTTTGATAGATGAGATATTATGGGTGGTATGGTTATGAGCAATAGATATGAGAAATTGACACAGGAGCTTCTTGAGAAAATAGAGCGCGTGAGAACAGGATGCTCATTAGTGATACCGTATATTTCAGATTTACACGCAGATAATGTGGGCGACGAGATTACGATGCAGGTTTGCCAGTGTCTAGAGCTTATCGCTAAAGCTGTTATGCCCGATGCGGTAGTTGACCTTGGCGATAATCTCAGTATGCTCGGCAGAAATTATCATATAACGAATGAGAATTTGAAAATCACACTTGGCGGTGTGCTTGATAGGATTAAAGGTGCTGTAAAGTGTCCGCTATTTCTTATAAACGGCAATCACGATGCTGTAGGCACGGATTTCTTTGTACCGGAGATTTGGAATGAAGTAGTAAAGGATAGATATGACGATGCTCTTGCGGTATATCACACGGATGGAGCATATTATTACGTGGATTATGAAAAGGCAAACACAAGGCTTGTATTTTTATCTCTTCCTTGCGGCTCTGATTTTGAGGCAGTTAATCCTACGCCACTTTGGAAATACGGAGAAAAACAACTGGATTGGCTTCGTAATATTGCTTTTGACACGGAATATGACGTTATTATTTTCACACACGTTCCTTATACTTACAAGTGCCTTAGAAGAGAAGACGAGGTGATGGAGGTCTGGGATGGAAGCAAGACTGCTATCTCATATGTTAAGGATTTGTGCGGACGAATTGAAGATATTGACGATGCTCTTGCAATAATCAAGGCGTTTGGCCGCGTTCGGATGTGCTTTAGCGGACATACACATCGATGTGAGCTTTTCATGCCGGGCGAGGATAATGGTGACAATACATATCCTAACCCGCTCCTGTGCCCTCAATATACGATTGCACGCCCATCAAGTGAGAATATTGCAATAAGCGTTATAGTATGGAACTTTGATGCAAAGAAAATGCATATATTCTCTTTTGATAATGGTGAGGACTACGAGCTTGAGCTTGGCTGATAATTACGTTTTATAAAACAAGGAGAGAGCTTACCTTGGGGCGAAGCTCTCTCTTTTTATTTTAACACGGGTATATACATCTGTGTTTTTTGATGTATAAAATGCGGCTAAATCACAACTATTATTTACATTTATGCTCTTTTATCTTGGAAAAGGTGATTGCATGCAAGAGCGATGAGGGGTCAGAATATCCACACGCATCGGCTATATCCTCGAGACTTGCACCCTCGGCTCTTAGGGTGAGTGCGGTTTGTAGCTTTAACTGCTTTATGTATGAATAAGGCGTCTCGCCTATGTAGCGTCTAAACTTTCTTATAAATCCGTCGGTTGACATACCGACGCTCTCGGCTATATCGCTTACGGATAGCTTTTCACTTACGTTTGAATGTATTACGTCAAGTGCTGCGATGATAGCGGAGTCGTTAAGAACGTAGTCGGGGTGAGCCTCAATTGCGCATTCCGTGAGATATACTGTCAGAGCCTTTAAAAGTTCAAATTCTTTTTCCTCACTCGGCGTTAGAGGTTCCACACGTGAGCGCGCGTTATAGGTATTTTTGCATAGCTCGCAAAAGGTCGCTGTAGCTGTCGCAAGCGCGGGTGATGTCGATGGGTCAAGACAGAAGACCTTGTTTGAAACTATAGGAGGAGAGAACTTACAGTTGGCAAAGGTGTGGTCTAAGCCGTCGCTTTCGTCTGTGTATGTGGAAATGCCGGCGTAAGAGGGAATAAAATAAAACTTGCCGGCTTCAAACGGATACGTAACACCCCCCTCGAGATAACTGCCCTTGCCGCTATTAATGTAATAAAGTCGGTTTATATTACCGCCAACCTTGTTTACCCATGCGGCTTGACGGTTAATTCTTACTCTACCTTTGCACGTTATTATGGAATTTCTCTTCATTGACAATCTCCTATAATCGATTTCTATCAATATTTTGGCAAATATAAACATTGACAATTAAGCGTTTGTGCGCTATACTTAAGGTAAATATAGCATAAATTATTTGTTAAGTCAATACTTATTTATGCAAAATTATTAAAATGTTTTGTTGATTTTGCCCTTGTTGCTGAATTTGAGTCTGCACGTAGGGAAAAAGTGAACAAAACAAAACATCGAATTTTATCAAATTTAACTAAACTACGAAAAATGAGAAAGGAAACTCAAAAAATGAAAAAAAGAGTTGTAAGTGTGATTTGTATGCTATCGCTTTTATTCTCGACAGTTTCGGGTGTCATACCCGCGCACGCTATGGAGTCACAAAATGGCTCGGTGGGACACATCATTGAGGAGAATGACATTCCCGTTCGTCTTCATTACGACGAGGAAGCTCCATATGATGGCGAGAACCTTGAGAGTATAGACGGAAGAACCTCCAACGATGGCTGGGAGAGATGGTCCTTGCCTATTGGTAACGGTTATTTCGGTGTAAACGTTTTCGGCAGAACCGAGACCGAGAGACTTCAAATCACCGAGAAAACACTCAGTAACCCATATTACAGAGCCAATCCCGATGGTAAGAGCGTCAGCCTTGGAGGACTTAACAATTTCTCTGAGACTTATATTGACATCGGTCACCCATTTTCCGAGGTTACGGATTACAGCCGTTGGCTCGACCTTGAAACCGCAATATCGGGTGTCAGCTATAACTACAACGGTGTTACGTATAGCCGTGAGGTGTTTACCTCATATCCTGACAAGGCGCTTGTAATAAGACTTGACGCCTCCGAGGACGGCAAGCTTAGCTTCGTTCTTCGTCCTACTGTTCCATGGCAGCAGGAGTATGCCTCATGGGAGGGCGACGGAGCGTCTAAGACGGGTAAAGTTATCTCGTATCTTGACGGTAACGACGGTATCGTTGAGCTTTCCGGTAAAATGGGTTATTACGACGTAGATTTCTTAGGCCTTTACCGTGTAGTTACTAACGGCGGTACTGTTTCGGCTACGACTACGACTAACGAGTACGGCAACACCGACGGAACTATCACGGTTACCGGTGCCACAAGCGCTTACGTATACGTTAACCTCGGCACAGACTACGTGCTTAGCGAGGAGATGTTCTTAATAGACAGCGATAAGAAGAAGCCTACCTTCAACACCACGCTTGACAATACGAGAGTAAAGGTAGAGGGTGAATTCAACGCAATTGCCGCTCAGCTTGAGGGCAAGAGCTTTGAGCAGGCTTACGCCGTGCTTAAGAATAATCATCTTAATGACTATACCGAGATTTTCGGCAGAGTTTCTGTTGACCTTGGCGACAGCGAGGACGCAGCGCTAACTACCGACGCATTGCTCATGAAGTATAAGAGCGGTACTTACAGCCGTTATCTTGAGATGCTTTACTTCCAGTACGGCAGATATTTGCTTATAGCTTCGTCACGTCCGGGCACTCTCGTTGCTAACCTGCAGGGTACTTGGAACAGATACAACAAATCCCCTTGGGGCAGCGGTATCTGGCATAACATCAATGTGCAGATGAACTATTGGCCTGCATTCAGCACCAATATTGCCGAGACCTTTGAGGCTTACGTTGAATATAACGCGGCATATATGCCCGCTGCTGAAAAGTACGCAACCGACATGGTAAAAAAATACAACAATGCTTTGCTTGATGCGGATGGCGGTAACGGCTGGTGTATCGGTACGGGCGCATTCCCATACTACATATCAGGCGACCGCTCGGCAGGTAACCTCGGCTTTACCACCCAGCTCTTCTGGGAGTATTATGAGTACACTCAGGATAAGACTCTTCTTGAAGAGGTAATATTCCCCGTGCTGATTTCAGCGGCGAGATATATCGTAAAGACGGTTGAGCTTACCGAGGACGGCAAGTATCTCGTTTCTCACTGTGACTCACCTGAGATGTACGTTAACGGCGTTTGGTATTATACCAAGGGAACTACCTATGCGCAGTCATTTGCATATCAGAATAACTATAACACGCTTCTTGCGGCTAAGGAGCTTGGCATAGATCTTACCGACTCCAGCCTGCTTGAGACGAGCGAGCTTAGCGTATTCAAGCGCTTGATGGAGCAGCTCGATAAGTATGATCCTATTATCGTAGGTCTTTCGGGACAGGTAAAGGAATTCCGTGAGGAAGACTACTACGCATCAGTTGCAGACGATCCTCATCACAGACATATTTCACAGCTCGTGGGCCTTTACCCCGGTAACATTATCAATTCTACTACTCCCGCTTGGCTTGATGCGGCAAAGGTAACGCTTACCGAGCGCGGAGATAACGCAACCGGTTGGGGTATTGCGCACAGACTTAATCTCTGGGCAAGAACCAAGGATGGCGACAGAACCTATAAGGTGCTTAACACCTTGCTTTCCACAAGCACCGTACAGAACCTTTGGGATATGCACCCACCGTTCCAGATTGACGGTAACCTTGGCGGTACTGCGGGTATATCGGAAATGCTTCTTCAGAGCCACGAGGGATACATTGCTCCCTTAGCGGCAATTCCTACTGCTTGGGACAGCGGATCTTACACAGGTCTTGTTGCAAGAGGTAACTTTGAGGTAGCGGCAGAGTGGAAGAACGGAGTTGCAACCTGCTTCAATATCACCTCTAAGACCGGCGGTGAGGTTTCCGTAAGCTACGGTGGAATCACTGACGCAAAGGTTGTGAAGGCATCTAACGGCAAGAGTGTTAAATATACCGTTTCCGGCACTGACCTTATCACCTTTGATACAAGTCGGATCGTAGCCA
>JAZQRW010000053.1:0-2196 GCA_045629765.1 Eubacteriales bacterium
GATTTTGAGTCCGACGCGTCTGCCAATTCCACCATACCGGCATGGTGTGCTCTAGACACGGACATAATTATAACATAACAAAAAGCAAAAATCAATACATTTTCCAAAAAAAGTTTAAACTTGAAATACTTATTCACAAACTTACGAAAAATCTACAAAATATTATTGTATTTTATTTTAAAGTAGTGTATAATATTAAATGTATAAGTGTTTGTCACAGTATTTTAACGCTCAAGGAGGGGCTATGTCCGAATATCTTGATATAATATGCGATAATTTAGACGAGCTTCGCCTTAACGAGAGCAACGTGGCAAAGCGGCGTGTGCTGGAGCTGTCCGAACTTGCGAATTACTTTGCATCCGAGATGCTGCAGTATTTGAACGACGGCTTAAGCGTATATGACGCAGTATCGGTTATGAGAGATAATCTTCGATTTAAAAACAGAGATGTTGATTATGACGAGCCGCTTGCACTTCTAAAGTCCTTGGTATTATCTACCGATGCTTTTGATAAGATCACATTTTCTACTTTATTACTTAGTGCTATTAAGGAGCTTGGCAGAGAAATTAGCGAAAACGACTTTTTGAACGGAGCGAGCGTTGGTCAACGATTTACCTACGTGCGTAATGCGTTTTCTGATGAGGCATACGACGTTTTTTCACAAGAATTTACAGATGCGCGTGTGAGATATTCACAAAATCTTAAAGAGGCTGAAAGGTTATTACTTGACGGAGCAGTTGATTACTGTATATTACCGCTCGAGGAGCGAGGCGGTGTCAGACTTCACAGTACCGTAGACCTTGTTTTCAGAAATGACTTTAAGATAAATTCCGTAAGCTCGGTGTTCGGCCCTGATGCATCACAGGACTTGAAATACGCGCTAATATCAAAGCGTTTTACCATTCCGCCGCTTGCGCCTGAGGTTGACAGATACTTAGAGCTTAGACTTTTGCATGGGGCGAGTGATTCACTCTTTAACCTTTTGTATGCAATAAGACAGCTTGGTATGTCAGTTTACCGCGTAAACACGGTGACGTTTGATATTGAAGGCAGTGAGAGCTCTTATTTCTCTGTAGTAGTGCGTGATGAGGGCAAGGAATATACGCCCCTGTTTACCTACCTCGGACTCTTTGAGGACGAGTGTGACGCCGTCGGCGTTTATAAAAATTTGGAATAATTTATTTGGAGGATACATAAATGAAAAAGCATATTGAATATAAGACAAAGGGTACCTGCTCACGCATGGTAATCGTTGATACCGAGGACGGAGTAGTTACCAATTGCGAGTTCGTTGGTGGTTGCCCCGGCAATACACATGGTGTATGCAATCTTGTTAAAGGTATGAAGGTTGAAGAAGCAATACTTCGTATGAAGGGAATTAAATGCGGTATGAAGACTACGTCTTGTCCGGACCAGCTTGCTCTTGCTCTTGAGGAAACTAAGGAATAAAAATTTAGCGGGGGTAAGTAATGAATAATTACGAACTTGAATACAAAAAATGGCTCTCTTGCGACTCTCTTACTGATGAGGAGCGCAACGAGCTTATATCTATTGAAAATGACGAGGAGGCTAAGGCATTGCGCTTTACCTCGCTTATGGACTTTGGTACGGCAGGACTTCGCTCGACTATGAATATGGGTATCGGTTGTATGAACCGCTTTACCGTAGCGCAGACTACAAGGGGAATTGCAGCTCTTGTTAAGGCTGAGGGCGGAGAAGAGCGCGGTGTTGCCATAGCTTACGACTCACGCAATAACTCGCGTGAATTTGCTCGCATTTCCGCATCGGTCTTGGCAGGTGCGGGTGTCAAGGTATATATTTTCGACGATATTCGTCCCACACCCGAGCTGTCCTTTGCCGTAAGAGAGTGCGGCACACTTGCGGGTATAAATATCACCGCCTCGCATAACCCAAAGGAATATAACGGCTACAAGGCGTATTGGGAGGACGGCGCACAGCTTGCTCCCGAGCAGGCTACGGTTGTTGCAAACGAGCGCACTAACTTCGACTGCCTTGATTTAAGTGGTATTTTAGACTTTGACGAGGGTGTTAAGAGTGGTATAATCACCATTCTTGGCGAGGAATTTGACAATATTTATCTTGACAGAGTTCTTAAAACAGCTATCAATCCGGGGCTGGTTTCCGAGGTAGCCGACACTCTTAAGGTTAAGTCGGAGGCCAAGCGGGCTTAGGAAG
>JAZQRW010000054.1:0-1643 GCA_045629765.1 Eubacteriales bacterium
CTCAGAGGAGCAAACCTCAGCGGAGCAAACCTCAAGGATGCAAAAAATATATATCTGCCGTTTGCGTGTCCTGAAGAGGGGGAGTTTATCGGATTCAAGAAGGCAAATAGTTATATAGTCAAGCTTAGGATCACCGAGGACTCGAAGCGGTGCTCGGCTACAAGCAGAAAATGCCGTTGCTCTAAGGCTGTTGTTCTGTCTATAACTAATAAAGACGGCTCGGATAGCGGTGTGACAGAGGTTGCAAGCTCGCATGATTCAAAGTTCATTTACAAGGTCGGTGAGACCGTGGAGGTCAAAGACTTCTGTGAGGACAGGTGGCAGGAATGCTCAGCCGGTATTCACTTCTTTATTACACGCAAGGAAGCGGAGGACTATTGAGATGCTAAAGAAATACAAGATAACTTACGTAGGGGCACTCAGCCACAGGACAGTGAAGATAGAGGCTGCCTCAAAGTACGATGCCAAGCAGAGGTTTTATAGGCAGCATCCCTCTGCTGAGATAATTAAGGTGGAGGAGATAACGGAGTGATGGTAGTTTTAACTATAGCGATACTTATATTCGCCGTTATGTGCGCGATGGATGAGGTAGTGGAGCAAAGCGAAACGGCGCGAGGGTGTAAAAAAACAACTGAGTGTTGTTTTTCCCCGAGCGTGACCGACCCGAAGGGAGACGTGTGGGGATGAAAGTAGTTGAATTTTTGTTGTGGAGCAATCCGTCATATATGAAAGGTAATGATAGGGAACACTTCGAAGCTGCCTATTGTGAATATGCAGGCGAGTGCAAAATGTATAGTCAAGGAAAATGCGTTAGCATACCGAGTTTGTTTGGGAGAGTGCGTTGCCCACACGCAAAGACCATAAGGCAATTTGGCTTAACAAAAAGAGCGAGAGGATTCGGTAAACTGTCAGCTCAATGGAGAGAACAGTACAAGACCGACATTAAGACTGAATGTGAGTTTATACGCGAGTGCGGTGATTACATCTATCTGCCGTTAGCACATTTGGAGGTTTTAGGAACTGACAAAGTTATCGAGGAACTTAAAAACGACAGATTTATACCGAGAGAAAAGTTTACCGTTGATATTATCCGCAGAATTGTCAAAAGGCAACCGAGGTCACTAATGGGAGGTATAATTGGATCTTATCAGGCGAATGAAGTGCCTAAATTCATACGGCAATTAAAAGAATTTTCACCTGCTCTTTATCGTGAATATTTAGAGAAATACCCTGACGATAAAGAGAGATGTGAGCGTATCAGTGGGAACTATATAGGTAGAAAAGCATACCTTGACACCCTTAATGACGGTGCTGTTTACATAGATTGCCATAGAAATAAGTGGGTAAAGCAAGATGGCTATCTTGTATGTGACGAATACAATACTTGGTTGGCGGTAGGTAAAGAAAAAAGAATCTGCAAGCAGGAAATCAAGGGTGATGAAATCGTAGAAATAAAATCTAACGATTTTGTATCAAGCCAAACAAAGTTTGTAGATTAGAAAGCGAGGACGAGGAATGAGCAGATATATTGATGCGGATGCGCTTTGTAAATACTTTGAAAGTCTGTTTGAATACGCTCAAGCGAATGGATTGTACAACCACGCAAAGATACACGAGCGTACCGTTCGTTTAATTAAGGAAGC
>JAZQRW010000055.1:0-7972 GCA_045629765.1 Eubacteriales bacterium
ATTGAACTTGTAAAATTCTTAAAAGAAAAGCGTGAATCTATTATTTCTAATCAAATTGGAAGAAGCGGCACCAGTATAGGTGCTAATATCCGAGAGGCTCACTATGCTCACAGTAAAGCTGATTTTATAGCTAAGCTTCAAATTGCTCTTAAAGAAGCAAATGAAATGGGATATTGGCTTGAATTGCTATTCAAAACGAATTATATTGATGAAAGCACCTATAAGTCATTAAATAATGCTTGTGCGAGTATTCGCGTAATGCTTATCTCCTCTATAAATACATCAAAGCAGGACAAATAATGTTCTGCTTTTTCTTTTTGAGCATCGCCGACTTTTATCAAGTGGGGTACACGCCTCGGTGTCAAAGCGCAGGCTATGGCGAAGAAGTTGACTTCCTATTGGAAATATGTTATAATAAACTAACAAAAATGATATTTATAGGTGAATATATGAATAGCGTAAACAAAACACTGTATATTCCTTTATACGGAAAATCTTATGTAAGTAAAAAGAGATTATTTATTGATGATAAAAAAGCCGAGCTGATTTGGCAGGCAGAAGGCTTTGTACTTAAAGGAAAATCAAAATCAAAATGGCTCGCTTACTATATGGGCATACGCTGCGCCACCTTCGACGAATGGCTAAATCAACAAATGGCAAAAATGCCCAACGCTGTGGTAATTCACATCGGTTGTGGAATGGACAGCCGAGTTATAAGAGTGAATGAAAAAAATCGCAAGTGGTATGACGTGGACTTCTGTGATGTCATTGAGGAAAGAAAAAAATACTATACCGAATCAGACAGCTACAAAATGATTGCGGGCGATGTAAGAGATTGCAATTGGCTGACAAATATCGAAGAAAACGACGCTGCAATAGTTATTATGGAAGGCGTAAGCATGTATTTATCCGTAAATAACATGAGGAATTTAGCAGATAACCTTTGCACTCACTTTGAAAAACTCACTCTATTGGTGGACGCTTATACTTCATTTGCCGCTAGAATTTCAAAGCTTAAAAATCCCATAAACGACGTAGGTGTAACAGAAGTTTACGGTATTGACGAGCCGACGGCGTATCAATCAGATAAGCTTAATTTCGTAAAAGAACACACAATGACGCCTCAAAAATATATAGATGAGTTAAAAGGGTTTGAGAGGTTTGTTTTCGCAAAGCTTTACGCCGGTGGAATCTCAAAAAAGTTATACCGCCTATATGAATATAAGAAGGGGTAGTGTGAAAATTTAAATAATTTTACCAAAGTACTTGACAAAGCCCTATCAAAGTGCTATACTCTACTCAACTTAATATTAAAGGCTACGACGAAGACGGATGCTATTAAGTGTTTTCACAGAGAGTCGGGGACGGTGCAATCCCGATAAAACAAGTAGACATCTTATCCCTTCCGAGCCGGAATTCAAAAGAGAAATCAAGTAGATCTTCCCGTGTTTGCTACGTTAGTGCATAGGAGTTACTAGACTCCAAAGGTGGTAGTTATTAACTACAATTTGAGTGGTACCGCGAGTATATTTTACCCGTCTCAAAGCAATTGCTTGAGACGGATTTTTTGTTTTTTTGTTACATAGTTAAGGAGGTAAATAGCAGTGAACTCAAACAACACTTTAAATCAGTTATCAGAGGTCGCAACGCGAATTAGAGAGTTGAGAGAAATTATGGGCTTTTCCGTCGTAGAAATGGCGGCAAATACAAATGTTACTGAAGAAAAATACATAGCATTTGAAAGCGGAAAAGAGGATATCCCATTTTCGTTTATACATAAATGTGCATTAGCCTTTGGCGTAGAGATGACAGATCTTTTAGAGGGTCGCTCCGCAAAGTTATCCACCTATACAGTAACGAGAAAGGGACAAGGCCAGGAAACTGCAAAGGAGGACGGCATTGACATTGCTAACCTTGCGCCTAAGTTCAAGGACAAGCTTGCCGAGCCTTATTTCGTTACATATGAATATTCGCAAGCACAGCAAAACAAGCCTATACATTTAACTACGCACAGCGGTCAGGAATTTGACCTCATTCTAAGCGGTAAGCTCAAGGTTCAGGTCGGTAACCACGTGGAAGTGCTTAGCGAGGGTGACAGTATTTATTATAATTCCTCTTTGCCTCACGGTATGATTGCCGTTGACGGTAAGAGCTGTACGTTCGTTGCCGTCGTTATGTCAGGAAATAATTCAGCTGAAACCGTAGTAAGAAAGAGCGTTATGGCGGCAAAAGCTAGCGAAAAGCTAGTGTGTGAGCAATTCGTCGAAACAAAAGAGGATGCCGACGGACGCCTTGAAGAAATCAAATTTAAAAACACGGAAACATTCAACTTCGGCTTTGACATCGTTGACGGCATTGCCGATAAATACCCGGAGAAGCTCGCTATGCTCCACCTGGATAAAAATAAGGTTGAACGACGTTTTACCTTTAAGGATATAAAAAGAGCGTCCAACCAGGTGGCAAACTACTTCACCTCCTTAGGCATTAAGAGAGGCGACAAGGTAATGCTCGTGCTTAAGCGTCATTATCAGTTCTGGTTCTGTATGGTCGCACTTCACAAGCTCGGCGCAATTGCAATACCTGCAACAAATCAGTTAAAGGAACACGACTTCGAGTACAGATACAATTCAGCAGGCGTAAAGGCAATCGTATGCACCGCCGACGGCGACACCTATCAGTACGCAGAGAGCGCCGCTAAAAAGTGCCCTCAGGTAGAAAAGCTCATAATGGTGGGCGGCGCAAAGGACGGCTGGCTCGATTTCGACAAGGAATATCCCCTCTTCACAGGCAAGTACGAGCGTCCCGAGGACTGCCCGGCAGGTGATGAGGCGGCTCTGATGTTCTTCACATCGGGTACAACGGGCAATCCCAAGATGGCATCGCACAAGCACACCTACGCGCTCGGTCACTACGTTACGGCAAAGTATTGGCACTGCTGTGAGCGTGACGGCTTGCATCTTACCATTTCCGACACGGGCTGGGGTAAATCACTTTGGGGCAAGCTCTATGGTCAGTGGCTCTGTGAGGGCGCGGTCTTCGTTTACGACTTCGACAAATTTGACGAAAACGACTTGTTGCCGATGTTCGCAAAGTACAATATTACGACGTTCTGCGCTCCGCCCACGATGCTTCGCATGTTAATTCGCGGCGACCTATCAAGGTATGATCTTACGTCCATTCACCATATGACGACGGCGGGCGAGGCGTTAAATCCCGAGGTCTTTAACAAGTTTAAGGAAGCGACGGGACTTGAGATAATGGAGGGCTTCGGTCAGACCGAAACCACTCTGGCAATTGCAAACCTTTACGGCACTACTCCGAAAATCGGTGCTATGGGTAAGGCTAACCCTCAGTACGACGTTGATGTTGTGGACAGCGACGGCAATAGCGTTCCTGCCGGTGAGGTCGGTGAGATTGTAATCCACACCGACAAGGCTGTGCCCTGCGGTCTGTTCAGAGAATATTACCGTGACAGTGAAAAGACTACTGAGGCGTGGCACGACGGCTTATACCATACAGGCGACACCGCTTGGCGTGATGAGGACGGCTACTTCTGGTACGTCGGTCGTGTTGACGACGTTATTAAATCCAGCGGCTACCGCATCGGCCCGTTCGAGATAGAGTCGGTAATTATGGAGCTTCCCTACGTGCTTGAATGCGGTGTATCCGCAGTTCCCGACGAGGTTAGAGGTCAGGTGGTTAAGGCGAGCATCGTCTTAACAAAGGGCACTGAGGGCACTGAGGAGCTTAAGAGGGAAATCCAAAAGTACGTAAAAGATCACACGGCTCCCTACAAGTATCCAAGAGTTGTTGTGTTCCGCGACGAGCTTCCCAAGACTATAAGCGGTAAAATTCAAAGAAACAAGCTGTAATCCCTTCGACTACAGCTTACTATTAAAATAATTAAAGCAAGGCTGATTTTTTCAGCCTTGCTTTTTGTTTTTTGGGTATTATCCTTTTTTCTTTTTGCCGGATATTTTTACAAGCTCGTATCTCTCGTCACACATCTCGGCAACATCGGGAGAGTGGCTGACAAGAATTACGCACTTACCTTGATTTGTAAGCTCGCGGAAGATGTCCATAATCTCCTTCTGCGTATCACGGTCAAGATTGCCCGTAGAATACTCCGCTAAAGTTTGCCTAAAGATATAAGTAAAAAATAAATAACCACCCTTTGCAAAGACAAATCCTCAGCTTTGGGTGGTTATAAATTTTTAATATTTTCTCCAAACCATTTTGTTAACTACACCGGTGTAAGACTGAATGAGTTTCACTACCTTCGTAGACACGATTTCATCTGTATAATTTGGCACGGGTATGCCGTGATCACCATTTTTAACCATATCGCATGATAGCTCAACAGCTTGAAGCAATCCATCGCCGTCAATTCCCGCAAGTGTAAAGCAAGCCTTATCAAGCGCCTCGGGACGCTCGGTAGAGGTACGAATACATACCGCCGGGAATGGCTTACCGATACTAGTGAAGAAAGAGCTCTCCTCAGGAAGTGTTCCACTGTCCGAAACAACCGCAAATGCGTTCATTTGTAAACAATTATAGTCATGGAAGCCTAAAGGCTCGTGTCTTATGACACGCTTATCAAGTTTAAAGCCGCTTTTTTCAAGACGGTTTCTACTCCTTGGGTGGCATGAATATAAAATTGGCATATCGTACTTTTCAGCCAACGCATTGATTGCATTAAACAAGGAGTTAAAGTTCTTTTCAGTGTCAATGTTTTCCTCTCTGTGCGCTGAAAGAAGGATGTATCTTCCTTTCTCAAGTCCGAGTCTTTTGTGAATATCACTAGCTTCAATTTCACCAAGATTTTCACGCAATACCTCAGCCATGGGCGATCCGGTAACGTACGTACGCTCCTTAGGCAAGCCGCACTCAGCGAGATAACGTCTGGCATGCTCGGAATATGCAAGATTTACGTCGGAAATAATATCAACTATACGGCGGTTGGTTTCCTCAGGCAGACACTCGTCCTTGCATCTGTTACCCGCTTCCATATGGAATATTGGAATATGCAGTCTCTTTGCGGAAATTGCAGAGAGACAGGAATTTGTATCGCCCAAAATCAAAAGTGCATCAGGCTTAATTGCATTCATAAGCTTGTACGAGCAGTTAATAATGTTGCCAACTGTTGCGCCGAGATCGTCGCCCACCGCATTCATATACACCTCAGGCTCAGCAAGCTTCAAATCCTTGAAGAATACACCGTTTAGATTATAGTCGTAGTTCTGACCGGTGTGGGCCAAAATGCAATCAAAATACTGACGGCATTTTTTTATAACTGCTGCAAGCCTAATAATCTCAGGACGTGTGCCCACGATAATTAAAAGCTTCAGCTTGCCATTTTCGGCAAAATGAATATCACTATAATCAAGCTTCATTTCCATATCATCTATCCTCCACTATTTCAAAGTAAGTATCGGGTTTATTGGGGGCAAACTGTTCGTTAGCCCACATAAGTGTAACAAGGTCATCAGTATCACTGAGATTAATAATGTTGTGGGTATAGCCCGGAAGCATATGCACAGCTTCAATTCTTTCACCGCTGACCTCAAAATTCAAGACCTCGTCAGTACCGATTTTTCTCTGTTGGATAAGCGCTCTTCCACTCACAACTATAAAGAATTCCCACTTTGTATTATGCCAATGTTGTCCCTTAGTGATGCCCGGCTTAGAAACGTTAACGCTAAACTGGCCACAATTCTCAGTCTTTAAAAGCTCGGTAAAGGAGCCACGCGCATCAACGTTCATTTTAAGGGGGAATATTGCCTTTTCCTTAGGAAGATAAGAAAGATAAGTGCTGTAAAGCTTCTTGGCAAAGCTTCCGTTTGGAATCTCAGGTAACACGAGTGTAGTAGGCTGCGCCTTGAAGCTTTCCAACAGCTCAACTATCTCACCGAGGGTTGCTTTGTGCATTATCGGCACGTAGCAAAAATTGCCATCTCTATGCTCTTTACCCTCAATTGCGTCCAAAATTTCGCAAACAAGGTCATCAATGTAAACTAAAGTTAGCAAAACCATAGGGTCGTTAACAGTTATCGGCAAATCATTTGCGATATTGTTGCAAAAAGTAGCAATTACGCTATTGTAATTAGGTCTGCACCACTTTCCGAAAAGGTTAGGAAAACGATAGTTAAGAACCTTAACGCCGTTTTTCTTTCCGTATTCGAAAATCAAGTCCTCTCCCGCCTTCTTGCTCCTGCCATAATCGTTATCGCGTTCAGCCTGAATTGAGGAAGAATTTAACACGGGTGCTTTGTTATTATACTTTTTTAAAGTATCGAGCAACGTGCTTGCAAAGCCAAAATTCCCCTGCATAAACTCCTCGGAATTCTGCGGGCGATTTACTCCTGCAAGATTAACGACAAAATCACATTCACGGCAATATATATCGAGCAAATTTATGTCGGTGTCAATGTCAAATTCAAAGATTGCGTCGATAGTGAGATTAGGACGAGTTCTATCCTTCCCCTGCTTTATATTTTCAAGAGCCGCGCAAAGATTTTTACCAACAAATCCCTTAGCGCCTGTAACTAATATTTTCATAGCCTGTCCTCGCGGAAATTATTTCTCTTCAGAAAGTCTTTCCTGAATGTATTTAAGAGAGGCGATTTTAGCCTTGGTTTCTTCTACGTTAAGTCTACGCGTGTTATTGGAATTGAACTCGGTAAGCGTATTGCGCTCGGTATCTCCGTCCTTGAAATATTTATCGTAATTCAAGCTACGATTATCGCAAGATACGCGATAGAAATTACCCATATCAACCGCCCTCGCACATTCTTCGTTAGTGAGGAGCGTCTCATACATTTTTTCTCCATGGCGAATACCAATAACCTTAATTTCAGTCTTTTGCTCCTTATCAAAGAGTTCGATAACCGCTTTTGCTTGTGTTTCGATAGTGCAAGCGGGTGCCTTTTGTACTAAAATATCACCGCTATGACCATGTTCAAAGGCGAACAACACAAGATCTACAGCCTCGTCAAGCGACATAATGAAACGAGTCATCGTAGGGTCGGTAATAGTTATAGGATTACCGCCTCTAATCTGATCAATCCAGAGTGGAATAACAGAACCACGCGAACACATTACATTACCGTAACGAGTACAGCAAATTTTCGTCTTAGCAGGGTCAACCGTACGAGATTTTGCGACGATAACCTTCTCCATCATCGCCTTAGATGTTCCCATAGCATTGATAGGATACGCCGCCTTATCAGTAGAAAGGCATACCACATTTTTTACTCCGGCATCAATAGCTGCAGTAAGCACGTTATCAGTACCAATAACATTAGTACGCACCGCCTCCATAGGGAAAAACTCACAGGACGGAACCTGCTTGAGCGCAGCTGCATGGAAGATATAATCTACACCATACATTGCAGGACGAACAGAATCAATGTTTCTAACGTCGCCTATGTAAAATTTAATCTTGTGGGCATACTCAGGATACTTAGCCTGATACTCGTGACGCATATCGTCCTGCTTCTTCTCATCACGTGAAAAAATACGTATTTCACCAATGTCGGTAGTTAAAAAACGATTAAGTACAGCGTTACCAAAAGAACCTGTACCACCAGTAATTAGTAAAGTTTTATTTTCAAAAAGACTCATTTCAGTTGCTCTCCACTTTCAATATTTTAAGCTGATTTAACACATTCTCCCAATCCTCAGGCGTGTCTATTTCAGTGCAAAGTCTATCATTTACATCATATGCATAAACAATACATTCACCGGAAATCTCATTAAAGGCGACCTCAGCGTAACACTTGCGCCTATCATTTTCACAAAACTCAATTATTTTGTTTAGCCAAAGATTCCATTCATCACGATTTAGCTTATAAAGTGCTTGGGCTTCCATGGCATTATCAAAATATTCCACCCCTACCTTTTTGACTTTTCCATTATGTATTACTGCCTTAAAATCTTTTTGAGGCAATGGGAGTGTAGAACTAACCTTCAT
>JAZQRW010000056.1:0-10851 GCA_045629765.1 Eubacteriales bacterium
GTATGCGAAAGGAGGTCGCCTATGGATCAATTGAAAATAGGAAAATTTATTGCCGAATGCAGAAAACAAAAAAACTTAACGCAAATGCAGTTGGCAGAAAAACTCGGTATCACCGATAAAGCAGTATCCAAGTGGGAAAGAGGCATCGCAATGCCAGACACTTCGATTATGCTTGAGCTATGTGATATCCTCGGTATCAGTGTAAATGAATTATTAAGTGGGGAGAAAATAAGTATGGAAAACAACAATCAGAAAAATGAACAGCTTCTCTTAGATATGGCAAAAGAATTAGAGAAGAAAAACAAAACGATTTGGGCATCTATGTGGGCAATTATGATTATAAGCATAACAGTCCTAATTGCAGGTATCTTTATTGCCGCATTTTTGATACCCGAAGGAGTGTGGCAACTTGTCACCATTCTCTGTGTTTGTGTTGTGTTTTTGATAGTGTGCGTCTATGCGGTAAAGCTTGAAGTAAGCGTTGGTGCTTATAAATGTCAAAATTGCGGTTACGAAATTGTACCTACCTATAAAGAAGCGATGAAAGCAATGCACAGAGGAACAACTCGTCACTTAAAGTGTCCTAAATGCAATCAACGCACATGGTGCAAGAAAGTAATAAACAAATAATTTTCAAATTGTGAGAGTGTCAAATTCCAATTTATCGAGCTGAATGGGCGTTTAATGTGGTGTGATTTTAGTGCAAATTTGGTGCAACTTTTTATAATGCTCAACTTCGGTTGGGCATTTTTGCTTTGCTATAACGGACAGTCGAGGACGCCTGTCCCTACAAGGTTGGCTCAAACAGGCGGTTCAATTTGTAAAAACTCTGCCGTCCTATTTACTTTTTGGGAATTTTATGGTATAATTAGGTCAATTAGGCATCTAATTGATTAGCTTGAATTTAATGGGAGGTCCTTCGCTTAATTTTTTAGGGTTGCTTTACCATAAAAATTAAGTGTTTAAATTATGAAAAAGAATCACATAAAGTTGATGTGCATATCGGGAATTTTTTCAGCGTTAGTTTTTGTAATTACCGCATATTTGCACATTCCTACGTATAATGGCTACGTGCATTGTGGAGACGGAATTATTTTCATCGCAGCCTGCATACTGCCAACGTCATATTCCATAGTAGTGGGAGTTTTAGGTGCTATGCTCGCAGATTTGCTTACAGGATTTGCAATATGGGCTCCCGGTTCAATGATAATCAAGGGCTTACTGGCTCTTCTGTTTACTTGCAAGTCAAAGAGCATCATAACAAAAAGAAACCTGATTATGCTCTTTCCTGCTGCACTAATTTCGGCAGTGGGATATTGCCTTTATGAAGCTTTGATTACCGGTAATTTTATAGCATCGCTGTCAGGAATTCCCGCCTCGCTTGTTCAGGCGATAGCGAGTAGCATCGTGTATGTGGCTATAGGTGTCGCAATGGACAAATATGACGTCAAGAAAAAAATGTTGGAGGGCTATACTATATGATGACCATAACTTATAAGGGTAGAAATTCGATATATGTGAATATAACGAACAGATGCCCGTGTGCATGCGTATTCTGCCTTAGGCAGAACAAAGATCATGTTTTTAACTCCAACTCACTTTGGCTAGAAAGAGAGCCAACCGTAAAAGAAATTTGCGATAGCATAAATGCTTGGGATTTAGAGAACTACGACGAGATTGTATTTTGCGGTTATGGCGAGCCCACCGAACGTTTAGATGATCTTTTGCAGGTTGCCTCCTACGTAAAAGCGAATAGCAAAGTCAGAATACGCATTAACACAAACGGTCTTTCGGATTTAATAAACGGAGAAAAGACAGCCCATAAGTTGAAGGGGCTCATCGATAGCGTTTCCATTAGCCTGAATGCAACCAACAAAGAAGAATATTTCAAAATCGTTCGTCCTAAGTTCGGTATCGGCTCATACGATGCAATGTTAAGCTTTGCAAAGGATTGCACAGAATATGTCGAAGAGGTTGTAATGACCGTCGTAGATGTTGTAACAAGCAAGGAAGACCAAGAACGAAGCCGTGAAATCTGCGAATCTATCGGCGTAACACTTCGCATTCGTCCTTACGAAGAAAATTAATACTTTAATTTCGATTTATCAAACGCAAAAATGCTCTGCTTTTGCAGGGCATTTTTATTTTTTGCTCAGCTAACATATGATTTCACTTCCTCACTATTTACTTTTTAGAGGATATATGATATAATTGTAGCTAATAAACTTGAATTTTACGAGGGTTATAATGAAAAAGTCATTTATATGTAGCTTAATATGCCACGGCGGAATACTCGGTGGTGGAATTTATATTGACGATACGTCTATCACCTATAAGACAAATAAGCTTACCGTTGATAAAAAATACAGAAATCTTGTGTTGCCACTTAGTGAAATCTCGGAGTTGACGTGGAAATGGATTGTTTTTCCCATAGCAACTCTAAAAATGGCTAATGGTGAAAAGTATAGATTTATAATATTCAACAAGGGTCGCTTTGGCAAATACTATGCTGAGGTTAAAAACCTGCTTAAAAAGGATTGATAAATTCAACTTTTGAGGTGGCTTAAATGATATATGAGAAATCGTGTGGCTTTGTCGCATACATGGAAAAGGACGGGGCTCGTCTTTACTTAATCATCCGTTCCTCGAACGGTGATTGCGGTTTTCCAAAGGGGCATATGGAGCAGGACGAGACAGAACTTATGACAGCTATACGAGAGCTCAAGGAAGAGACTAACGCAGAGGTAGAGATTATCGACGGATTTCGCCGACAAATCGAATACAAATTGCCTAATAAAGACGTTATAAAGCGGTCTGTTTATTTCCTCGGAAAATGCACGTCACAAGACTTCATACCGCAGGATAGCGAGGTAAGCGAGGTACTGCTTGTACCGCTTAAAAGAGCAATTGAGCTGCTCACCTTTGATGATACTAAGAGGATTATAAAAGAAGCGGATAATTATGTCGATAATCGCGCTTTTCTGTAATAAAACAAAGAATTTGCACCTTGATGCACCCGTTTATTTATAACTAAGCTTCAACTGATAATTTCGAATTAACTGAGAAATATATGGATATTTTATTCACCATGCTAATCCCTCTGGTAGCCGTTGCGGTAATCGTGATAGTGGCAATACGCATAGCATCACATACCTTTAAATGCAAGCATTGCTCAGGGGAATTCAAAATCAAATGGTCAAGAGTGCTCACTACTATGCACTCAGACCACGAATATATGCTTGAGTGTCCGCATTGCAAAACTAAGGACTGGTGCAGTATGCTTCCTCGTGATAACTAAAGCGGAAATTACAAAAAACAACCTAGGACGTATTTACATTTTCTCACGCGTATGATATAATGAAGATGTAACTAAAGATTATTTAACGGAGTAGGTATATGCTAATACTTAATATAATTATAATTCTATTCTTCATAGGGCTAGGAATAGCATTCGCCTTTGGCAAGGGTCTGAACCTCGTGGCAGGTTACAACACGATGTCAAAGGAAGAAAAGGAAAAGATAAACGAGAAGGCACTGTGCAAGTATATGACGGTATTGATGCTTCTGCTCGCTGCTTGCTGGGGTGTACTCAGTGTGGGCATCGAGCTTAACCTCGTTTGGCTCTTTTGGGTAGGCTTTGCCCTATTTATCGGAGTGTGTATCTTATACGTTATCTATTTAAACACGAACAACAGACTGAAAAAGTGAATATTAGCATTTTATTTCACCTAAGGCACGATGTAGTTTGACAAAATTATATCTAAAAGGAGATTTTATATGAGAAGCAAAAGCGGTAGCGTAAAGCTATATAACGTAATGTTTCCTATCTGGATGCTGATACTGTTCCCTACGGCGTGGTTGGCTGTATTCCCTATCAATTTTGTGGTTGACAGTCTTGTGCTTATTATCTGTATGTCGAAATTTGGGATTGTAAACAGGTGGCAAACGTACAAGAAGCATATACTGAAAATCTTTGCCTTTGGAATGCTCTCCGACCTTATCGGTGCGGGGTTATTGCTCCTTGTGGTATTCTTTGACCTCGGATTCCGTGGTGACGAGATATTCCTTACTCTGCCCGCGATGCTCGTGTCGGCACTGTTAATTTTCGTATTTAATTACTGTGTCACATTTAAAAGAATGGATAGAGGTGTAAGGTTCAAATTAGCCTTGGCCTTTGCGATTGTGACCGCCCCCTACACGTTCTTAATTCCGCTTGCATGGATATATGGATTCTGATAAATAAAATCAAAATGATAAAACCCACCAAAATCGGTGGGTTTTATGCTTAATATGCAAATATTTCTTTACATTTATTGTGAAATATAGTCGTACATTCCCTTAATCATTATCATACCGGCGGTTGCGCCTTGGTCTGCAACGCCTGCGGTAACGTTCGCGTGGACTGCCGCCTTGCCATACTTGGGCACCATATTTTTAGTAGTCTCAACACCCTTGAGCGCCCCCTCGTATGCAATTCTTGCGATGTCTAAAAGAGCGATTTCGGAATTAGCAGTAAGTGCCTCTCTTGCCACCTCTGCCGCCGTTGCAACTGCATCAAGTACGGTTCTATCACCCCTAGCACACTTGCCACGCTTAATTATACCCTCCGAGAAGCCTTCAAGGAATAAAACTAAGCCCTCAGCATCAATCTCCGCCTTGTCACCCAAAGCCTTACCGCCGTAGGCAACACCCGTGCCCATAAGCATACCCATTGTAGAGGGAACGACGTCGGTCATATCCATACCGGCGCGGCGTAGTGTCTTACCGATATTCTCTTCATTCTGCGCCTTAATTATCTCGGGCAGGCTCTCAAATCCCTTCTTCATCGTAAGACCTAAGTCGCCGTCACCCATTCTGCTATCCATTTCACATAGCAAATCAGCATTCTCCGAAAATCTCTTACCTACCTCGTAAAACAAATCAGCAAGTCTATCAATTGAAATAGCATTCATATAACACCTCTTACACCTGCTTATAGAACGGTGTGTTTACAGGCTCGTCGTACCAGCCCTTAAGCTCGTCGTCAACCTTACAAATAGTGATTGAAGCGCCTGCCATTTCCATAGAGGTTGCAAACTCGCCAACCCATGTGCGATAAACCTTAATTCCCTTAGAGCCGAGCGCCTCGATTACGCTACCTGCCAAGATATATTGCTCGTCAAGCGGTGTACTGCCAAGTCCGTTGATAAGAAGAGCAACCTCGTCGCCCTCGTTAAGTGGCATATCGTTAAGAATAATCTCACAGCTCTCCTTAGCAATCTCGTCAGCGGTCTTAATTTCACCATTCCAGATGCCCGGCTCACCGTGAATACCCATACCGAACGCCATCTCGTTCTCGCCGAGGGTGAAGTTAGCCTTTCCCTTCTCGGGGATAATACAGGGAGTGAGGGCAAAGCCTACGGTTCTGGTATTAGCCTTCGCCTTCTCGGCTGCGGCAAGAACCTCGTCAAGAATGCCCATAGCGCGCGCCTTAGCACCTGCCGCCTTATACATAAAGAAGATACCTGCAACGCCGCGTCTTACGTTTACGTCCTTACTGCTGTTTACGTCGTCAGCACCAACGATGCTTCTCGTTTCAATATCGTCCATCTCACAACGCTCTGCCGCATCATCAAACACCATTATATCGCCCGTGTAGTTGCCGTACAGGTACAACACGCCTGCGCCTGATTCAACCTCTTTTGTAATATTGTATATCTGCTTACCCGATGGAGACTGGAATACACCGCCGACACCGCATCCGTCGAGCATACCGTCGCCCACGTAGCCAAGGAAGAGGGGCAAGTGTCCGTTACCGCCGCCCGTTACGATTGCAACCTTACCGGGAACCTTATTAGCGGTGCAATAGCATCTCAGGTCGCCCGCGGCGCACTTCACCTTATCAGCGTGTACGGCGTAAATACCGCGGAGCATATCGTCGGTATAATTATTAGCATCATTCATTATCTTTTTCATAGTTCAAATTCTCCTTTTTATAAGTATTCCTTTACTGATTCGTAAAGTGCCTTAACCTCGTCATCGGTTAGGTCAAGAAGCGGCTTTCTCATATAACCGCCGTACAATCCGCGGAATTTAAGCACGTTCTTAAAGATTGACATATCAGATCCGCCCTTCATCTTCCAAGCAAGTGTAGTCGCAATCTCCTGTGCTTTCTTTGCTTTCTCCATTTCTCCAAGCTTGAACTGTCTATAAACGTCTACGTAATACTCGGGGAATGGGCCTGAGCAACCGGATACCGTACCGTCACAGCCAGCTGCAAGAGCGGAGAGCAACATATGGTCTGCGCCGAATACAACAGAAAAATCACCGTCCTTAACTCTCAAATATTCAAGCACGCGATTCATATCCGAAAGGCTATACTTTACACCCACAACGTTGGGACACTCATCACAAATCTTATCCATAGTAGCCGCTGAAATATCGTTATGCGCAAGCTGAGGAATTACGTAAACGTATACCGGAAAATCGGTGGGCACGCTGGAGCATACGTCCTTATAAAACTCGATCATAGCGCGCTCGTTCACAGTAAAGTAGCTGGGAGTTACAACACCGATGCCGTCAGCGCCGATTTTATGCGCGTGCTTTGCAAGGCGTATCGTTTCCTCAAGCGTCATAGCGCCTACGTGGATAAAGACGGTAGCCCTGCCATTAGCTCTTTTAACAACGGTTTCGGCAACGAGCTCACGCTCCTCGGGGCTCATAAAATACATCTCGCCCGTCGTACCGCAGGGATAAAGGCAGTTAACGCCCTTCTCGATAAGAAAATCAACCTGCTCCTCAACCGCAGAAACGTTAATTTTGTTATCCTCTGTAAAGGGAGTGGTCATTGCGGTGATTACACCGTACAGTTTTTTCATAAGATTTCTTCCTTTCTGCGTTCAGTAATGCTGAACATTATACAGTTTATTGCGCAACCTAATTATAGCCTATTCCCACGATTTTGTCAACAAAAAAGCGTTATATTATCAAATATCAATTGCAAATTATACGCTTCTATTGACAACACAAATATTTTGTGCGATAATATGGTATATACGTTCAGTATTGTTGAATAGTGAAAGGAAATGAGTCAATGGATAATTCACAGAGCAACCAGGTTAAATCAGTCACAAAGGCGTTTCGTATTCTCTCCTGCTTCACTCCCACTAAAACAGAGTTGAGCCTTGCGGATATCAGTACGATGCTCGAAATGCCAAAAAGCACGACGCTGAATCTACTGCGCACGCTTGAGTCATTTGGCTACGTTATGCGCAGTTATCCGTCTATGAATTATAAGCTCGGATATTCCGCATTACAGCTCAATTACTGCACGCAGATGTCTATGGGCGCGGTACGTGCGGCCCTGCCCGTTCTCGAGGATTTGCAGATACGCACCGGCAAAACCATATATCTTACAAGCCACGTAAACGGCAGAGTGCTGTATCTCGAGGTTGCGCATCAGAACAGGCGCATATTCTCTTATTCAATAAGCGGTAAAACACTGCCGATGCACTGTACCGGCTGTGGCAAGGCTATGCTCGCGTTCCTGCCCGATGATGAAATTCAAAATATAGTAAAGACAAACGGTCTTACAACGCATACTCCGAACACAATTACAAGCGAGGATAAGCTCAAATTAGAGCTTGAGGCGGTCAGGTCAAAGGGCTTTGCAATTGATAACGAGGAGGAAACTCTGGGGCTTAGGTGTATTGCCGCTCCTATCTTAAATTCAAACGGATATCCGACCGCCGCGCTCAGTATTTCCGGTGCGGTGCATACAATGCAGGACGAGCAGCTGATGAGCTATCTTGAGTTGCTTCTTAACTCGGCGCACGCCCTGGCAAACCACGCTAACGAATTCCCCGCAGGACAAATACGTCTGCTCGGTGAATATGAAAGGTGAAAGCAGATATGATAAAATTAGTTCCCGTTAAGGCGGAGGAAAGAGAGCTCTTTTGGAATATCAATCAGAAGTATCTATACTAGATGACTCTTTACTACCCCGATGAAATGGACGCAATGGGTAATTTACATTACGGCTATTTCGATGAGTATTTTATAGACCCAAAGAGAAAGGCATTCTTTATCTACAACGACAGTACGATGGTCGGCTTCGTTATGATAAATCCGTATTCGGTAATCGAGCATACGCCCGATTATACTATGGCAGAATTTACTGTATTCCCAACATACAGAAAGAACGGCTATGCCTACGAGGCGGCAAGGCTTATACTAGACACCTATAAAGGTAAGTGGGAGATAAAGTTCAATGAGAAAAATGCGGTGGCAAAGAGGCTGTGGAGCAAGGTGACCTCCCCCTATAGCCCAAGCGTTTTTCACCTTAACGACGTTGAAACCGTATTTGAGTTCAAAAATTGAATTTTCAATATTAAGGAGTAGATATGAGAATCATTTTATCTAAGCTATTCACTGTTCTCGCAATCATAACCTCATACGCTATGTGCTTATCGGTCGGATACAATTACAGAGATATGCTGTGCGGTATTGAGCATTCGGGATTTAGTGCGCCCAAGGAGATTGCGTTTCTGTGCGTTATTCCCTACGCCATAATAATTATCCTATTTTTGATATTGGCAAGAATACTTAAGAAAAGGTAAAATAAGCAAAAAAAAGAGCGAGGATATTCATAACGAGTATCTTCGCTCTTGCTTTATTATAGATTTATTATTACCTCTTAGGCTTAATGGGAGCGTATAAAAATGCGAGTCCGCCGAAGAAAATGCCTACTAATATAAATATAATGCACAGTATCCAAGTGAGAAACGCATTTGATAGGAACGGCGTGGCAAAGCCGATAGCGCCGACGGAAAGCGACAATAGTCCTAAGATAAATATAGGCAGAGCGTGCTTTCTGCTACGGCGTGCAAATCCCGCCATATATGTACACAATAGTGAGCAAAACGCCCTAATCCATATAGCAAGTCCGATTACACGGCACACCTCAAAGTTGATATTCAAAACATCAAACTGACCGACTATCAAATCAAGGATAATAAGCACGGTAATACAGGCTTCTACAAAGGTCACGATAAATATCTTGCCGAAATTACGCTTCATCTTATAAATCTGATACGGGAGCATAAAGCAAGCTATAGAAACAGCCATAAATATCTCTAAGCACTTCTCACCGATACCAATCGGCGGAAGCATTATTATACCTATCGCCAGCGCCACTATAGCAATAATCAAATCGGCAATAAAATTAGTATAAATTTTTCTCACTTTGCACCACCTCCGATATATATTATTGTAATACTTTTACGCCGCTTTGTCAATATAAAAATAGTGGAGTGAGGTGTTTTTTTCACCCCACTCGCAGACCTTTTACTTTAAATTACGATTTTGCACTTAAGCCTTATGTCCTCGCTACTAGCGCCTACCATAATGATATATTCACCCTTATCTACTATCCACTTATCAAAGGCTGTGGAATAGAATGCAAGGTTGCTTTTAGGAATATTTACCGAATAGTGCTCAGTCGCTCCCGCCTTGATAAGCTTTTTCTCAAAGCCGCAAAGCTCCTTATAGGGACGGAACGCATCACATAAGGGATCGCGGTAATAAATCTGCGCACACTCCTTACCGTCAAGCTCGGACGTGTTCTTTACGTCAAACTCCACCGTGATATTTTCCTCGCCTACAGTAGCCTTAACGTCAGAATACTCAAAGGTAGAATAGGAAAGTCCGTGTCCGAACGGATAAAGAACTCTCGCCTCGTTCCCTCTGCCGAGGTATTTTGCAGTATCGTACCAACGATATCCTACGAGAACTCCGTCGGAGTAAACGCTATGTTCAAAGGTTCTCGTACAATGTGCCGCAAGACAATCGTCAAGTGTCAGCATATATGTTTCCGTGGTCTTACCCGACGGATTTACCTTACCTGCAATTATTTTTGCAAGAGCCGCGTTTCCGCGCTCTCCGGGATAGCCTACCGAAATTATCGCCGCAACCTTATCCTCCCATGCCGTCATATCAATAGCCGCGCCGCAATAAAGGACTACTATCGTGTTGGGGTTCTTCCTTGCAGTTTCAAGAATAAGCTGTTCCTGCCAGCAATCAAGGCGAATTCCCTCTCGGTCGCGTTCCTCGGAGTCAACCTTATGTACGCAAACTATCGCGGCATCCTTACCGTATGCACCGACTACAGCTACCGAGAGCCTGGAAGGATGAGGATCATAAGAGTTGATCTCTGAGTCAGGCATAAGCCGCATAAGCTCATCGGGGAGCTTCGATGCTTCACCGCGCGGAGTGACTCTTGACGAGCCTCCTCCTACTATATACTCGGTTGCGCCCTTACCGGTAATGGATACGCTATCGCCGTTATCAAGAGGAAGCAGTCCGTTGTTTTTTAGCAAAGCTATTCCATCTTCGGCAATTTGTTCCGAAACGGCAAGTCTTTCCTCTACGGTGGTTTCGACCTTGCGAAGCTGCTTTTCGCTCTCGCACTTTTCCGCAAGCCAAAGAACTCTCTCACATCTTGCGTCAAGCTCCGTCTCGGTAACCTCTCCGCTCTTTACCGCGCTCAAAAGATCATAATAATGCTTCTCATCGTACGGCATTTCAAGATCCAAGCCACTTTTAACGGAAGCTACGTGATCGAAAACTCCGAACCAGTCTGACATAATCAGTCCGTCAAAGTCAAGCTCATTACGAAGTATATCGTTTATTTTCTTGTGCTGTGATACCTTGATACCGTTGAGCTTAGGGTAAGAGGACATAACAGTCCAAGGCTTCGCCTCAAGCGCAATCTTGAAGTTACGAAGATATATTTCTCTTAAGGTTCTTTCATCAATCTCTACCGACTGAGTAAAACGCGAAAACTCCTGATTGTTTACACAATAATGCTTCAAG
>JAZQRW010000057.1:0-4540 GCA_045629765.1 Eubacteriales bacterium
GTTCTGTTATAAGGAGATTTTATGAATTACAGAGTGAGAATGCGCAATTTACGTGAGGATAACGATCTAACGCAAAAACAAGTAGGCGTAATTATAAATAAATCACAGCAAGGCTATAGTCACATTGAGGACGGTCGTGCCGAACTAAAAATCGACGACCTTATTAAGCTTTGCGACTTTTACGGAGTAAGCGCTGATTATTTCATTGGACGCTCGGACGATAAAGTCTAATACCTTTCAACTTGTGGGAATAGGCGGACAGTCGAGGACGCCTGTCCCTACAAACACTTTTTACACATTATACAATATGGGCGACCTGACTAAACAGCAGGTCGCCCTAAACTTTTCGTTTATTAGATAACTCTTACTCTTATAACGCCATCGATTGCTTCAATCTTTTCCTTAATGCCGGCAGGCACTTCAACGCCAAGCTCGACGATCGTGTACGCGTAATCGCCCTTAGAGCCGTTGGAGAGATTCTCGATATTAAGACACTCGCCCGAAACTATCGAGGTGATCTGCGAGAGCATATTCGCTACGTTAAGGTGTGCGATACAGATTCTTGAAGCACCCGTGTGAGGAATAGCAACGCTCGGATAGTTAACCGAATTTTTGATATTACCCGTGGTGATAAAATCAACCAGCTCGTGCGCCGCCATAACGGCGCAGTTATCCTCGCTCTCAGCAGTAGATGCGCCAAGGTGAGGAATATTGATAATACCGGGCACGTTAAGAGTCGCTTCAATCGGGAAGTCAGTAACGTATGCGGCTACCTTGCCCGATGCCAACGCCTCCTTGATATCATCACTGTTAACGAGATCTGCTCTTGCAAGGTTGATGATACGAACGCCGTCCTTCATCTTAGCAATAGTATTCTTGTTAATCATACCCTTAGTGGTCTTGGTTGAGGGAACGTGCAAGGTAATATAATCCGACTGAGCGTAAATCTCATCGTAGCTTGCCGCGCTGTGTACGGCACGTGACAGGCTCCAAGCCGCACTTACCGTAAGGTATGGGTCACAGCCGACGACGTTCATTCCAAGTGAGCGAGCGGTATTTGCAACAAGACCGCCTATTGCGCCAAGACCTACGACGCCGAGAGTCTTGCCGAGAATTTCACAGCCTGCAAACTTAGACTTGCCCGCCTCAACAGCCTTTGCTACGTCCGGCTCAGAGCCAAGTCCCTCAGCCCACTTAATGCCGCCCACAACGTCACGCGATGCAAGGATAAGCGCCGCAATGGCAAGCTCCTTTACACCGTTTGCATTAGCACCGGGGGTGTTAAATACTACGATACCGCGCTTTGCGCACTCGTCTATTGGAATGTTGTTTACTCCGGCGCCCGCTCTTGAGATAGCAAGCAATTCGGGATTATATTCCATATCATGAAGGTTTGCCGAGCGCACCATAATCGCATCGGGGTTATCAACGCCCTCGCCTACATCAAAGACGCTCTTATCAAAAACGTCAGTGCCAACTGCGGCAATCTTATTCATAAGCTTGATTTTTTTCATTTTCTTCACCTACGTATTATTGGTTTTTAGGATTGTTTTTCGCAAATTCTTTCATAAACTCAACGAGCTTTTCAACACCCTCGTAGGGCATAGCGTTGTATATTGATGCACGCATACCGCCCACAGAGCGATGTCCCTTAAGGTTCTTAAGACCTGCCGCTGATGCTTCCTTAGCGAACTTCTTATCAAGCTCGGCGTCGCCCGTAACGAACACCACGTTCATCATAGAACGGCACTTTTTCTCAACGGGAGCTATATAATAGCTCTGGCTGTCAAGGTAATCGTAAAGCAGGCTCGCCTTCTTCTCGTTTCTCTTCTTCATTTCATCGAGTCCGCCGATAGAAAGAATCCAATCAAAGACAAGTCTTGCCATATAGATGCACCAGCAAGGAGGCGTGTTGTACATCGAGTCGTTGTCCGCCATGAGCTTATAATCAAACATAGCGGGAGTATCAGGGCGCGCATTACCCATAAGGTCTTCCCTAACGATAACGATAGTAAGACCTGCCGGAGCAACGTTTTTCTGTGCGCCTGCGTATATAAGTCCAAATTTTGATACGTCAATAGGCTCCGAAGCTATGCAAGAGGACATATCCGCAACAAGAGGAATATCTCCCGTATCGGGTATATAATGGAACTTCGTTCCGTAAATAGTGTTGTTAAAGCAAATATGTACGTAATCCGCATTAGTACGAAAATCCTTGCAGCTAACCTCAGGAATAGTTGAAAATGTTGGAACAGCGTCAGCGGACGAAGCCACTATCGCTATATCACCGTACTTCTTAGCCTCCTGAGCAGCTTTCTTGGAAAACTGACCGGAAACAATATAATCTGCACACTTATTCTCAGAAAGAAGATTGAATGGTACCGAAGCAAACTGAGTTGACGCGCCTCCCTGAAGGAAAAGTATCTTATAGTTTTCTGGTACGTTCATAAGCTTTCTTAGAGAAGCCTCTGCGCCATGAAGAATTTCCTCAAACTCAGGAGTACGGTGGCTCATCTCCATAACCGACATTCCGGACTCACCGTAAGCGAGAAGATCTGCTTGCGCCTGCTTTAAAACCTCAAGAGGAAGCATTGATGGACCTGCGGAAAAGTTGTAGACTCTTTCCATTTTGCCTTACCTTAATTACCCGTGGGTAATTCCTTTCTTAAACATAGTAAATAAAATTGTTACTATTATACTACGCTATTAAGACTTTGTCAATAATAAATCTGCAACAAATATAAAAATAAAAATCCTGCACTTTCGTGCAGGATTTTGGAGGTGCGAGCCGGATTTGAACCGGCGGATAACGGTGTTGCAGACCGGGGCCTTACCACTTGGCTATCGCACCATTTATTCAATGCTTTGTTATTATAGCAAACTTTTCACCGTTTGTCAATAGCAAAGACGCAAGTTTTGAAAATATTTTTATAAAGCAGGCGAATATCTTTCAGCATCAGCGCTGCTAAGCTTTTTTTATATATATGAATATTTGGGGAACAATATGTCAACAATAACCATATCACAAAAGAAAAGAGGTAAAACCATGTCACCAAAAGAGCTACTCTATATTGAAGACGCGCTCGGTCACGAGCAGCAGGTTAAATGCACCTGCAAGGAAGGCAGCACGCAGCTTACCGACAATGAACTCAAAAACTTTATGATGGATATTCAGGCAAAGCATCAGCAGTGCTTTGATAAATTTTACAGTCTTTTAGGGTAAGGAGGCGGAAAAATGACGGATAAGGAAATTATGGAAAATCTTCTGCTCGTCGTAAAGGGCGAGTGCGACCTTCTAATGCATGGCGCTGTTGAATCTGCTACCCCCAACGTACACATGGCGTTTACTACTGCCCTTAATGACACCTTGGCGATGCAGAATGAAATCTACAACAAAATGAAATCTAAGGGCTGGTATCCCTCTACCAATGCCGAGCAGGCGCAAATCAATGCGGTGAAGCAGAAGTTTTCTAACAACTAATTTCAAGGTCGGAGCCTATGCTCCGACCTCTTTTGTGTCATATTTGGCAATTATTGTTTACAAATATCCTCGTAGAATGATTTGCAAAGGTGGTGCATCTGCTTAACCGAATCCTTCATATAATCGGTAAGCTCCTCTGATTTTCTGTTCCTTGCAATATTCTCGGTAGGTATACCTTCAAGGCACATATTGTACTTTGCGGTCAAAGGATAAGGCATACCTGCCTCGGTAAAGCCTATAGTACCGATAAGCGATTGCAAAAGCTCTGCCTTTTCAGGTTCTCTTTCAAAATTCTCGCACAACCATACGTAAAGCTCGGGGTGAAAGTTAGCCATAATTCCGCAATAGCCAAGGCAACCGTTCTTAAGCGTTTCAAGAAGCGTCTGACAGTTAGCGTTAAGAAGTCTAAAACCACTTCCCTCAAGAATTTTACATCTTTCAGCAATGGTGTCCTTGTTACAGCAGGTATCCTTCATATACTTAAATCTGCCGGTTGAAATGCACCACTCAAGAATTTTCGGCGTAACGAGCCTCTTATATGGCATCGGACACTCGTAAAATCCGAGCGGAATATCCTTTGGCAGCTTTTCAAGAAGAGCCGCGGCGTTCTTAATGAACACATCATCGCCCTCGTTGTTTATATCAAGTCTGTTGGTTATAAGAATTATGGCGTCGGTGCCCGACTCGGCAATTGCGCGCAACTCCTCTGCCTGTCCATCTATTGTATCGGCAACGTGTCCCGAGGATACAACGGTAAACTTTCTGCCGCTCTTTGCCTCAAGCTCCTTAGCCTTATTCCAAACCGTGCGATTAAGCTTCACGCGCTCTTCAAGAGTAAGAAATGCTATCTCGCTCGACTGACAAACGGCAAATACGCCGTTACAGCCCTTATCGAAATACCACTCAACATACTTCTCAGCCGTCGCATAATCTACACTTCCGTCAGCATTGTATGGGGTTATCATAGTTGGAAAAATATCGTATTTATTCATATGCTTTTCCTCGCTTTTAATTAACTTGCGCTTTTAATTATAGCACACGACAATGGGAATTAAAATA
>JAZQRW010000058.1:0-35751 GCA_045629765.1 Eubacteriales bacterium
GGCGAGCAGGTAACCGCTATAATTCCTATCACGGAATTCACAGAGGGCGAATACCTCACCATGATAACCAAGCGAGGCGTAACAAAGAGAACTCTTCTTACCGACTTTGAGTATCAGAGGAAGGGTGGTAAGATAGCTATCAATCTTGACGAGGGTGACGAGCTTATCTTCGTAAGACACACCGTAGGTGACGAGAGCCTTATTATTGCAACCAGAAACGGTCTTGCAGTAAGATTTGACGAGAACAACGTGCGTGCTATGGGTAGAGCCGCAAGAGGTGTAAGAGGTATTACACTTCAGGGTGACGACTACGTAGTAGGCGTTGCGGTTGTTGACGAGAGTAAGACTCTTCTTACCGTAACCGAGGGCGGTATGGGTAAGAGAACTAAGTTCGAGGACTTCCGCGAGATGAAGCATCGTGGCGGTAAGGGTGTAACCTGTCAGAATATTACCGAGAAATCCGGTAAGCTCGCAACGGTAATCACTGTAAGCGAGGACGACGATATTATGATTATCACCAACGAGGGTACGATAATCAGAACAGCGGCGGCAAACATCAACGTATATTCAAGAGCCGCTACCGGTGTAATTATTATGCGTCTTAACGAGGGGAACACAATCATCAACGTCGCAAGACTTGAGAAGGCTGAGGATATTGAAGCAGAGAGCGCTTCACTCGACGAGCAGATACAAAACGAGGTGGCGGAAGCTCCTAAGAATGTAGAAAAGGTAGTGCTCGACGATGAAAATAACGCTGATGAGGTGTCCGACGCGCAAGAGGAAAACGAGTAATGTTTACTAAAAAAACAAAGTATAGTTTACAAAAACTCGCTAGTTTGCTTCTGGTTTTAACTTTAATGTTCACAAGCCTTGCGTTTGTATCTTGTAATAAGAATGAGATAGAGTATGATGAGGAAGAGGTGCTTAAGGCAGCTGAGAAGCTCCTTAAAAACGCTGAAATCGTTAACTCAGTCTTTTATGGAAACGGTATAGGATACTTAGAAGGCGGAAATCAGAACGGCGTATACTGTGAGGCAAATTACGCGCATCTTTACTCGTTTGGATTTCGCTCGCTGAGCGATATGAAGACACTGTGTCAAGACACCTATTCCGAGGGAATATCGTATATGATATTTGCTGCAACGGTAGACGTGTCGGTAGACGGCTCCGGTAATTATCTGATTGCCAGATATTACGTACCCGATAAAGAGCCTGATAGGCTTATGGTAAATACGAATTACAAGCAGATTTTCGACGATAAGATGACTATTGATTACACCACCTTAAAAATCGAGGGGGCGGAAAAAGATAGAATTAAGTTAACCGTAACGGCAAGTGTTTATAGCCTTGATGAAAGCAAAACAGAGCCGCAAACGGTAATCTTAAACGTCTATTTAGTTGAAGAAATGCGCGGATACAGGATAGATAACTTCGTGTTTGCAAACTACAATGATGCATTAAACTGATTTAAAAGGCAAAAGCCGATTTAATAAAATAATTTTAAACCACTTTCAAAGGTGGAAAGGAGAAATAAAATGACCTTTAAAGAAAAACTCGTTAAACTGAGAAAGCTCAAGGGCATTACGCAGGACGAATTCGCAAGTGCTGTGGGTGTTTCAAGACAGGCAGTCTACAAATGGGAGAGCGGACAGTCTTATCCTGAAGTTGCAAAGCTTCTTGAAATCAAGTACTTGTTCGACATCAGCATTGATGACCTTCTCGATGAGAACTATGAGGTAATTCTTCCCGAAAAGAAGAAGAGAAGAAGACTCTCTAAGGAGGCTAAGGCTCAGATTGAGGCACAGGTAGCAAAGGAAGAAAACGGAGATGTAACTCCCGTTATCACTGAGGTTATCGAGGAAATCGTTGCAGCTAAGGAAGAGCCCGTTGCAGCACCCGTAGTTGAAGCAGCACCTGTTGCAGAGGCAGCACCCGTAGTTGAGGCAGCACCTGTTGTAGAAGCAGCACCTGCTCCTAAGAAGCCTGCTCCCAAGAAGGTTGAGAAGGTGGCTGCTCCTAAGGCAGAGCCTGTAAAGGAGAAGGAGCCTGCAATCGACGGAACTCAGAGAAAGAATAGCTTCTTTAGCAAATTCTTTGGCAATAAATAAGATTTTTTGAATAATTTAGAGGGATTTGCCCGTTTTAAGTAAAATCTTGGACGGGTAGTCCTTCTTGCGCTTTTTTTCAAAATGGCGTAAATAATAGTTAGAATTTTGATACTTTAAATAGGACTTTTTTGGAATAAAACTTTACACTCTTGACTATAATTCTCCTGCTGGTAAATAAAAAGTGAGGAGAAGTTTTTTAATTTTATGTTAAGGGGTTATCAGAAGAAAATTATTTTTCTTAAAAATATAGGAAGCGATGTGTTTGACGAGGCTTATCTCGTCGTCAACGACAAGTACGAAAGTAAAAAGTTCATTAAAAAAGATATGATTCACGAGGCGGAGAAAATTATAAACGAGAGCCTCGATAGGAAATGCGGCAGACATAAAATTAGCAAGAAAACACTGTTATGTATAACGGTAAGCTTTTTAATAGGTGCAATTTTAGGGGTTAGTGGATGTCTTGCCATAGTAATTTTTTAGCTTATGAAAGATAGATATATGAAAAAAGAAAATAAAAAAAGAAGCTCGTTACCGCTTCGCGTGATGTGCCTTGGTGGTTTACAGGAAATCGGTAAAAACATGACCGTCCTTGAATACGGTGACGATATTATAATTATAGACTGCGGTATGGGATTTCCCGATGAGGATATGCCCGGTGTTGACTTGGTTATTCCCGACGTTAGCTATCTTGTGGCAAACGCTCATAAAATCAAGGGACTTCTTATCACACACGGACACGAGGACCATATCGGTGCTGTGCCTTACGTGCTTTCACAAATCAACGTGCCGGTTTACGGTACAAGATTATCACTTGGAATTATAGAGGGAAAGCTGGAGGAGCATTCCCTGCCGTGCGAGCCTGAGCTTTATACGGTTGAGGCAGGAGATACTGTAAATCTTGGTGTGTTTAAGGCGGAATTTATACACGTCAACCACTCTATTGCCGATGCGTGTGCCATTTCTATAACTACACCGCACGGAGTAGTGTTCCACACGGGCGATTTTAAGCTAGACGTGTCGCCAATAGATGGCAAAATAATGGATATTACCAGAATCGGAGAGATAGGCAGAAAGGGTGTAAAGCTCCTGCTATGCGAGTCCACCAATGCAGAAAGACCGGGATATACACCATCTGAAAGAGCTGTAGGATCTTCACTTGCTCGTATATTCAGTCAGTATGAGGAAAAAAGACTTATCATCGCGACCTTCTCGTCTAATGTTCACAGGGTTCAGCAGATAATCAACGCATCTGCAGCGCACGGAAGAAAGGTTGCGATACTCGGACGCAGTATGATTAACGTAATAGGCGCGGCGGTAGAGCTAGGATATATGGAATTACCCGACGACGTTCTTATCGACATTGCTGATATGAAAAGATATAAGCCGGGGCAAATCACGCTTATTACAACCGGTAGCCAAGGGGAGCCTATGTCGGCGCTTTACAGAATAGCCTTCTCTGAGCATCCGCAAATCAAGCTTGCACCAAGCGACGTAGTGGTATTATCCTCCTCGGCAATCCCCGGAAACGAAAGACTCGTCGGCAGGATTATAAACGCCCTCATTAGCAGTGGAGTTAAGGTTGTGAACGACTCAGTCGAGGACGTACACGTATCGGGACACGCCTGCCGTGAGGAAATTAAGCTTATGATGGCTCTTTTGAAGCCGGAATACCTCTTCCCTATTCACGGAGAATACAGACACCTCTACGCTAATAAGGAAATAGGTGAGTTCATGGGCATTGAGCCGAAGAATATATTTATCGGTGAGCTTGGTAAGGTGCTGGAGATTAACAAAAACAGCGCTAAATGGCAGGGAGAAGTGCCTGCAGGCAAGGTTCTTGTCGATGGTTCGGGTGTTGGAGACATTGGCTCGGTCGTGCTTCGAGACAGAAAGCATTTGGCAGAGGACGGACTCGTGGTTGTGGTTGCGACGGTAGATATGGAGAATGGTCTTCTCGTATCAGGCCCTGACATCATCTCGCGCGGATTTGTTTACGTAAAGGAATCCGAGGAGCTTATGAAACGCGTTAAGACAGTTGCAGAGAGCGCAATCAACCGCGTGCTTACGAAGCGTACTTATGACTGGGCGTTAATCAAGGGCACAATCCGCGACGACCTTGCAAAGTTTATTTTCAAGGAAACTAAGCGTAAGCCAATGATTTTACCATCAATTATGAATATATAAATAAAACGGCGGAGTTGAATAGAGAGCTTAGTCTCACTACTTAGCTCCGCCTTTTCATATATAAATGAAAAATAAATATAAATAAAAAATTAACTTTTTGGTAAAGTGCTTGAACTGCGACGAATTTTAAGGTATACTAGCAGTAGAATACATAAATGGAGAGCATATGTTAATAGAATTTTACAATAAAATATTTAATATTAACTTAAGCGACTATGAAAATATCGGAGGAAATTTCCCGATAAACAAAATTCTCTTTTTGATTACGGTTGCTCTTTGTGTGGCTTACGTTATAATCGAACTGCAGAAAAAAAGCTCGCAGGATGTGGTAAAGCAGTTAACAAGACACGAGGCTAACACTGAGGAGTCAGCTGTAACGCTTGAAGAAATAGGTCTACATAAGGCGTTTTTGGTTAAAATGCTTTTGAAATCCGATACGTCGTTCCTTAGCCGATTAGTTAAGCGCGTTGGAAAGGTTGAGTATACGTATGAGGAATACGTAGAGTTGCAAAAGGCAAAAAAGCTTCCGAAAGAAACGATAGATTTTAGCACTGCGCGCTTTTATCTTGATGTCGGGCAGGAGGAACGCAGAAAGCATATTACAGATAGTTATACTCCGTCGATTTTGCGTATGGTGTTGCTCTGCTTGCTGATGCTGGTAATTTATATCTGCATAGCGCTCGCTATGCCTGAAATTCTGTCATTTATAAATTCATCTCTTGCAAGCACACTTTAATAAAACACGCTCATCTAAACTCTTAAATCGGGTTAAGGTGGGCGTCTTCATATTTTTGTAAAAATTTCACTACACTATTGCAAGACTTTAAAATATGTGATATAATGAAATAAAAATATTTCTCTGAGGTGTTTTATGAAAGCAAAAAGAGGTTTATTTAGTTACGTAAAAGAGGTTGTTTATCTATTCTTACATATAGTATTATTCTATTTGTTGCCGATTAAGATTGAGTTGAACGAAGCGCCTAAAATTGTGGTTATTCAATTCTTCCTTACTTTCATCTTCGGTCTTATGATGGGCGGATTTATTCGCAAGACAGAAAAGTTCTGGTATCCTATCGTTGTTACAGGCGTATATTTGCCTAGTGTATTCGTTTACTTTGGCAAGGAGAATTTGCTCTTCTGCCTTTGGATTTTTATTGCCTCATTCCTTGGTGTAATATTCGGTCAGCTTGCGCTTAAGCCTAAGAATACAAGCCCTGATAATAGCCAGAAGAAGAATAAGGCTAATGAAAAGAAAGCAAAGAAGCAGGCTGAGAGTGACATAGCTGCTCTTAAGGCGCTTGATAGTCTTAACGAGATGAAGAAGGTTGGAAATACAATTCCGGCTGAATTTGATATAACGGATAACGATATTGTACCGGATGTTGAAGTTTCGGTTAAAGGTGGTTTCTTCAAGAGATTTACCGCAAGCTTGAAGCGCTCAATGGACGAAAATAAAGCAAAAAAAAACGAAAAAAGAGCAAAAAAACTGAAACCAAATAAAGGTGTGGTTGAAGGCTATAGCAATAAAGAGGTAAAAGCGCAAGGACTCAAGGAAGAGTTCGGTAAGGATTATAAGAAACCACAGGGTAACACTACCGGTACAGCGAGCACTCCTCAAAGCAGTGACGACGGTCAGAAGGCTTTCTTCACTGACGAGCATCAGCGTCAAGGCGCATTCCTTTTTAACCACAAGGTTGAGGGTAATAACGACAACAATGTGGAATTAAAATCAAGCGTGCAGAAGGATGAAAAAGATAATTAACTGCACAAAATGTAAACTATTATAGTCAAATAAACATATATAAAAGAGCTAACTAGAGTAGGAGAAAATCCTGTATCTAATTAGCTCTTTTTTGTGTAAAACGGGGGTGGCAAGCGAAACAGAAATAAGTAGGGGTGCGTGTAAAATTTTAAAAATAAAGCGTGAAAGAAAAATGGGGTACAGAGCGAGAGAAGTTAGAGAGGGTGAGAGAAGTTAGAGAGCGAGAAAAATAAAAAAGCAATGATGTACAAGGGTATAAATTCCCTTATAATCATTGCTTTCAAAAAATCAAAATTGAGTTTTTCCCTATGCAACAGCTTTCGTAAAGATGTCTTATTCCTCGATGAATTTATCACCGCAGAGAATGCGTAAGATTTCCTCAAGGTCCTCGTTGTCCTCATAGAAGAGTGTCAAGGTCTTCTTTCTTCCCTTTTCTTTTATTTCAGCCTTTCTGCCAAGCTCTCTTTGAATTTTCAATTCAAGCTCACGGAAATAGTCAACGAACGGAATTGCTTCTTCCTCTTCCTTGACAACCTCTTTTTTAGGCTTATTTGCCTGCTTAACGGCTTCCTCAAGTTGTCTTACCGACCAATCTTGCTCAGAGGCGTATTGGGCTAAAAGAAGCATATTATCCCTGTCCTTAACACCGAGAAGCGTTCTTGCGTGGCCTGCGCTGAGCTCCTTAACGGCAACCATGTTAAGAATTTCTTCGGGAAGGTCAAGTAGGCGCATGGAGTTTGCAATAGCGCTACGGCTCTTACCAACCTTAAAGGAAAGTATCTCTTGAGTCATACCGTATTCGTTCTGTAATGAGCGGTATGCCATGGCTTCTTCGATAGGGTTTAAATCTTCGCGCTGAATGTTCTCAATAAGCGCAATTTGTGCGGTATCTGCATCGCTCTTGTCAAGAATTATAGATGGAATTTCGCTAAGCCCTGCAAGCCTTGATGCGCGGTAGCGACGCTCGCCGGCGATGATCTGATATCTGCCTTCACCGTATTCGCGTACCAAAATTGGCTGCAAAAGGCCGTTTTCCTTTATGGATACTGCAAGCTCTTCAAGAGAAGCTTTATCAAAAAACTTTCTGGGCTGGTCGCCTTTAGGGTCAATGAGTGATATTTTAAGGAGATTTATAACGTTTTCGTTCTTTTCTTCCTCATAGGTAGTGTTATTCAAAAAAATAGCATCAAGACCTCTGCCAAGGCCGCTGTTTTTCTTTTTAGGCATGTTAAATTCCTCCGGATGATAATGCAAAATAATATGAAAATTGGTAAAATTAGTAAATGTTTTATTAAATTACATTTACCCAACGTGGCAATAAATGGGGAAATAATCTGTAAAATTCGTGACATAAGTTGTAAAATAGTATAGAATATAAACTATAATACAAAACTTATAAACATTGTCAACAATTTAATGTGGAAAAGTCAAATAAATATTAAACACAAAAATCTATATGTAATATTCTGGTTAAAACATCAAATGCGCATCATTAACTCTTTAACAACAGCAGCATATTCAAGCGCACCCTTGCAATAGGGATCGTGATAACAGATAGGTTCTCCGTACGATGGCGCCTCCGAAAGGCGAACAGTGCGTGAAATGGGGACTTTGAATAGGATATCGGAGTAGTATTTTCTAAGTTCGGATACTACCTGGGTGGTCAAAGTGAGTCTACCATTGTACATCGTGAGTAAAATACCAACTATCTGTAGATTTGGGTTGTGTATTTGTCTAATCTTTTTGACTGTATTTAAGAGCTGCGACATACCCTCAAGTGAGTAAAACTCGCATTGCATTGGGATTACCACGCCATCGGAAGATGAGAGTGCCTTTACGGTTAGCATTCCGAGCGATGGTGGGCAGTCGATGAATATGTAATCATACTGATCTCTAAGAGAATCAAGGCCGATTTTGGTAAAGTTTTGATCTTCTTCAAGCTCGTAAAGCTCAAGCTCTGCGCCTGCAAGGTCAATGTTTGCAGGAATAACGCTTAAGTTCTTGAATTTTGTCTTGATTATCGCTTCTTCAATAGAGATATTTCCTATGATAACGTCGTAAATGGTCTTTTTTAACTTGGATTTTTGAATACCAAGACCGCTCGTTGCATTGCCCTGAGGGTCTAAATCCACTAAAAGCACTTTTTTGTTGTGTTTATTCGCGATTTGTGCCGCGATATTTACACATGATGTGGTTTTTCCAACACCGCCTTTTTGGTTTGAAAATGAAACAATTTTTGCCGGCATAATCTTCTCCTAGCTTTTTACATATACACATATATTATAGCATTATCGGCTAAATAAGTCAATATGTGTATGATATTTTGCAATAAAATAGTGAGAACAGACACATAAGCATTGTATAAGTGAAAAAACATAATGTTTCACGTGAAACATTGCGAAATAGGGGTGTAGATAAACAAATGTAGTCTGAAAAAGATGCTAGAAAGTATAGACAAACACAAATATCCAAAAATAAGGAGCAAAAGCCACTGATAAGGCGTGAAATTGTACAAGCAAAGCTAAACAAGAGAGATGAAAACGTAAATAAGGCGCTAAAACTCAAAATTAAGGTATAATAAGCGCGACTAGATACGAAACAATGCAATAGAGATTAAAAGAATGTAAACAGTGTTGACACAAGGCGCGTAACGGGTACAGACTACACGCAAAACGACGCAATAGAGATTAAAAGAATGTAAAAAGTGTTGACACAAAGCACGTAATGGGTACAGACTACACACAAAACGACGCAAAACGAGGTGAAAATAGCACGAAAAGATGCAAAACGAGGTGAAAATAGCACGAAAAGATGCGAATCGGGTGGGAGAAATGTAAAATATGGAGATCTAGCTTTCGAATAGTGATTTGACTAACACAAATAAGGGTGTTGCAATTTAAATCGAACAGCCCGCTGCGTGTGCGCTTTGTAAGCAAGCCTTCCTTTGCTTTTATGAAAAAAGGTATAGATGATTTTTGAAGACTGCTTCGCTATGAAGCATAAGGTTAGGTGCGATACCTATTTATAACGTTTGAACCTTGCAAAATAAGTCAACAAATGCTCCAAAATGCTTATTTGAAAGAAACTAATGCTCTGAAAAGCTTATTTGCAAGAAACAAATGGTGTGAAAAACGCTTAAAATACTGTGATAATTTAGAAAATCCCAAAAATATTGCAACAAATCGTGGTAAATCGCTTTAAAATCTCCGTCAAACGCTAAAAAACGCAACTTAGCTGTCTTAAACCTTTTTGGATGTACATAAGTTTTGTAAAACAAATGTTTCACGTGAAACATTTTGATGTATTTTTGAATAATTTTGGGCATAGAAGCACCATGCGTATCCTAGATGCGAAGGACATACGACATACGGTAGAGAACGTTAATGTTGGATACAGAATATAAACAGTCCTGTTTGGGGCGAAAAAAGTACAAAACTAATAGCAAATACGTAATAAAACAGCCTTTAACTGCAGAAAATAGGTAAAATCAAGCAAAAAATCAAGTAAAATGTGTGAAAAACAGACAAAAGCAGCAAAACCGTACGGGAATGGACAAGAAATAAACGAGTAAAGAAACTGATTGTGATTAAGCGATTTGAAATCTGTGTGCCTGGAACTATGTAAAAATAAAGAAATTAGCAACTTTGCTAACGAAAATTACGCATCCACAAGCTTTTTAGAGGATGTTTATAGCTTTTTAGAGGATGTTTATACAACCTTACAACTTTGGGATTGATAAAAACGGACTTAGTTTGGGGTCTGATTGGCAAAATAAGCGACTAAATTTGGTTAAATTGATTATAAAATGGTAGGATTTTGGTTGAATTGCTTAAAAAATAGTAGGATTTTGCTTGAATTGGTTAAAAAAATGGTATATTTCTTGGAAAAAAGTGCCTTAAACGGCATAATGATTAAGAAAATGCTTTATAAACTGCTCTTTTGAAGTGGTTTCCTCATGCATTGAGTGAAATATAGGCTTGTTTTGCATTGACCTTGAGGTTAGACTGCGTTTGCTGATAAGAAAATATAATTACCAAATATTACCAATTATTAACAGCTTTTCTTGCTCCTTGTTTTTTTGAAGGCTTTTTTGCGGCTTTTTTCGTTTTTTGTGCTTTTTTACATTTTTTGCTTGGCTTTTATTAAAAAAACGAATATTTTGATTGTAAATTGTACGAACAGACGAAAAATATTGTTGTATTTTATGAAGGTTTTGACACATAATTGCTGATATTTTGCAACATCAAATTCGCTTGTGGTAAATATTACGAATAATAAATATGCAAATATCATGAATAAATATACATGAATTGTGTTATTTAAGGTGCTTTAAGTAGCATTTTGGATGCGTGTAGCTTGTTTACTCGCGCGAGCATTTGTGGTCGTGAAAGGTTGAAATTTAATGAATATTTTATACTGTCAGCACGAGTGATGACGTAAGTGGTAGGGTATAAATAAGGAAAAAAACACGTAAGAATAATGACATTAGAAGCATCTGCAAAAGAAAATCTTATGGCGGAAAAAATGTGCGTATAGTGTGCAATCGAGGTGTGATTGAAGAGTTTCACAAAGGTGTTATCCCCGGGGGAAGTGTCGCTAAAAACGTTTTTTGAAGCACGTCGCGGACGCATTTAATAAGGGGCTGTGTTGTTAAAGTCGCTTTTTACTAGGATTAAACTAGGATTAAGTCTATGTTTTGTGATTGAATACCTGCGTTTTGCTCTAAAGCTGATAGTATGGAAAATATTATTGACATTTACAAGAAAAAGAAGTATAATAAGATATAGTTTTTTACGGTATATCAATAAAATTTTATGATCTAAAAATAAATACAACTGACTCTATCACCCAACCAAGTGTCTTTTAAAGACAATTGTTTGGTTTTAAAAGCGATTTTAGCGGATTGTCGGTCTTTTTGTTTTTTTGTATTGAGCGCTTGATATAAAAACAGGGAGTTAAGCGGTGCACTCAAAAACTCTGCAAGTTTATAATGAATTTGTATTCATGTCTTGAGTCGCTGTAAGACGCATTTATCGCTCTTGTGTACAGTGAATTGAATATGCACTATTTTATTCATTTTTAGGTTGGGTTGTGTTTATTGTGATTAAAAGAAAGCTTTTGAATTTAAAATGAATAGTGAGGATAGGAAAATGTCAAAAACAACCCTTTATTTAGTTAGACACGGGCAGAGCATTGGTAATTCTTTGAATAGAATGCTTGGGCACACCGACCTTGATTTAACGGAGCTAGGGTACAAGCAGGCAGAAATGACGGCTAATGCGCTTCGTGACGTTAACTTTGCTGCTATTTATTCCTCCGATTTGCTACGCGCTAAAAATACCGCGCAGGCGAGCGCGACGCTACATAATCTTGACGTTATCACCGACGAAGGCTTGCGTGAAATTCATCTTGGTAAGTGGGAGGGGGCATACAAGAGTCAACTCGATAAAGAGGATTTAGACCTGATTTTGAACGGCTGGCACAAGCAGTACGGAGAATTCCGTTGTCCCGGCGGAGAGGCTGTGTACGACGCCACTATGCGCGTGTACGTGGCACTTGAAGAAATCGCAAGAAAGCACGAGGGACAGACTGTTATGGCGACACTCCACGCCGGCGTAATTCGTGGATTTTGGGGTGTGATTTCGGGGATTCCTAAAGAAAAATGGGCTACTGAAACTGTTTTCCCTAGTAATTCGTCATATTCAATAATAGAGTATGACGGTGAGAAATTTACCCCTGTTTCGTACTCTAACGATGAACACATGGGAGAGTTCGTCACCAGGATTAAGATGTGAGCAGACGTGTGGGTGCAGCTCGGTTGCCGCGTGTGATTTTACACGGTGGCGCTCAATGAGAGTATAGGGAAGTCCTAACGATTGTTAATATATTTTCTGGAGGAGCAAATCCCACCTAACAAGTTTCACCTATATTTTGTGTCAACAACAAATATTAAAACCGCTATCTTTGCACTTGACTTTGATAGCGGTCTTCTTTTTGTAAAGCAATCTTTACATTTAATGAGTTTTATCGTGTTTTATACCAGCAGTGGTTGCGGTACGTCGATGTAAAATGCGTTGCATTGGTTGAGGCGTCTGTTACAGACTTAGACGTGTCAGCTGCCTTGCCTTTCCAATCGCTATAATTGTGCTGCGATGCCAAGTTGACTTATCTTTAAAGATTATGCTTGTAAGGCTGCAACAATATCGAGCTCGTGGTCTGTAATTGAAGTTACACTGTCGGGTATTTAAAACTAGCACAAGCAAAACAAAAGATAACTACCTAATATTGTCGCACGTAACGCAAAAAAAGGCGGCGCAAGTGTTAACTTGAACCACCTTTGATGTATAATAATATGCTTTATTCAAACCACTTTTTGAAGAACTTTTTCTTCTTTGTATCAAACGTCTCGCCGGAAGCCTTTGCGAGCTCTGTAAGGAGCTTCTTCTGCTCGGAATTAAGATTTTTTGGAGTTTCAACAATGACTGTAAAAATGAGATTACCGACACGTTTTGGGTTGTTTACGTCCGGAATACCCTTGCCCTTGAGAGTAAATGACGTGCCTGTCTGCGTGCTCTCGGGAAGGTCAAACATTTCACTCTTGCCGTTAAGTAGGGGTACTTCAATTACCGCGCCGAGCGCCGCCTGTGCAAAGCTTATCGGAATCTCACAGTAGATATCGTTGCCGTCGCGGGTGAATATCTTATGCGGGCGAACCGTAACCTCAATGACTAAGCTACCGTTAGGACCGCCATTTCTGCCCGCTGAGCCTTGATTGCGAAGAATAATTCTCTGCATTGAGTCAATGCCCGCAGGAATTGTTACCTCAAGCTTCTTTGAAATTTTGATATAGCCCTTGCCGTTACAGTTCTGGCAAGGCGTCTTGACAATTTTGCCCTTACCGCGACATTGTGAGCAGGTCTTCTGGGTCTGTGTGTAGCCAAACATTGTCTGCTGGTTTACAATATTGTAGCCCTTGCCGCGACAGTTAGGACAAGTCTCTGGCGAAGTACCCTTTGCCGCACCGCTCGCGTGACAGTCGGGACACTCCTCTATTCTTGCAAAGTTAATCTCTTTCTTACAGCCGAAAGCCGCCTCTTCAAAGGAAATAGAGACACGTGTGCCTATATCGTCGCCTTCCTCGGGCATATTTTGTCTTGCCTGCGAGCGTGATGAGCCACCGCCGAAGAATGAGGAAAAGATGTCGCCAAAGTCAAATCCGCCCTCAAATCCACCAAAGCCGCCAAATCCACCGCCTGCGCCTGACGCCGGGTCAAATGCCGCGTGTCCGAAGCGGTCGTATTTTGCTTTTTTGTCCTCGTTGGAGAGCACGTCGTATGCTTCGTTGGCTTCCTTGAATTTCTCTTCCGCGTCCTTATCTCCCGGATTTCGGTCCGGGTGATATTTCATAGCGAGCTTGCGGTACGCTTTTTTAATTTCATCGGCCGAGGCATCCTTACCGACACCCAGTACCTCGTAATAATCGCGCTTATTTTCTGCCATATATGTTACCTTTTTTGTCAATTTGTCTTTTTGCAGACCTATAGGGCGCATCAGTTGTGAAATTGACACGCCCCTAAGGTTTACTTTAAAAATGCAAACTTAAGTTAGTATTGATGCTGTAAAATGATTGGATTTAAGACTTAACCGTTGGTCTTATCCTCAAAGTCGGCACCGTAGAAATTACCATCACCGGCATTCTGTGCGCCCTCTGCACCCTGCGCCGCCTGAGCATCCTTGTAAATCTTCTCAGCGATTGGGTAGAATGCCTTCTGAAGAGCATCGGTATCAGCCTTGATGTCCTCGGTAGAACCGTTCTTGATGGTTTCCTTGAGCTTTGCAATTGCATCGTTTACAGGAGCCTTGTCAGCGTCTGTAATCTTGTCGCCAAGCTCGTTCATAGACTTCTCAGTCTGGAAGATCATATTCTCAGCCATATTCTTTGCTTCAACAGCGTCCTTGAGCTTCTTGTCCTCCTCGGCATACTGCTCAGCCTCGCGAACAGCCTTGTCAATGTCTTCCTTAGACATATTGGTAGAAGAGGTGATGGTGATGTGCTGCTGCTTACCGGTTCCCTTGTCGCAAGCTGTAACGTTTACGATACCGTTAGCGTCGATGTCAAAGGTAACTTCAATCTGAGGAACTCCGCGGGGTGCTGCAGGAATACCGTCGAGAATGAATCTGCCGAGCGTGTGGTTACCGGCAGCCATCTCACGCTCACCCTGGAGAACGTGAATCTCAACAGAGGTCTGAGAATCTGCAGCGGTGGAATAAATCTGGCTCTTCTTTACGGGAATAGTGGTGTTTCTTTCGATGATTTTATTGAATACGCCGCCCATAACCTCGATACCGAGTGAAAGAGGAGTAACGTCGAGAAGAAGCACGTCCTTAACGTCACCGCCAAGCACACCGCCCTGGATTGCTGCGCCAATAGCGACACATTCATCGGGGTTAATTCCCTTAAATGGCTCCTTGCCCATAAACTTCTTAACCGCTTCCTGAACTGCGGGAATTCTTGTAGAACCACCAACGAGGAGTACCTTTGAAACCTCATTAGCGCTTATGCCTGCATCGCGAAGAACCTTTCTTGTGGGCTCCATTGTTGCTTCAACAAGGTCGTGTGTAAGCTCATCGAACTTAGAACGTGAAAGAGTAGCCTCAAAGTGCTTAGGACCGGTTGCATCTGCTGTGATGAAGGGGAGAGAAATCTCAGTGGACATAACGCCTGAAAGCTCAATCTTAGCCTTTTCAGCTGCATCTCTGAGTCTTTGACGAGCCATCTTGTCGTTTCTTAAATCAAGACCACCGTTCTCACGAGCGAATGTGTCTGCCATCCAGTTAACGATTCTCTCATCAAAGTCGTCACCGCCAAGACGATTGTTACCTGCGGTTGCAAGAACCTCAAATACGCCGTCGGAAATATCGAGAAGCGAAACGTCGAACGTACCGCCGCCAAGGTCGAATACCATAATCTTCTGGCTGTCTTCCTTGTCCATACCGTAAGCAAGTGCTGCTGCGGTAGGCTCATTGATAATTCTTTTTACCTCAAGGCCTGCAATCTTACCAGCATCCTTGGTTGCCTGACGCTGTGCGTCGGTGAAGTAAGCGGGAACTGTGATAACCGCGTCGGTAACGGTTGCGCCAAGATATGCTTCTGCGTCAGCCTTAAGCTTCTGAAGAATCATAGCGGAAATCTCCTGAGGAGTGTACTGCTTGCCGTCAATTGAAACCTTTTTGTCAGTACCCATATCTCTCTTAATTGAGATAATTGTCTTGTCGGGGTTAGTAACCGCCTGACGCTTAGCGACCTGACCTACGAGTCTTTCGCCGGTCTTGGTGAAGGCTACTACGGAAGGAGTAGTTCTCGCTCCCTCGGGGTTTGTGATAACGATAGGCTCACCGCCTTCGAAAACTGATACACAAGAGTTAGTTGTACCTAAGTCAATACCAATAATTTTTCCCATTTTAATAATCTCCTTTTGGGTATATAAATTTTTTATAAACTAATTTAGTTTACGCTCTTGACCATTGCAAAGCGAATGATCTTAGCGCCCTTTTTGTATCCCTTTTGGAATACGTCTATTATTTCATTCTCGCCAAGGCTCTCGTCCTCGTCGTGCATAATAGCATTGTGAATATTGGGGTCAAACTGCTCGCCTATTGCGCCGTAGGACTCAACTCCGAGCTTTTCAAGCACGCCCTTTACCGATGAGCTTATCATAACCAGACCCGCCTTTACCTTCTCAGCGTCGTCAAAGCTCTCGGCTCTTTCAAGATTGTCGATAATCGGTAAAATTTCCTTAACCGTATCCGCCATAGCGTTGCCGTACGTGGCGTCACGCTCTTCCTTTGAGCGACGGCGGAAATTCTCATATTCTGCAGCCATTCTAAGATACTTGTCGTTTAGTATTTTTAGCTCTTCTTCAAGCTCCAAGACCTTCTTTGTAAGCTCCTCAGCTGTGGGAGCTTCTGCCACGGTTTCTTCGTTCACCGTTTCCTCTATAATATTTTCTTTATTCTCTGCTTTCTTCTGCTTAGACATCTTTACTCCATTAAATGTAAATATTTATTTTCAAAATCAATTGTTTTTGCTTTCGGGAAGTGCTTTAATATCGTTGTCGTTATCGCTATACATAAGGTCCATTCTGTTAGCAAGACTATTGATCATATCGATTACCTGCTGGTAATTCATTCTCTTAGGACCGATAACACCGACCGCAAACTGACTGCCCTTGATGTTGATATTCTTAAAAATCAAGGTGGTATTGCTCATAACGTCGGATTCGTTCTCTGCACCGATATAAACGTGTATACCCTCATCGCTAGTCGTGTGTGAGGAGATAACGTCCATAAGCTTATCCTTCTTTTCAAGCACTCCGAGCAGGCTTCTTAGCTTCGTTACGTCAGAATACTCGGGGAACTGCAGAAGCTTGTTGATACCGTCGAGCTTAATATCTGCCGAGTCAAGCTCGCTTGTCGCCTCGTAGATTGCCTTGACCGTCGGGTGAACTATCCCGCCATACGTGCCCATAATTGCTTCGAGCTTCATGATAAGCGGCACGGTGATTTCATCATTAGTGAGATTAACAAGATAAATATTAAGTGCTTCAGCGAAGCGAACTAATACTTCCTCTGTAATCGTAAACGGTAGATGAACCGTCTTGGTCTTTACGACGTCGGATTCAAACGACATAACCAATAAAAAGTCGCGAGAACCGAGGAAAACGGTGTTAAAGCGGACTATCCTTACCGCTTTAGTGCCGGACTTAAAGGCGATGCCGGTATAATCCGAGAACGAAGCCGCAAGACGCGATGCTTCAGAGAGAATTTCGTCCATCTCGGTGAGCTTATAGCGGAGTCGCTCGTTGATTTTGTCAATCTCGTGTCGGGTGGAAGTGTACTGCTGAATAAGAGTGTCAACGTATAGCCTATAACCCATCTCTGACGGGATTCTGCCCGCTGACGTGTGCGGCTGTACTAGATAACCCATAGCCTCAAGCTCTGCCATCTCGTTGCGTATCGTCGCAGGTGAGCATCTTACCGAGGTTGTTTCGGCAATATATTTCGAGCCGACCGGCTCGCCGTTACTGATGTGCGCATCTACTAACGTCTTTAATATTTGTATTTTTCTCGGGGAAAGACGAGAGTCTTCCATGTTGATGCTCCTTTCGTTTTAATTAGCACTCGAAACTTATGAGTGCTAACGCTTACACCTATAATATATACCTATTTTCAGAAATTGTCAAGGCTTTTACTCTTAAAAAGTGTGAACAATTTGTTAATATTAGTCGCTTAACCGGCGCAAGTGCTAAAATACTACACGAATTGACGGGGAAGTGCTTCGTTTTTACCATAGTTGTCAATAAATATAAAGAGAGGCGGCAAAATCGTTAACAAAAACTCCTTGACAATACCTTCTAAATATTATATAATGTATTTGTACAATTATGCTTATTACATAGATGTCAGCCATTGTGATATAAAAATATATTGTATAAAACTAATTTTCATTTTATGTTTAAGATAGATTACTCGAAAAATAGTAATCAGGAGGAGGTGTATTGTGCATCCAATTTGGTGTATCATTATCGGAATTGTTGCTTTGGCAATTGGTGTGATAGTCGGTATAGTTATCCGCAAGGCAACTGCTGAGAAGAAGCTTGGTTCTGCTGAGGAGCAGGCAAGACATATTCTTGAAGACGCTATCAAGAACGCTGAGACGGTTAAGAAGGAGTCTATTATTTCCGCTAAGGAAGAGATTTTCCAGCTTAAGAAAGAAGCAGATATCGATATTAAGGAAAGACGCAAAGAGGTTTCCCGTCAAGAGAACAGAATTGCGCAGAAGGAACAGAATCTTGACAAAAAGCTTGAGGGACTTGAAAAGAAAGAGCAGTCACTTCAGGACAAGCACGCTAATTGTGAAAAGCTGCAGGAGCAGATTAACGAGACTCTCACACAGCAGCTTGCAAAGCTTGAGAGCATTGCAGGCATGACAAGGGAGGAGGCTAAGGCTGAGCTTGTTGCAAGGCTTGACTCCGAGATGGCTCATGAGACTGCTGTTAAAATTGCGGAGTATGAGGAAAAGTTCAAGGACGAGGCTGACACCCGTGCTAAAGATATTCTCTCACTTGCAATTCAGCGTTGTGCCGCAGACCACGTTAGCGAAATTTCTATTTCAACAGTACAGATACCCGGCGATGAAATGAAGGGTAGAATTATCGGTAGAGAGGGTAGAAATATCAGAACTATCGAGATGCAGACCGGCGTTGACCTTATCATTGACGACACGCCTGACGTTATTACGATTTCCGGCTTCGACCCCGTAAGACGAGAGATTGCAAGACTCGCACTTGAGAAGCTTATCAGCGACGGTAGAATTCACCCTGCCAGAATCGAAGAGATGGTTGAGAAGGCTCGTCGTGATGTTGACGGTGCAATCAAGCAGGCGGGTGAGAAGGCTATCTTTGAGACAGGTGTTCACGGATTGCATCCTGAGCTTATCAAGCTCTTAGGTAGAATGAAGTACCGTACCTCTTACGGTCAGAATGCGCTCCGACACTCTATTGAGGTTTCAATGCTTGCCGGCGTTATCGCTGACGAAATGGGCGTTGACGTTACTATGGCACGCAGAGCAGGTCTTCTTCACGATATTGGTAAGGCAGTTACTGCTGAGGCTGAGGGCTCACACATTCAGCTCGGTGTTGAGATTGCTACTAAGTACAAGGAAAACAAGGATATTATCCACGCTATTGAGGCACACCACGGTGACGTTGAGGCAAAGAGCGTTCTTGACTTCATTATCCAGGCTGCCGACGCAATCAGCGCGGCTCGCCCCGGCGCACGCCGTGAGGACGTTGAGAATTATATCAAGCGTCTTCAGAAGCTTGAAGAGGTTGCTGCAGACTTTGAGGGCGTTGACAAGACATTCGCAATTCAAGCAGGTAGAGAAGTGCGCATAATGGTTAAGCCCGAGCTCGTAGACGATGACAAAATGAAAATTCTTGCTCGTGACATCGCAAAGAAGATTGAGGGCGAGCTGGATTATCCGGGACAGATTAAGGTTTCAGTAATACGTGAATCGCGCACCGTCGACTACGCAAAGTAATCGGTAAATTTTGGCAATATGGCTCCGTTTCGAACCACTCGACGTAGGTAACTACGCCTTCGGGTTCTCAGCCGTGCCATCTTGAGCAAAATTTTCTCGATTAAGACAATTTCGTACGGAATTAAAACAAAAAACAGGCTAGTCTAGGTTAACCACCTATTCTAGCCTTTAATTTTTTGCTCGAAAGCAAAAAATAATCATTTTGTAATTTACTTCTTAAGAAAAATATGCTATACTATGTGTATAATATAATTATTAATGAAGACTTTGAGGTGGCTAAATGGCTGAAGAATATAACGTTTCTACTAAAGATTACACGTTGAAGCAGAAATTTGAAAACTTCTGGTATCACTATAAGTGGCATTCAATTATCGCTTTGTTTTTGGTGATTGTGATTTTGGTTTGCTCCTTGCAGTTTTGCTCAAACACGGAGTACGACGCGTATATTTTGTATGCAGGTGAGTATCAATTCGAGCGCACTAGCAAGGATGGAGATATACCGACCTATGTGGGCGCGATGAATGCGTTTAAGCGAGTGTGTGAAGATGTAAGCGGCGATGGTGAGATTAATGTTTCATTTGCTGATTTACTGTGTATGACTGATGCACAGCGTGCGGAATATCGCGAAGAAAACGGCGTTGAGCCTGATACGAGATTGCTTTACGACGATGCGCAAAAGCTCGGCAATCTTATGAGTACGGGTAACTTCTTTATTCTCTTTATATCTCCTGAGGTTTATGAACAATATTCCAATGAGGACGATGTGGCTAGATTTGAGGCACTTAAGCCGTATACCGCTGAAGGCGTTGAATACGAGTATTACTCCGAGTACGCAATTAAGCTATCTTCGCTTGAATTTTACAACACGGCGTATATCAGCTCGTTACCTGAGGATACGCTTGTTTGCTTCCGCAAAATTGGCGTTCTTGGAAACAATAGTAACGTTAAAGAAAATTACAATGCGAGCAAGGACGTGTTAAGAAAAATATTCGCTTATCAGTAAGCACGATGCAATGTGTCGGTTGAGTTTCGCTTTTTAATGCTTTTTAGTTAAACAATTTGCTTTATGCTACATATAATACTATTAAGATACCATAAAGTATGAGGTATATATGAAAATAGTAGTATTTAAATCCCCTAAATTTTTATCTAAGATTTTAGAAAAGATACTTAAAATTAAAGAAAAATAGTTAATATGTAAACTTAAGATTACAAAAAAGAGTAAGCACGCGGAATAATTCTGCATACTTACTCTTGTTTTTTATTGTTTTGTTATTTAATTTTACTTACCGAGATAAATCAAAAGCACGCTTATATCAGCCGGGCTTACGCCGCTTATGCGTGACGCCTGACCTATATTCATGGGACGGACGAGATTCATTTTTTCAGCGCATTCCAGCCGAAGTCCCTTTATCGCGGTGTAGTCGAGGTCGGGCGGCAGGCGCTTTTCCTCAAGCTTCTTTTGCCTTTCTACCTCGCCCAGCTGCCGTTTTATATACCCCTCGTATTTAATCTGAATTTCCACCGTGGTGGCAATATCGCGTGAAAGCTCGGGACGCTCGGAGTCAATTGCGGCGAGTGATGCGTAATCAAGCTCGGGGCGGCGTATAAGCTCGCTGAGCTTAATTCCTGTGGTAATCTCTGTTGAGCCGTGCGCTTTAAGATATGCATTGACATTTTCACTCGGCGGGATATTGGTCGAGTTGACTCTTGCTATTTCTCTTTCGATTTTTTGCTTCTTTTCAAGAAAGGCCTCGTATCTTTCTTCATCTATAAGACCGACTCTGTGTCCAAGCTCGGTGAGCCTTAGGTCGCAGTTGTCTTGCCTTAGGAGAAGTCTGTATTCGCTGCGCGAGGTCATTATTCTGTACGGTTCCTCCGTGCCTTTGGTAACGAGGTCGTCAATGAGAGTGCCGATGTACGACGACGAGCGTGACAGCACTAAAGGCTCCTTGTCTTGAATTTTTAAAGCGGCGTTAATACCCGCGACGAGTCCCTGTGCCGCCGCCTCCTCGTAGCCTGACGTGCCGTTAAACTGTCCCGCGCCGTAAAGGCCCTTTACCTTTTTAAATTCAAGAGTCGGGAGCATCTGCGTAGGCTCTGCACAGTCGTATTCTATAGCGTATGCGTAGCGCATAATCTCGGCGTTACGGAAGCCGTCAAGCGAACGGAGCATATCGTATTGAACGTCGGTGGGCATTGAGGTCGAAAAGCCTTGAATGTATAATTCGTCCGTGTCAAGTCCGCACGGCTCAACGAACAGTTGATGTCTTTCCTTGTCCGCAAAGCGCACGAGCTTGGTCTCGATGGACGGACAGTATCTGGGGCCCGTGCCGACGATATTGCCCGAATACATAGCGCTTCTTTGCATATTGTCAAGAATGATTTTATGCGTATTTTTGTTGGTGTAAACGACGTGGCAGGGAACTGCGTTGACCTCGTCCACGCTCTTTTTTTGAGTTCTTGCCGAGAAAGGAATTGGCACTTCCTCGCCCTCTTGAATTTCAAGCTCATTTAGTGCAACGCTGCGTCTGTGAACTCTTGCGGGTGTGCCCGTCTTAAAGCGCATAAGACTTATACCGAGTGAGCGAAGCGAGTCGGAGAGTCCCTCTGCCGACGTCATACCGTCAGGGCCGGAGGAATAAACCTTATCTCCGACGAAAATCTCGGAATGAAGAAACGTGCCCGCCGCAATTATAACTGCCTTACAGCGCCAAATCTCGCCAAGATGAGTCTTGACACCCGTGACCCGTGTCACGTTATCGACGTTTTCGGTGAGAATTTCTGTAATTTCGCTTTGCACAAGACGCAGATTTTCCTGCTTCTCAATCGTCGCCTTCATTATTTTTTTGTATTCTGTGCGGTCTGCCTGCACACGCTTTGAATGCACTGCCGCGCCCTTGCCGAGATTAAGAGTTCTCGACTGTATGGTAGCAAGGTCGGCGCAATAGCCCATCTCACCGCCCAAGGCGTCAATTTCAAACACGAGATGCCCCTTGGCACTACCGCCTATTGAGGGATTACATGGCATATTGCCAACGGCGTCGAGATTGATGGTGAAAAGCACGGTATCCGTGCCCATTCTTGCCGAGGCAAGCGCCGCCTCACAGCCTGCGTGACCTGCACCGATTACTACTACTTCCGTCTGTAGCTCCAAGGCTATACCTCCTTAAAATTTAACACGGGTTATGTTTTTTACACGCTTTGTCGCGGTATCAAGGTCAAAAATCACGCCGTCTGCCTTACATTCGCCAACTGCTAAAGTAAACTTGTTAGGTACGTGATTTCTCATCTTTTCTATCACGCTCTCGGGGCTCATACCCAAGACACCACCACTTTCACCACACATACCGAGGTCGCTGACGTACCCCGTGCCGTGCGGCAAAATGAGATAGTCCGCCGTTGGAACGTGGGTATGCGTGCCGAATATTACGTTGATTTTACCGTCGTAGCAATAGCCTATAGCGAGCTTTTCACCCGTTGCCTCGGCGTGAATATCGAGAACGCAAAAATCGTATTTTCCTTCCTCTCGCGCGAGGACTCTGTCGATATACGGGTAGGGTGAATCAAGCACGGGGTCGATGTGGATATTACCCATCGCGTTGATAACTAACACACGGTAGCCGTTTACGTCAATAATAGTGTAGCCGTGACCCACTACTCCGTCGCCGAAATTTATAGGACGCAAAAACGCCTCGATATCGTCAAGCGCTGTGTAAGCCGCCTTGTTTCTTATGGTGTGGTTGCCGCCGGTCAGACAATCTGCGCCCGACTTAATGAGCTTCTCGGCAATCTCGCCCGACGCGCCCGTGATGAACGAAGCGTTCTCACAGTTCACAACGCACATATCTATTTTGTTTTCTTCTCTGAATTTCCAGAGCTTTTTTGAAAGATGCTCGACGCCACCGGGGCTGGTAACGTCTCCTATTGCAAGTATTCTCACGTCTTTAGTCTTTCTATATTTAAAATTAATAACACTTGTATTATAATAAAATAAACCCTGCTTGTCAAGAGAATAACGGCAAAAGGGCGCATTGGGTGATTGACATTTAGCTCGGATTTTGATAAAATAGAAATGATAGCAAGTCTTAGGTAAGGGGGTGGTGGTGTGAGTGAAAGAATAGTCAACGACGAGGATCGCTTATACGGTGAGCTTTCGGACTTATATGAGAGAGAAAATCTCATGGTTTTTGACACGGTGGACTCAACTAACGCCTACGCAAAGGAACTTGCAAGGTTGGGTACAGACGAGGCGATAGTCATCGCGCGCCATCAGAGCGCCGGCAGAGGCAGAATGGGCAGAAGCTTTCATTCGGGTGACGGCAAGGGACTGTTTCTCTCGTTACTGACACGAGGTAGCTTTTGTGGAATTGATGCAACACGGCTGACGACTATTGCGGCGGTAGCGGTGGCAAGAGCTATTGAGTCTGTGTGCCCCTTAGATGTCAAAATCAAATGGGTAAACGATTTATACGTAGCTGATAGAAAGCTGTGCGGAATACTAGTTGAAGGAAAGATGTTGAGTGATGGCGAGCTTCTCTATTCGGTTATTGGAATAGGAGTAAATCTATTAAGACAGGACTACCCGTGTGAAATTTCCGGGATTGCAACCTCTATCCAGGAGTGCTGTGGCGCGGTGATAGACCCAATTGATTTAGCCGTTAGAATAGTAAGAGAGATTTATATGCTCTTAGAAAATCCCACCGACGAAAAGACGATAAAAGAGTACAAGGAACGTTCGATGCTGATGGGTAGGTGCGTTACCGTGCTAAAAAATACTCCTTATCATGCCAAGGTGCTTGATATCACCAACGACGCATGCCTCGTAATAGAGAGTGAATTTGGCATAGAAGAATTATACACGGGTGATGTGAGCGTTAAGTTTTAGGTAAGAAGTAAGACTGAATTTTGAAATAAACTGACAAGGACGAGAAAATGCTGGGCGAATTATCAGGTGTGGTTGTTGTTAATAAAGAAGAGGGCTTAAGCTCTCAGGCGGTGGTTAACCGTGTAAAGAAAATATTCGGTGTTTCCAAGGCGGGACACACTGGCACGCTTGACCCTTTGGCTACAGGCGTTTTACCCGTGCTTATCGGTAGGGGTGTTAAGGCAAGTGAGTTCATGCTGACTGCTGACAAGCATTATCGCGCGACGCTTCTTCTTGGAATAACTACAGATACTGAGGATATAACCGGCGCAGTCCTCACCGAATGTGATAATATTCCTACCGAGAGTGAGGTAGTGAAAGCCGTTAACCGCTTCATCGGTAAGAGTATGCAGACTCCGCCTATGTATTCTGCACTTAAGGTCGGTGGAAAGAAGCTGTACGAGCTTGCCCGCGAGGGAAAGAGCATTGACAGAGAGCCAAGAGAAATTACGGTTTACTCACTTGGGTGCGGGAGAATAAACGAGCGCGAATATACTCTTGATGTGCATTGCTCCAAGGGCACTTATATCCGAACCCTGTGCGCAGATATTGGCGCGGCTCTTGGGTGTGGCGGCGTTATGAAAACACTGGAGCGCATCGAGGCATCGGGATTTGCGCTTAACGAGGCACATACGCTCTCACAGCTTGAAAATATGAGTGAGAAGGAGCGCATTGGTTTGATTATACCAACCGAGCGTATATTCTCTGATTGGCAATGTGTCACGCTTTCTGACTTCTTCTCGCACTTAGCGCATTCGGGCGTGGAGTTGTATCTAAAGAAACTCGGTATAACTCTTGATGTAGGTGAGCGTGTAAGACTCTCGGATAAGGACGGATTTTTTGCAATTGGTGAGGTTAGGGAGTTTGAAAATGGGTTGGCTATAAAGCCTATCAGACAGTTTGTACTGTGAAACTGTAAATAATAGTTTACAAAAAGCAGATAGAAATAATGGAGGTGATGAAAATGGGCAGAAGTTGGACAAAGGAGCAAGGACTCGCTATCTCCACACGCGACAGAACACTGTTGGTGTCCGCGGCAGCCGGCTCGGGTAAGACTGCAACGCTTACTGAACGCATAATTCGCTCAATACTTGATAAGGAAAATCCTTTGAATATCTCGAATATGCTCATAGTTACCTTCACAAACGCGGCGGTGGGAGAGCTTCGTGAGAGGATTACTGAGGCGCTTAAGACAGCCATTCGTGAAAACCCCGAGGATGACAGACTACGCGAGCAGCTACTGATGCTACCCGGAGCGAAAATCAGCACTATTGACTCGTTTTGCTCGGATATTTTAAGAGCAAATTGTGACAGGGTAGGTGTTAGCCCTAATTACAGAATTGCGGACACAGCTGAGGGGGCTCTTCTTGCTGATAGAATAATGAATGCGCTAATAGGCAGTGTTTACAGAGGAGAGGATAGTGATATTTTACCTGCCGAACTTGAACGCCTTGCAGATTGCCTTACCGACTCAAAGAAGCAGGACGAGCTAGCCGGAGCGCTCGGAGAAATATACGAAAAAACACTCTCGAGCGAATTGGGTGTAGATACGATAGGCGCGTTAATTGAAGAATATAATCCCGAAAGATATACGTCTGTTGATAATACAAAATACGTGCGTTACCTAAGGGATAGGACTCAGGGAATGTGTGAGCATTACGAGAAGGTATTCTCCGGTGTTATCGGAGAAATTTCGGCTCACCCTGAGTGGAAGGGGGCGAAGGCGATGACAGTCCTTGACTCCGATCTTGCTCTTGTTGAGTCACTGCACCGCGCCTCGACCTATTGTGAAGCAAGAAAATTTATCTTGGAATACGCCTTTCCGCGCACGGTGTCAATAAAGGATGAGGCGGCTCCTAAGGTAAAGCCGATACGCGATGCTTTTCGTGAGGACATACAGTATTTCAAAGATACTTTCTATCGCTTTGATGAGCAGATGTGGCAAAAGAGCTATGCATTACTCTATAAAACGCTAACTGTACTTTACAAATTCCTGAAGAAATTCGACAAGCTGTTCCGTGAAGATAAAATCAGACGCGGAATTTGTCAGTATTCTGATATTGAAAGATACACCTACGAATGTCTATGGCAGGGTGGTGTGCGAACCGATATTGCCAACGCTCAGGCTAAGCAATACAGTGCTATTTACATCGATGAATATCAGGACGTAAACTCACTTCAAAACAAGATATTTGAGGCTGTGGCAACCGATAAAAACAGGTTCATGGTTGGCGATATTAAACAGAGCATTTACGGCTTCCGCAGTGCAAACCCCAAGATTTTTGCTGATATGAAAATGACTTTACCCTCGCTTAATTCCGAAATCGAGCAGAGTGCTGCGTCAATTTTTATGTCGCGCAATTTCAGATGCGACGAGGGAATAGTTGATTATACCAACCATATTTTTGATAAGGTCTTTGGGCTGATTTCAAGGAGTATTGGTTACGAGAGTGACGACAGACTTATCCACGGTAAAATGTATGAGGGTGAAAAGCCGCGGTATATTTATCCTTCAACCTGTGTAGTTGATAAGCGGATTGAAGCGGAACTGCGTGCAAAGTCTCAGGAGCTTGACAATCCCGAAGAGATACACCTGCAGCCACGTGTCGTAGCGAGAAAAATTTACGAGCTGCTTAACGGCGGAGCAACTCTTAATTCCGGATGTGCGATAACTCCGGGTGATATTGCGATAATTTTAAGAAACACCAAGGGACACGATAAGCTATATGCCAGAGAGCTACAGAGGCTGGGCATACCGTCGGCTATTGATGATGCTAAAAGCTTTTTCCTTAATGCAGACGTTTTGCTATGCCTTAGCCTTTTGAGCGTTATTGATAATCCTAAGAAGGATATTCAGCTAGCATCGGTAATGTGCTCGCCCTTGTTCTCGTTCTCTGCGGACGAGCTGGTGTATATAAGAGCGCAGGGCTGTGAAACACTCTACGACTGTCTTGTGAAGCACGTAGAGAACAATCCCGACTACGAGCGCGGTGTTAACTTCCTTAAATGTCTTGATGAATACAGGTTTTTAAGCGAGGGTACGAATGTAGATAAGCTGATTATGACGCTTTATCGCAAGACCGGTTTGCTCTCACTTGCCTCGGGCAACGATGGTAAGAAAAATCTTATGCTCCTTTACGAGTATGCAAGGAAATTTGAGGCGGGCTCGTTTAAGGGACTGTATAATTTTATTTCCTATATTAACAGTATAGTTGACAAAAAGCACGATTTTGATAAAAACCAGACTCCCGAGGATGCTGATGCCGTAAAAATAATTACCGTGCATTCTTCAAAGGGACTTGAGTATCCGATTGTATTCTTCGCGGAAGCGGATATTTCGGTGCAGAAGACTCAGGATAAGGCGCGACTCGTATATGATGAGAATTTTGGAATAGGTCTTGATTTAAGAACCGACTCGTCGCTCGCGATAGTGGAAAATCCGACACGTCCCATAATTAAAGACTATATTTTAAGACGGAGCTTTGAGGAAGAAATGCGCGTTTTATACGTTGCGCTGACTCGTGCAAGAGAAAGGCTGTACGTTGTTGGAAGGCCTTCACGCTTTGCCGAGAATTTCTACGAGCAGGTTGAACTTTCAAGAGAGTACCTCAGTGAATTTGCGCTATATAATATGCCGTCCTATCTTGACTGTATCTGTGCTACCGTCCGCTCCGGCGTGTGCGATATTGAGGGCTTTTTGTCTGATGCAAGCTCTGTAAAGTTGGTGCAAAACGAAGCCGAAAGCACAGAGGTTATAGAGAAGCTACAGGCACAGATAGACCTTTCGGCACTTGATGTCTTAAAGTCCAGATTTAGCTTTAAATATCCGGGAGAAGTTACGGCAAGCTTGCCTGAAAAGCTTTCGGTCTCACACCTCAATCCGAGAATTCTTGACGGAACCGGTGAAGAGATTACCGAGTTGTTTGAGAGTGAAGAGCAAGTCTGTGAGTGCGAGAATGACGAGAGGAAAAACAACGATAACGCGCTCGGACTTGATTTAAGATTTGGTACGAGCGGTGTACTACCGAGATTTATCAGCGGTGTTGATGAGCGCGAGAGTGCTAAGCGCGGAATTTCCACGCACCTTGTGCTTCAGTTTTGTGATTTCGAGCTTCTTTATAAAAACGGCTCACGTGCCGAGGTTGAAAGGCTCTTTGCAAAGAAGTTTATTTCCGAGGACGACGTAAAGAGAATACGACTCTTTGAGCTTGAAAAATTCCGTACCTCAAAACTCTTTGCACTTATGCGTGAAGCGAAAAGTCTTGAGCGTGAATTCAGATTTAACGTTCTTTTACCTGCCGATAACTTCACGGAAAGAGAGGAAAATAAGCGTCAGCTCGCCCACGAGAATATACTCGTGCAGGGCGTAATTGACTGCCTTATCGAAGGAGAGGACGGCGAGTATATACTCGTTGATTACAAGACTGACCGTTTGACCAAAGAAGAGAGAGAAGACATATCACTCGCAGAAAAAAGATTGCGTCTTGCACATGCGGAGCAATTAAAATACTATGCGTGCGCTGTGGAAAAAATCTTTGGAAAGAAGCCAAAGAAAACACTGATTTACTCTCTACATCTTGGTGATACAGTCGATATTCATGTAAAAACGTAAAATAAAGTTAGCAAACAGAGGGTGTTTTTGCCTAGAATGGTGGACACCTTCTTTTTTTATTTCAAAAATATTCATTAAGGTTTCGCAAATTCGGAATATCAGATACAAAATCCTACATTTAAATTTTACATTCGACATGATATACCACAACGAGCAAAATAAAACGGTGGATTGCTTGGCACCGTTCGACAAAATAAATCCTTTGGTTGCTTTATAATGGGGTTATATTATTAAGGGAGAATTTGTTATGGACAATTTTGATACCAATGATAAGAACAAAAATGAGGGCGCCGGGGGCGGTTTTTTTGCCTATTTAAAAAATGCTACCCAATGTGCAATAGAAAGCAGACGCACGGAAAATAATGCACCGCTGTTTGATATATTTGCTTTCGTAGTAACACTTGTGTTTGCCAGATGCCATATTGCCTTTGGCGCATATCCTTTGGCAATTGCGTTTATAGCAGTTTTGCCGGGAAGGGTTTGGCTGGCGGCACTCGGCGGAGCTGTCGGTGCTTTGACTCTTGGCGGTGTGGGGGTAATTTACGCTATGATGTGCGCTTTGGTCGTCTTCTTGCGCATTATAGTTTCCGGAACGGAGCGCGGAGCTGACGGTGAAGTGCAACCACTGTTTCGCGAAAGCCTTCTCTTACGAATGTCGAGCGCAACGATTGTCGGCTTTGTTGGTGGGGTGTACGAAATACTCCTAAGCGGGTTTACGCTGACGACCGTTCTTTTTGGAGTGAGTATGGTGCTTATACCGCCAATTGTGTGCTTCTTGTTTTCCGGGATATTCGAAAATACCTTCACGTTGAAGAGTATAATGCACGATAACTCTCCGATTTTCAGTCTTAAGGGAAAGTCGCAGAATGAAAAATATAGCATTGTATTTTATCAGGTTTCTGCATTGATTTTTATGTGCTTCATTGGATATGCACTGAAAAATTATCAGATTTTAGGCATAGATTTTGCGTATATTTACGTGGGTATATTAACCGTTTTTACCGCAAAACGCTTTGGTTCGTTAAGGGGAGGAGCGGTAGGATTTGTTTCTGCACTCGGACTTAGCAGCGTGTATTCGGTTGCCTTTGCGTTAGCGGGAATACTTCTTGGCTTTGTTTTTAAAATGGGATCGATTTATGCACTCGTCTCGGGTGGAGCTATCATAGGATTTTGGAGCGCGTATGTGGGTGGTGTGTCGCTTTTCTTAGGTGTTTTACCCGAATATGTAATTGCTGTCGTGTTCTCACTTCCTATACTTAAAAGAACCGAGCGCGAAAGGGCAGAGAGCGAGAATTTTAACCTAGGTACGTCGCTTAAGGATATGGTTGGCACGATGGTACTTTCCTACAGAAATAAATATACAGGTTCGCTTAATAGGCTTGAAGAGTCCTTGGGGGCAATGTCAAGAATAATACGCACAGAGAGCGCGCGACGCACTAAGCCTACGAAGCAGGACACCTCTGATATGATAAAATCGATCATGCAACCGCTATGTGAAAACTGTCCTGCGTATCACGCTTGTATGAGCGACAAAGAACGCTCATTGCCAAATAATGTTGAAGATATGTCAACCATACTTTGCAAAAACGGCAGTATAGAGGTTAGCGATATTGAAATTGCGTCGGACTTCTGTAATATGAAATCGATAATTTGCGACGAGGTTAACCGTGAATATGCATCGCTTTACCGTGACAAATATGCCGCGTATAAGCGCGAGAGTACCGCAGATGACTTTGATTTAATTTGTAAGCTTATAAATGAAGCGCGCGCAATTGACACGGAGGAAAAGTCGAACAACGAGGAGCTATCAAGAAAAGTAAAGGACGAGCTTGAGGTTTTAGGAATATTTGATGCAACAGTCGCGGTTCTGGGAATAAGAGAAATACGCGTATTCTTGGCAATGGAGGATAGGACGGGAGGAAGAATAACGTCGCCAAAAATTCAAGAGGGGATTGTCAAGGCTACCGGTATGCAATTCGGTACGCCTGAATATTTCAGAAAAGACGATATGGTTTTAATGGAATGCGCGGTAATTCCGAGGCTTAAGGCCTATAGCGCAACTGCGGGCATGTGTGGCACAAGAGAGGATATTTCAGGTGATAGCGTAGCTTGCTTTGAAAGCGCGGACGACCATTATTATGCGCTTATTTCCGATGGAATGGGCAGCGGCGAGGAGGCGCGGGATACGTCGGGATTTGTGACGGATTTTATGAGCAGGGCGCTTGACGGTGCGTCACAAAAAGTCACTATGCTAAAGCTTCTTAACCACTTGGTTTTAAGAAGAAGCAAGGAGACCTCTGCAACGGTAGATTTGTTTGGACTTGATTTAATTGGCGGCGGTGCAATGTTTCTAAAATGTGGCGCTGTATCTTCGTATATCAAGCGTGGGTCATCAATTTTCCGTATTCGCTCGCGTACAACGCCTTTGGGACTTATGAAGGAACTTGATGCTGAGCATATAAAGGTCGACGTGCAGGCTGAGGATTATATAATTATGTTCTCTGATGGGGTGTGTCAGACGGATAGTGAGAATCCGTGGCTTATTGAAGCTCTTAGCCGCCCACCCAAAAAGAGTCTTAAGGAGTATGCGGATTATCTTCTCTCAGTGGCGAAGAAAAATTGTTCGCTTGATGATGATATGACGGTTCTTGTAACTAAAATCGGGACGCAGTCATAAAGGGCAAAAACGACACATACTCGTCTTTTAATCGAAGAAAGTGTCGCTAAAAAGGCGAAAAAGAAAAGTACGGTATCGCGCAAAAGGCATAGATACCGTACTTTTGATATTATATTAGCTTATTTCCAAAGTGTCAGTGCGCTCTGAGTAATCAATATATCAACAACCATTTTCTCGCCGCCTCGAACGATACCGAAGGTTACGACATCACCTACTCTTGCATTGAGCATAACGTCAACTACGTTGTGCATACGGAATACGTTGAAGGTCTCATCGTGGATTGTGATATACTCGATAATATCGCCCTCCTGAAGCTTGCCTATGGCAATGCTGGTGTCGGTGAGTGATTGTATTTCTACGGTTTCGCGCTTTAGGAGCTTTCCTGTTTCTTCGTCGTATACCGTGTAATATTTTGCGCCGTATACAGTGATACCGAGCAGACATCTGTACATATTCTGCGTTGGCTTTTCATCGCAGTAATAAAGAATGCTATCACTAACGTATTTAACTACGTTTGATGGAATAGCATATCCCATACCCTCAACGTTGTTGCTTACAATCTTTGCGTTTACAATACCGATGAGCTGACCTTGATTGTTAAAAAGACCGCCGCCGGAGTTACCGCCGTTAACCGCTGCATCTGTACGCATAACGCGCATCTGCATCGTTCCGGAGCCATCTGTCGCTGTCATGCTCAGCTCCTCACTCTCAACCGTGATTACGCCGCACGTTACGGAAATACCCTCACCCTGTGCGTTTCCTATGGCAATTGCGGTTTCAAATACTGACACATCATCGGAGTTAGCAAATTCTACCGCCATGGCGTTGCTCTCGACTAAAACTCTACTGCCTGTTACTTTAAGTATTGCAATATCATACTGCATTGAGCCGCCGACGTAGGTGGCAGGGATTGCGTAGTCAATGAATTCCTGTCCGTAGAGAAGGCAGTTTATAGTAGTGCTGATTTTGTTCGCATTCGGAGATTTAGTATCGTATAAGACGTGGTAGTTGGTAATGATGTACGCATCGCCTCTCGCCTTATCGAGCTTATATATAACTCCCGAGCCTACCGCGTTGTCACATATAACGCTAACGCTGCTGAGCAACGCTTTTGTTGCGCAGATATTGCTCTCGACCTTCTCGATAGTAATGTAGTTGTTGTCACCCCCCTGCACCGTTACGTTGCCGGTAAGTGAGTTGTTGATCATATTCTGGACGTCCTCTTGCGTGAGCGTAGAGGTATTTCCACTGTCTAATCTGAAGCTCGGCCAAATGGCTAAGCACGAGGTCAGTGAGAGCATTGTTGCAATAAGTATAAGTAGTGCCAGGATTCTCTTCATTTTTGTGCCTTTCGTTTAATCATTTATGCTTCATATCATTCTTGAAATATTGATAAAGATAGCATGGAAGCATACCGTTGTAAAGCTTTTTGATTTTATCGGCGCGTTTGCCATATAGCTTCTCAAAGCCTTGATGTGATGTTATGATATATGCTTGCCAGGGGGCGAGTGAACGGAAGTGGTGGCCTATATCGCGGTAGAGTGCTTCAATTTCCGCCATAGTACCCATTCTCTCACCGTATGGCGGATTGGTTACTATCGTTGCTCGTCTGCCGGGCGCGCCAATGGTTCTTGCATCACGCTCGAAAATACGCATATTGTCAATTACTCCTGCAGCCTTGGCATTACGAACCGCCATAGCGATACAGTTCTTGTCAATATCGGTAGCGTAAACCTGGAAGTCGGTCTTTACCTCGCCCTCGCGAGCCTCCTCACGCGCATCGTCAAAGCGGCTGACGCCAATAAAGGGGAAGTCCTCGGCTACAAAGTGTCTGTTAACGCCGGGTGCGATGTTGCGCATCATCATTGCCGCCTCGATAGCGATAGTACCGCTACCGCACATCGGGTCCCAGAACAGAACCTCTTCGCGAGGACGCGAGGTATCTACGATTGCCGCCGCCAAGGTTTCACGAATAGGGGCGGAATTATTCTCCTTGCGGTATCCGCGCTTATGAAGCGGCATAGAGCCTGTGGTGTCAATCATCAGAGTTGCCTCATCGTTTAAAATAAAGAATTCAACCTGGTATTTAACGCCTTCTTCCTTGAAGTATGAGATACCGTAAGTGGATTCCATACTACGAACTATTGCTTTTTTTACAATTGACTGACAGTCGGGAATAGAGGTTAATTTTGATTTGATTGAATGACCTTTTACGGGAAAACAATCGTTTTTGCCAACAAAAGTTGACCAAGGGAGTGCTCTTGTACCTTCAAACAGCTCATCAAATGTTTCTGCTCGGAACGAACCAAGCTTTATAAATATACGCTCGGCAAAGCGCAAAAATACGTTTGAGAGTGCCACTGCCTCCTCATCGCCGAGGAAGGTGACTCTGCCGTTTATAGTAGATATACGCTCGTATCCAAGCTTGTCAATCTCCTGTCCGAGCTGATGCTCGAGTCCAAACAGACATGTTGCTACTAATTCAAGTTTCATAGGTTATAAGGATAAGTCCAATCTTAGTAATAGTGCTATTTTTTAGGAATATAGTTTTCGAAAATTACGGTGTCAAAGCCGTGTGCAATAGCCTCTTTCTCTTCCTCCTCGCTTTTTACAGTCCAGGTAATGAGTGCGGGCATAAACTTCTTTCGTACATAGATGAGATTAGGCTCCGCGTATCCGTCTTTCTCATAAGCTATAAACGACGGACGCATAAGGAAGTTGAAGTATAAATGCTGAAGCAGGAAGTGAAGCGGACTGTGCTTATATTTTTCGCTGTGGCTATAGCGTGTTGAAAGAAAGCCGATAGGAACCTCCGGCATAACCTTTTTAAATTCGCGAAGAGTGAAGGGATTGAAGGATTCAACGATATATTTGCCTTGATAATCCTTGATTACCTCGGCGAGCTTGTCTGCCACGCCGTTCTCCTCACCGTTGAAGCACTTCATTTCAATAAGAAGCGGAACAGCTCCGTCGATAAGCTTTAATACGTCGCTAAAAAGAGGAATTGTGTCGGTTGTGCCAAGAAGCGAAAGCTCTTTAAGCTCACCGTAGGTGTAGTCGACAATCTTACCATCGGTGGCGCACATACGCTCAAGCGTGCCGTCGTGGAAGACTATAAGCTCGCCGTCCTTAGTGAGTCTTACGTCAAGCTCGATGCCGAAGCCCTGCTCCTTTGCGAGCCTGAATGCCGTTAATGAGTTTTCCGGCACGGTATCGGAGTGAAGGCCTCGGTGGGCAAACTTCACTCCCTTCATTTCCTCAAGAAGAGGGGATACCTTACTTGTTTTTAGTAAAAAGTTCTTTAAAAATAGCCAAATAATGCAGAGTCCTAGAAGAACGGCAACCGTTATTAAAACCGGTATATACCATTTAATTTGTACGGAAAGCGCTGTTAAAATGGGCATAAATAGTTGACTCCTTATGAGTTATGAGAGGTTGATTAGTCGTCGTCTGCGCCTGCAAGACTCTCGAGTGCGCCCTGTGTCTCAGGCTTTGAGTCACCGTGCTTAACGAAGAACATAGTTATGAATGAAAGCGCAACGAAGATTGTACCGAATGCGAAGAAGGTATATCTCATACCCTCTACGTCGTCTGCGCCAACCATATAACCGGCAAGCTTGTAAATAGCACCGGAGAGGATAGGAGCGACAATCTGCGCTGACATAGAAGCGGTGTAGTAATAACCGGTATACTTTCCAACCTCGCCGCCCTTAGCAAGCTCAACTACCATCGGGAATGAATTAACGTTGATTGTAGCCCAGCCGATACCCGCAAGAATAAACACGGGATACATAGCAAACTCCGGAGTGCTGAACGTTATAAAGTTGGCGATAAAGAATGCAGATGCAAGCATTACAACGCCTGCAAGAATAGTTTTTCTTCTACCAATTTTAGACGCTATGATACCAACGGGAATATAGGTGATGATTGCCGCTGCCTGTGCAATGATAAGCGTAAGGTTGAAGTCGAAGAACAGAATATTGGTAGCGTAAACGGAATACTTACTCGTGATTGAGTTATAGCCGATGTACCAAAGGGCAACGGATGCAAGAATAAGGAACAGAGATTTTAATTCAGCAGAGCTGAGAGTTCTCTTGGGTTCTGCAGTGATGCTGCTTGTAACCTCTTTGTTTTTCGGTGCGGCGTCACCGGACTCTTCTATTCCAAGCTCCTTGGTTTGCTCTTCCATTTCCTTAGCCCACTTGTTTTCTTTTACGGTAGCGATGAAGATAACCAAGCCTATAATCATAATAGCGCATACGGATAAAACGTAACCGGTATACTGCATATACTTATTGCCTGAGGTTTTAAATATGATGCCTAAGACAAGCACGAGAATGCCGCCGGCCGTACCCATAAGGTTGATAACTGCGTTACCC
>JAZQRW010000059.1:0-19589 GCA_045629765.1 Eubacteriales bacterium
CACACGACTATCACGCGGTTTGCGCTATAAGAGGCTGTCTCATCAAGAATTCAAATAAATAAAGACGAGAATGCGGCAAACACAGTAAAAAATGTAGTTTTAGCGAATTCTTAATGAGAACAGAACCTCGGGGCAAACGAATTTGGAGCGAAAAATCCTTGGCTGACGAGCAAGAAGCGTACAAAGGCACGCTGAGTGAGGAAACGAGGAAAAACAAAAAAATTTGATGAAAACGAAGAAAGCCATAGGTTTTCAACCCTAATTTCTTTAAATTTGCATAAAGAAACGACAGAAACACTGTTATATAACAATGCTTCTGCCGTTTTTTATTTGGTTCTGTCTAAATGCGACAGTCTCTGAAAAAATTAAATTTTGCTTTTTTTACTGTCCGTCGCCTCTATCAATGGTAATGCCAAGCATAGCCTCGCAAACCGCGTCGCGAGAATTTGCTACCGAAACAATTTCTTGTCTGTACATATCGAATATCTCGATAGTATTAAGGAATATTCCGTTTGCATCCTTGTAAATATCAACCGTCGCGATCTGCTCTTTATACTTAACAGCCAAATATTTAGCTGTCGCTAAGAAGTAATAGAAGTTTTCATATTCGTGACCCAAATAGGTATTGATGTATTCAGAGTTTGTAGCCATCGTAAAATACTCGCTAATCTTTCTGAACTCTGAGAGCTTTATCTTGGAACGGTCGTCAGGATTAGTGTTTTCGTCAGGCTTAACGTAGTCAGCCTTAAATCTCGTATCCTCGGTAGGTGCCCAAGGACCGTAGGTTGCACTACCGTCCATGTATTTCCAAGAGTAACCAACGGAATATCTCTGCTCAGGTTCACGATCAACCATCTCGATAACTACCGCCATCTCAAGAGAGAGTCTTGCCTCACCTCTTACAACAAGCTTTCTTACGCTTGCTCTACCGGTCTCATGGCGTCCGCCGTTAGCCTCAGATTCACCGCCTACGAAGGTATAGTAGTTGGGATTGTAGTTATTTCTGTGTGTGAAGCCCGGTTCGCTGGGATCACTAACGTTTGAATGAACGTATGTGTAAGCATCCCATACCTCGAACTTAAGTTCAGAGGAATTGGAAACAAGAGTCGCACGGAGCCAAATGTCGTCATCTTCGCGTCCCTCATTCATACTCTTTCCTTGTCCGGTCTGCTTACCGTAATTGATAAGGTATGCCGTCTTTCCGTCTGCCTCAAGCACGTACTCGTCTACCTGCTCAGCGTAGCTAAAGTGAGCAAACCAATAAAGGTTTGAAATCTCTCTCAAGGAAATCTCGTCCTGAATTACGGTAGTCTGTCTGTCATTCGTAAGAAGAATACCACGCTTCCAATAGTTACACTTCGGACCGAGCGTCTCAGTCATATCGAACTTAGCGTATGAACCGTGAGGATTGTTCTCTGTCATAACCTCATAAGCTCTCGCCTCACTATCGTATACCTGACCAAATGGAACGTTAGTCTGGTCTGTAGTTATACAGATAGTGTTGTGTCCCTCCGGCTTGGATCTGTAGTATCTATACTTAATTTCAGCATTACCGTATCCGTAAACGTTATAGCTCTCACAACCGATATCGATAAACCAAGTAACGCGTTCGTTGTAGTAAATGAAGTGACCCGCATCAATCTGGTTGTGGTCGGCAGTCTTGTTCTTACCGCCGATAACACCTGTATAAAGCGCATCCTGCTCCCATGAGCTACGGGCCGTAAACATATCTACGCCCCTAGAATAATAGTCAAGGGCGTCGGGAAGCTTCGCCTCCGCCTCCAACGGATAGAAGAACATGTCGTACATATCGAGAGTCTCGGGATAAAGCTCAAGCTGTGCCGTTCTTATGTCTATCAGCTCCTGCTGACCGAGCTTCTGTCCAACGAAGTAGAAGTGCGAATATGTAAGTCTTCCCATAGAACCATCACTATATGGGAATGTTATAAAGTCGGATGACGAAGCACCATACGCGTATTGACAGGTTCTGTCAAGACCGGGTGCATCAAACATACCGTAATCAGTACCGCAAACTGTCTCAAGGAGTGAGCCCCATACGAATACTCTACCTGTACCGAATGACCAATAGCCAACGCCCTCACTGTAAGAACCGTCAGGAGCGTACTGGTCAAGACCAACGCTGGTAATTCCGTAGAAGCACTTCTCAAAGAGTCTGAGAATCTGTCCCTGCGCATCACCTGCAAGATCAGTTGAATCATTAGGTGGATTTGTTTCGCCAAAATCGCAAACTACATCATCTGCACAATAATCCATAAGTGCAAATACGCCTGCAGCCATACCGCTTGAGCATACTGCGTTCCAGTTATTGTACTGCCAAGAGAAGCTTGTAATATTACCCTGCTTACGAGAGCTGTTAGGACCAACACCAAGGCCCATTACCGCTCTGTAGCCTGCATAAATACCGTTCTGATAAATAATTCTTGCAAGCAGCTCGGTAGAAAGTGGCTTACCGTTAACTGCTGAGGTCACACCCGCCTTACCAAGCTCGTTAATACGGTCGTAGCACCAGTCGTAGAAGTAAGATGCATTAAGTGTTGCCGTTGCACAGTCAAGGAAGTGTCCGGGAGCCCAGTTAGTCCACTGACCAAGTCTTAAAAATGCGTCGTAGGCGCAAAGAAGATATTTATCATCTCTTGTCATCTGATATGCAAACGCCATTGCGGAAATGTTTCCCATCATATTTCCGATATTAGTACGTCCGCCCTCGGGGTCATAGCCGTTATAATTCTGGCTTATACACCTGCTATATCCTCTTGTAGCGCCGCTCTCAGTAGTATACGTCTCATATACGATAACCTTCTCGGTCTCGTATACGATGTTACCGTTATCGTCGTATACGTCATTGCCGTCTGCATCCTTCTTCGCTACGTACGCGGGTTGACCGTTCTTTTGGTATACGATGTTACCGTTATCGTCTCTCTGAACCTTTTGTACCTCTTCGTATACTACGTTACCGTCCGCATCCAGCTTGGGTTGCAGATACATGACAGCGTCGTTAGTAAAGTAGTGTCCCTTAATAACATAAGTGACGCCGTTGTACGTATATCTGCTCATCTCATCGGGATCGTCGCCGTAGAGCTCGTTGTTGTCGTAACCCGTGATCCAGCTGCCGCCGCCGATTTCGTATTTAATTTCACCACCGTTATTAAGAGCGTAATAGTATGCATTACCCTTGTCAACGGCGGACTGAACGGCTGCTATGCCGTCGTAAGCGTAAGGCTGATAAAGTGACGTGCCGTTATTTATTTCTGTATTACCCCAAGAAACAGTTCCAAGGAAGTTCTTGTTATACTGGTCTATCTCGCGGTCGGTCATAAGACCGATATAGGTATCATAGCTCCCATCACCCGACTTCTTTGACCAAACCTTGTATTTGGAAAGCGCTGAGGATACACTCTTAGTAATACCATCTTTAATCAGCTTATTGTAATTCTCGTCGCCCTCTTTAGCCAAGTAGATCGCTCTGAGAGTATCGAACATATCCTGGTCGGCGAGAAGATAAGGATGGTCGAAGTTATTGGTATTTGCCTTAGCGTCCTCGTAAACCTCTTCACCGCTCTTATAGTCGAATACGAATCGACCCATAAGGTCTATCATTTCCGCAAGATCGCTATCTCTGTTATAGAGGTTATCTGTGGTACAGAAGACAATGAGTCCCAAGTCGTCATAGGTAATATACCAACCGGGAAGTAAGGTCTCGATATCATCCATAGCAACCGCAAGATACGCCTTTCCGTCTTCATTCTCGTAATATCCGGGCGCAGCGGTAAGCATTATTTTCTGACCGTCAACCATCGCGCTATCCTTACCTACGGTTATATAAGACGCCTTTTGTCCGGTCGTAATATCAATAGACTGTCCGTCCTCGTGTAAGTAGTATGGCAATCCCGTTGCCTCAAGCAATTTGAGAAGAGGCACGTAAACTACACCGTCCAAAATAACGGGTGCGCCGTATACGGCGTCATTGCCGTCACTGCCCTTTTCAGAGAAAATAGGCTCACGTACGTTATTATTAAGACAGTAATCAACACCAATCTTCATTGCAATGCTGGTCGTTGAGCTTATCGTAATATCGTCATTACCCTTAATTTCTATAGTAGGCTTTGCATTGGAGTTAACCGCCTGTCCGTTCTTAAAGCCCCAAGCCTCGTCTATCTCCATAAACTGCTCTGCAACGCCCTCGTATATTCTAAGGTTATCGATACAGTAGCTTGTGCCGTAAGAGGTAGCATCAGGTTTGCCTGCATAACCTATTCTGAAGAAGTCCATCTTAGGCGAGAGCTTATTGGTATCAACGCACGCGCCGTTATCAAGCACGTACTCGCCGTCCTCGTCAACCTCCCATGAGATGTTGGAACGAAGAAGCTGGGTATGGCTGCCAACCGTACCGTTTGGTGCTACCCAAGAGATAGTACAGGTAAACTCCTTATTTCTGATACCGCCGTTTGAGTAATCAAGCATGATGGAGACCTTCGTCCAATCGTTAGTAAGATCAACAATCTTTCTGGAGCTGGATCCGCTAAGGCTCTGTACGATAGAAGGCTCACCGGTTTCGGAATCCGGCACGTCATCACCCGGTTGCTCTGCCTTGTAGTTGTAGTCGTAGTAGTAAAGCGCGTTACCGCTAACACCGAGCAGATAGAATACTGCACCGGGGCCGTTACCGCCCTTAGTTCTTATGTAATAGATATATCCGGAGTAGTCCACATAATCGTCAGCCTTAATGTCAAACTCTACAACAACAGACTCTGCCTCAGTGGTAGGCCAGCTATACTGAGCAAATCCGTCGTCCGAGCCGAGTACTGTAAATCTGGCGAAATAGTTATACCTTCCGTCGTAACCTCTCTCGTAATCCAAACCAAAATGATGATTCTTATTACTTACGTTAAGTCCGTTACTCAGCGGCCAACCCTCAGAGAAGTTTCTGTCATACAAGAGATTGAAACCCTCGGGCGCACCGGTGGAATCGGTTGTACCATTCGTCGGTGATGAGTCTGTGCTCTCTTCAGCCGTAGGTTCCTCAGCGAATACGAGCACCGGCAAAGCGGTGAACATAAGCACTAAAGAAAGAAGAAGAGCCAGCAGTCTCTTAAATCCGTTGTTCATTTATTTTCTCCTTTTTATATAATTATCTGCCCATAGAATAGCACACGTATTTTATAAAGTCAATAAGAAAATTGTGATATTTAAAAATAAAAAAACAAACTACACAAATTTTTAGGACCTCCACTGTAAAAATTACACAAAGCACAAGATGAACACCGTTAACGTTTACATTTTCTTAATATATTAGCGCGTGTCGCCAACCATCTCCGACACGCGCATTTTTTTGGTGGTTAATAACCTATTTTTTCAGCCTCAGCAGTAATCTTTTTAGCGCCGTTTTATTAAACGGAATCAAGGGATAAAGGTAGTACCTACGCCCCAAAAGAGTCTTGTTACTTGCCAGCAAAAGAATGAATATTACAGCGCCTGCAAGCAACCCCCACGCTCCCAAAAAATATACGCAAATCAACGTTATTACCCGCAGAAATTTGAATGCATACCCAAGCTCGTGATTTTGCTGTGCAAAGTTTGCAATAGCGACGAAAGCCATATAAAGAATGACGTCAGCGCAAAGCCAACCAACATCCACGGCAAAATCACCAAGAATCAATGCCCCTATTATAGATAGTGAGTTAGAGAGCATATTCGGTGTATTCATCGAGGCTATTTTTAAGCCGTCAAGCGCCAGCTCCGCAAGCAATAGCTGAGCTATAATTGGCAGTGCGCCCGGCTGCTCCGGCACTAAAAATAAAAGCTCGTGCGGGAGAATTTCAGCGTTTTTTATGCATAGATACCAAAGAGGTGTCAGGACTATCGAAACCAACAAAATGAAGGTTCGAACCAATCTTAAATAAGTGCCGGTCAAGGGTGGAAAATAGAAATCGTCCGTCTGTTGTAAATAATCAAAAATCGAGGTCGGCACTATCATCACCTGCGGCGAGGTATCACAAATAATCAACACACTTCCCTCAAGAACCTGTGATGCGGCGGCATCAGGACGCTCGGTGATTCTTATCTTCGGGAACGGATTCAACCATCCGTCTTTAATAAGTGTTTCTGCAAGACTCTGGTAGCCGAGCGTCAACGTGTCCGGGTGCGCATTCTTGATTTTTTCTCTCACCCTTTCAACCAAGCGTTTGTCCGCAATTCCATTCATATAACAAATGACGACGTCGGTCTTTGATATACCACCCATATTATGATATTCCATAGTCAGACGCTCGTCGCGTATGCGCCGTCTGATTAAGGCAGTGTTAAATATCAACGTTTCCACGAAGCCGTCGTGCGCACCCTGCATCACCCTATCAGTATCAGGCTCTGACGTACTTCTCGACGGATAAGCACGGGCATCAACAAGGAGCGCCTCTTTGCCAAACGTTTCGCAGAACATCACGCTCTGTCCCGACAGCACTGCATCGAGAATGCGCCTTTTATCGTCCGTGCGCGACACCTCAACGTACGGTATTATGCGCTCCGTCGCGCCGGCATCGCCGATTTGTTTAAGTGATAGCAAATACTGCATTATCCTTTGCATCTCTCCGTCCTTTACAAAGCCGTCCACGTAGAAGAAGGTAATATCGTAAATGCCGACGCTTAGGTGCTTTTCAACGCAGTCAAAGTTTCCTGTAACGTTTAGGCTTTCGCGAAACATTCTTACGTTTTCATCATAATTTTCACTAAGGCTCATTTTCCCTCGCATGATTCTTTTTTGTAAAATTATCACCAAGCAATAGCATTTTATTCAAAACGCAGTAAAACAATCGTTTATTCAAAAACAAAAAGAGCGAAAAGTCGCTCTTTTGTAAACTATGATTTGCGTTTTACTGTTTTTTAAACTCTCTCCTGCCCATTCGTCTGAACGGTACGCCGTTTTCAATAGACAAACCGTGCTTATACGAGCGTATAACGTCAAGAGTCTCGCCGACTCCTTCAGTCGTGAAAATATATATGTTACCGCCTATGCGTGTTAAATCCTTCGCCTTGTCAGCCATATAAGTTATCGCAGAATTAAGTATCTGATTTCTATGCCTGTATTCGCGTATAATCGGGAATTTGAGTTTCTTTCTGTCTTGCAAAGAAAAGTCAGAGCATTTACCACAGCCCGCGTTCTGCTTAATAAAGCATCTTTCGGTAAGCATAAGAGGAATTCTGCCGTAAACCACGGCAGCAAGCTCTAGCTCTCCAACCTGCACAGGTGTCAACTCGCTTGACGCAATCAGTCCGCCGTCGATGTATCTTAAAAGCAGGTCACGTGTCGCGAAATTCGTAATATTGAGCCTGGTTCCGCCTATCGAAGCAAAGCCCTTGCCATCAATAAGAGGAATGTGTGATATGTTTTGCAAGATGGCATATTTAACACCACGTTCTCTTGCTTTATCAAGCATTTTATCAATTTCAGGCAGCTCGTCCTCCATAATTACAGGTGGAATTGCCACGCCGTTTGGTGTATTCTTTAGCTCATCAAGCTTCCATATCGGTGCTACGACGATATCAAAATAAGAGTTGAATTCTTCATTTTCAAGAAGCTTATCCAGCGTATGCTCATCGTAAACGTAAGCCATCTTTGACCATTCACACGCATCACCGTTAAGCTTTTCACTTTCTTCACAAGCAACGCCACTCTCTGTGGTATTAGTGCCTTTTCTAACCGTTAGATTGAGCGCCTCTACGGCGTCGCGCCTTAGCTGATTTATCGCGGCTGGTGAAAGATTAACGCCATCCTCTAAATCGAGCTGAATATCCGAGGTTGACAGTGTGTAGTAGGTGTTACCCATTTTTGATAAGCGCTTTTTTACGTCATCACTCTCAAGCGGTGCGCTTCTTGCCGTCTCCGCCACAGCGCCAACCGCAACAGCCTCCAGCAATCGTCCACTACTGTCACGACATGAAAGACTCAGCCTTGACTCCTTGCCAAGTGCAATCTTTACATTTGCCTTAAGGGCTGTACGTGTCGGTAAAAACTCCGTGCGATTGTCAAGACGTGACTTTTCCTTATCCTCTTCACTCCTGACTCCGAGCATATCCGAATATAGCTTTCCTGTAAAATATCCGTCGGTAAATCCACCTCTGCTGAACACTCTTTCGAGAGTCTTATATTCATTGCGGTCAGCATTGCGGCACTCATCAAGTAAGCGTCTGTATATCTTCGTTACGGTATATACGTAATCCGGCGACTTCATTCGCCCCTCTATTTTCAGCGAAGCAACGCCACTTTCGCAAAGTTCCTTAATATGACTAGCCAGCGACAAGTCCTTCAAGGACAGTGCGTATCCGTTAGTATACGGCAGTCTGCAAGGCTGAGCGCATTCACCTCTGTTTCCGCTTCTGCCTCCGACAAGAGAGGAAAACAAGCATTGACCGGAATGGCAGACACAGAGTGCACCGTGTAAGAATACCTCGACCTCGCATTTGCATTTATCCGTCACTGCCTTTATATTTTCATTTGATAATTCTCTTGCCAAAACCACTCGCTCACAGCCTAAATCATACGCAAAATCCGCACCGAGCGAATTATGCACCGACATCTGTGTTGAGCCATGAATCTCAAGACCCGGAACCTCTGACTTGATTCTTTTTACGACGCCTAAGTCTGCCACTATTACAGCGTCCACCCCTATGGAATGAAGCTCTCTTGCAAAATTCAAGCAAGCGTCAATCTCCGAATCAAGAATGAGCGTATTTACCGTAACGTAAAGTCGTACACCATTTAGATGGGCGTAAGTTACCGCATCCTTAAGCTCGTCCACCGTAAAATTCTTTGCGTATGCCCTAGCACCAAAGGATTGACCACCGACATAAACCGCGTCCGCCCCCGCTTCAATCGCGGCATACAAGCACTCCATATCTCCGGCAGGCGACAGTAGCTCAGGGAGAGTGTTTCTTCTTCTCATACCTTTTCTCTTTCTTTTTTGGGGCTGATATGTCTTAGAAAATCAGCCCCATTTTTAACATTATTGTAGCAAATTTTGCTAAAAATGTCAATCGGTACGGTGATTATTATTACTTTATTTTTTATTGAAGCACATTTTGTAAAATATTATTTACAAAAACAGCGGTCTTAACTGTTTTCTTTGCTCGATAGCTTTAATGCAATCAGGTATAAGCGTAAAATCGCATACCAATGAATGAGGTTTGTTTTTTGGCGAATCCTGCTTCATAGGTACCAGATACACCCCATCCCGTGTCAAAAAATAAGCCAAATTTTTGAGATTTTGTGACATTGCGTCATTACTGCACAGTCCGATAAGCGTAGGTCTGTCACACCTTAAATGTGCCTTTATAGCCATAGTCGCAGCCGTATCGGTGATTCCGTTTGCCACCTTAGCCATAGTGTTGCCGGTGCAAGGTGCAACTATAAGCAAGTCAAGCGGTTCACGCGGCCCTAACGGCTCTGCCTCGGTAATAGTATGTATCACACGTCTTTTACAAAGTCGCTCAACCCTTGCCGAAAACTCCTCGGAAAGAGTGAAGCGCGTATCGGTGTAATACACGTTCTCACTCATGATAGGAACTATCTCATGCCCGTTTTCCACTAATCCTTCAAGCGCTCGATATGACTCCTCAAGCGTACAGAAAGAACCTGTAAAGCAATAACCAATCCTCATACGTACCCCTTTTTATGTGTTGTTTAAAAGCAATCTTTCAACCGACCTTCCCCACGCCTTGCCGGCGCTCAATGGGAGCATTTTTGCCGGAATTGAAGGGTATTTTTCCACCTTTTCAGTTTCAGGAAAATTATTTCCCGACGCTAAGTCGATAATTCTTACATTTTCGTTGTCTAGAAAACTGCTTTTATCAAAAATAGCCTTTGGCGCTGTGTTGATCAATACGTCTAAATCCTTACTAACGTGCGGAGTGTCGCTATCCTCGCAAAATACACCTGCCTGTGCTAAGTCCAGCCTTGTGTCGATGCTGCGCGTATAAACTGTGACCTTTGCGGAAAAGTATGATAAATACCGCAGTAGCCATTTACCGATTCTGCCATATCCAACCACCCCAAAACTCATCTCACCAAGAGAGCGAGATGTGGTGCTTAGCAAAATTCCCATTGTGCATTCCGCGGTGAGCCTGCCATTTTCCTTAAGGAAAAGCTCGTCAAGCGCACTGTCACATACGATAGCCCCACGCTCCCTCATCACCTTGACCCATTTTCCCGGAATATCGTAGCCGATTACCAGTCCTTTGCGACCAATTCTTGCAAAGACTTCTTCTATTTCCAGATTGCTGTTCGTTAGTCTTATTCCGTCCTTGCTTGTCGGAATCGGAAGAACCGTAAGAGTATCGTATTCATCAACAACCCCAGCCCGTGTCAAATATTTTGCACATTCGGCACTCCTTAAGCTATTTTCATAGTTATAGATAGTCATCGGATTGTCTCCTTTGGAGCGACAGCTGTATAAGCACATCGCCCTAATACTATAATATGTAAGGAGTGCGCTTTTGCTCACTCCATTTTGCCGTATAACGACTTATTCCTCACTACAAGAGTTGGTATCTCCAACCTGCTTCAAGGCGTTCATTATCCCCTGGCCTTTTTTCTTGAGCATCTCCTTACCTTTATTGGTTATGGTAATAGCTCCGACAGACGCAAGCATACCAACAACTACCGCAATTCCTATATGCGTCTTTTTCTTTTCGCTTTTGCCGAACATTTTTATCACTCCTTTTTGTTTATAGGATTGCCAAATTTTTAAAAAATATTTATACTGTTGACAAAAAGGCTCGATTGTTGTAAAATGAATACGAAAGAATACGCACAATGAGGTTTTTATGATAAAATGTAAAAAATGCGGTTACGAAACAACTTATACCGGTCCCACCTGTCCTGAGTGTAATACGCAATACACCCTATCAAAGGAAGAGATAATTGACCTTGTGGACCAAGTACAAAAGGCGACGAAATTCCGCGAATACGGCACCATAATCGAGCTCCGTCACATACTTGCCGACGTAGGCCATCTCGATAGTATGCGCATATACGCCCAGCTTCTTGAAAACGGAAATATCGTTGATCGCAACCTTGACTCAGCGATGGACTATTTTCTGCGCGCAGCGCAAATGGGAGATGCCTTCTCTGCATATAGGTACTCACGTTTGGTTGATAGAACAAATTCGACCGCAGCCGGATTTTGGCTGGCATATTCATGCGTTATGGGTTGTACCGATGCATACCCTGAATTCGCTCATCACCTTTCAGCTGAGGGCGATCACGTAAGTGCCAATCACTATCTCATGCTCTCTGCCGAGGCTGGCAACAGTAGCAGCGCGCTCGAGCTAGCCAAGCGTTATTACAACGGCGTCGGAGCACAAAAAAGTGATGAACATGCCAAGTATTACCTACAAAAGTTTACAATCCCGCCAATTTCAGCAATAAAATTGGCATTCAAACTCCGTTCTGTAAAAGGTATAGCTCCCGAGATGCCCGAGCTCAAAAACTACGATAAAATGCTACGCGCACTCGCTAACGAGGCTCACGAGATGAACTGCAAGAAGGCGTATTACGATATTATCGATACCCTATCCTCTCGCGGCAACGCACAGTGCACTATGATTCTCGGCATACTGAATCTTGACGGAGTCGGATGTACGAAAAATGTGAAAAACGCCATCGAGCTTCTTACCAAGGCTGCTGAGTCCGGTGTAAGTGAAGCTTATAAACGACTTGGTGATATATACCTTATCGGCAAGGATGTTACGAGAAATGCTGACACTGCGCTTGAATATTACAAGCTTGCAGCTACGCTTGGCATGACAAATGCATACGAGAACATGGGCGATATCTTCCACGAAGGCAAGATAGTAGAAAAGGATATACCCGAGGCATTAAGACTCTATGAGCTCGCCGCTAGCGAGGGGCATCTCAGCGCACGCGCGAAGGCTGAAAAAATCAAGCTTGCACGAGAAAATATGTACGGTGCGGGTGTGGAATATCTGAAAAACAGTAATCCCGAAGCCTTTAGAATGCTCTACATCTCCGCTACTATGGGTTATATTCCCGCATATTCAAGACTTGCCGACTGCTACGTTCTCGGCATTGGAACTAAGCAAAACAGACATGAGGGCTATCTCTGGTACAACAAGGCGGCAGATGCCGGCGACAACTCTGCCCTGCTTCCGCTCGGATACTGCTACAGCCGCGGCGTAGGAACCGCATTTAATCTAAAATCAGCGCTTGAGGTGCTTATAAAGGCAGATTCCTTCGGACTCGTCGGCGCAAAGGAAGAGGTAATGAAGCTTCTTGAAAGAAAAACGAAGCACATAGCCAATACTCTTTATTCAATCGGAATGCGCCTTATCTACCAAAGAAAATTTGAAGAGGCTAAGGCACAGCACGAAATTGCTTATAAGCTCGGCCACGCAAAGGCAACCTACACGCTTGCATGTATGTACGAATTCGGACTTGGTACACCCACCAACCGCGAGCTTGCCTATTCGATTTACGAGGAATCCTTCAATATGAAATTCCGTGACCCCAAAGCAGTATATAAGCTTAAGGTCTTGAAGATGGCTAGAAACTACGACTAATTTATTTAAAAGCAAAAAAACGCAAAGGGAAACTTTTAAGAATCCTTTTGCGTTTTTCTTTTGCTTTTTGTTAAGAATACTTTACTTTTTTCTTCATTACATATTATTCAGCCGCAGGCACCGCATAAGCGTAGAGCTTTTCTATAGCGTACTTGAACTGCGCGTTTTCAATTACCACGTCATCAGTGTACATCTCGTCAAACTCGGCCTTAAGACTGTCGAATTCCTTGTGGTCCTCGTCATCTTCGGCATTATACTTGTTATCTTCAAGATACTGTGCAAACATCTCATCGCGGAATTCTTGACAAAGAGTCTGAAGCTTCTCACCGGTAGGAATAAGATTTTCTTCCCTTGCTACATAATAGAATGAAAGCTTCTCAATAACCGTCTCTTCTGCACGCTTGGTAAGTGCATCCTGCCATGTAGTCTTGTCGTCGGCTATGCCTTGAGCCTTTACAAACATATCAAATGTGTATGCCGATCCGTAATACTGCTGATACTGCTGATACTGTGAGTAAAGCTGTGAATAATAGAGGTCATAGTAATAGTCAACCTCAATGCTCGGAAGCTTCTTTACCTTGGTAGCCTCCTTAAGAACCTCCCAAAGTCTTGCTTCCTTAAGCTCATTTACACTCTCTGTGTAATCTGCCTCAAGCTCTGCTCTTATCTTTGCTTCATACTTCTCAGCCAATGTCTCACCGTTGTAATCTGCAAGTGTTTCAGCCTTGACATTCATTTCCTTAGTGATAAATTCATCATCAAACTTAGGATATCCGTCGTTTTCAACGTCGTAATACTTCTTTACGTAGAATACGTAAACATCAAACTTAGCTTCCTTACCTGCAAGCTCTGTACTGCCATAGTTGCTTGGGAACGTAACAGAGATGGTAAGAGGGGCCTTGTCCTGCTCAAACTTAAGTACCTTGGTAACTCTAACCTTTGAGTAAACAGTGTCGGTTGACTCGCCCTCCATTCTTGTGACAACATTACCAATGCCGATGCCCACAGGCTTACCTATAAGGGCAGCACGGAAGCCTGCACCGTAAATATCGTCAAGATTTGTATTAGCAAGATCAACCATAATTATAGTTTCATCTGTAGCGCCTACAGAGGTATAAGAAACCTCAATAAGATCTGAATCGGTAGTCTTTTTATATACCTTAGTTACAGTTACGTCGGTGTATGAAATAGACTTGCCCTCAAGCTTAACGCCTGTAATATCACCAATCTTAACGTTTACCTTTGCATTAACGAATTTGCTCGCAAAACCTGTAAGTCCGTATGTTTCATCAAGCTTTTCGTCAGCAAGATCAAAGTTAACAGTATTTTCGGTCTTATTTCCCGACTCAATATCGACCTGTGTCCATTTTACAGTGATATAATCGCCTGCCTCTACTACGGTCTTTTCCTCATGAACGTAGCCGAGGTACTTCTGGAAGCTTGAAGGAGTGGTGTTTTTCCATTCGCCGTTTTCATTGTAGAATGCATCAACGATTCCGGTCTCAAAGCCTGTAACAAAGCTACCGGAGCCTATAGTAAGGGGTGAGATATAATTCTTATACATTTCAAAATTCTTGCTGTATAATTCATAATACTCACTTGTTATGTTAGAATTATTTTTATTAGGCAAAAGATTGCTTCCGCCCGCAAAGTCAACCTTGTTTCCGTCATTATCAACCGTATAACCTCTATAGAAGATGTACGCATCATCGCCGGGCGCAACGGGCTTATTGCCATATTTCATATTTCCGATGGGGTCTTCGGGCTTGAATGTGTTAAGCAACTTCAATATCTCGTTTCTTACCATCAAGTCGCTTACCTTGTCAACGGTGTTCTTAAACTCATATCCGTCTACTATTTTATCAATATCAACGGTTATGTATTTGCTAAGATTTTCTTCAAGATAATTGAAGGATGTCTTTTTGTTATTTACACTTACAACTATACCGATAACGATGCCCGCTACCAGCGCTACGAGTGCAACTATTGCAAAAATTTTAATACTTAACTTAACTATTTTTTCTTTCTTTGCCTCTTTTGCCTCAAGCTCCTGCTTGCTCAGCTTCTTAGGCTCATACTTTGCCACTTTTTTCGGCTGATTATTATTAGCCATTTCTGCCTCCTGTTTTATAATTTCTTATATAGTATAACGGTTAATTGTTAACTGGTTAATAATAGTATGTAAACATACTTTAATCAGGCAACGCATCAGCGCACTGTGTCGCCAAAGCATCGCACCTCTCGTTATATGGGTGACCGTTATGTCCCTTTACCCAAACGAACTCTATCTCGTGTATTTTAGTAAGAGCGTACAATTCCTCCCATAGCTCGGGATTTTTAAGCTCATCCTTGCCTCTTTTCCAGCCACTTTTTTTCCAATTCTCCACCCATCCCTCAAGGAATGCATCAACAACGTACTTTGAATCGGAATAAAGAGTAACACGGCAAGGCTCCTTAAGTGCTTTAAGTCCTGCGATAACCGAGGTCAACTCCATTCGGTTATTGGTAGTCATTCTCTCAGCGCCCGACAGCTCCTTTTCATATTTGCCGTAGACGAGGATTGCTCCCCAACCGCCTTTTCCGGGATTACCGCGACAAGCACCGTCGGTATATAATTCAACTTGCTTCATCAGCCGTCTCCTTATTTATCAAAAAGAGGACTCCTAAGGAGCGACCAACTGTCAACTCTCTTTTAAAGAGTCCTCTTTAACATTGATTTAACTAAAATTACTCTGCGTCAGATGCAATTGCAACGTTCTTAAAGATAACTGCGTTGTACTTAGCCATCTGCTCAAGGTAAAGATCGTATGCAGCACTCGTGCCGCTCTCAGGCTTAGAGACTGTTGATGGCTTATCGCCTCTTCTCTCCTGTGCCATGAAGTAAGTGAATACCTTATCAAGCATGTAAGCTGCCTTGAGGTCATACTCACGTACGTTGCTGCTGCTGTTAAGCTGAGTCTTAATGTTCTTCTCTTCTGCCTCAGTAAGAGAAATGTTAGCAAGATCGTTGTCGTTTAAGCAATCAACGAGGCAATATACAAGAATAACGTCGTTGAGTGCCTTCTTTGCCTTAGCCTCGATAGCAGCCTTAATGTCATCCTTGCTTGCGCCTTCCTTAAGTCCGAGGTCAGAACCGGAGATTAAGTACTTGTCGTAAGAACCGCCGAATGCTACGTAATTGGTCTTGCCGCTAAGTGAAGTGTTAGAACCGCTGTACTTACCCTTGTAGAAGTCGTACTTAAGCTCGTTCTCTACACGCTCAATAGCTTCCTTAAGTGCCTTCTCGGGATACTCACCTTTGTACTCGATGCACTCCTGCGCAAGATGTATAATTGCGTGCTTAACCTCATCGATGATGTTCGTTCTGTATGTGCTGTCAAGAGAGTCATACTTTGACTGTCTGTACGCTCTTACAATCTCGCGGCTCATAGCCTCTTTGCTTGCCAAGCAGCCAAGTACCTTATCCTTAGCCTCTGTGCGAGCCTTATCTGCTTTCTCAAACTTCTCGTTTGCCGTAAGCTTTTCGTCGTAAGCGGTCTTGAACTCTGTCTTTGCCTTCTTCAAATTATCGCTGTCGCCCTCTGCGCCCTTAAGGAAGCTTGTAAGTGCTGAATAAGCAGTTTCGTAAGCCTTCAGAGCCTCGGATACAGCATCACCTGTAGCAGCCTTCTTCGCATCGTACTTATCAAGAGCGTCCTTAAGGAGTCCCTCGAAGTTAGCCTTCTTTTCATCATCGCTTATAGCACTCTTAAGAGCGTTAAGCTTTGTGGTATAATTAGAATTCTTGGTGTTGTTTGCTGTATTAGCGGTGTTGTAATCCTTAATCTTAGTCTTAAGCGCGTCAACGAGCTTAGAGATGCCGTCGCCGTTCTTATACTCATCATCATTAGAGAAGAGCTCAAGAGATGAAGAGGAAAGGTTCTCACCGAAAATCTTGTAAAGAAGAGTTTCAACAGTAAGCTCGGACTCAACCTCAACGTAGTGTACAGGGAATACGTAGTATACCATGTCCTTGTCCTTAAGATCGCCTGCCTTAACCTCGTTTCCGTAAGCATCCTTCTTCTTGGTATCGTCCTTCTCGCTAGACTGCAACTCATACTTAAGACCTTCGATTACCTTAGGCTCGCACTCACTGCCTTCAAAGTCGGTAGTGAAGTTAATTGTGATTTTGCTGTAAATCTCTTCGGTACCATCGTCCTTCTTAACGGTGATATCCTCGTTTGCGCTACCTATATTCTTACCGTAAAGCTGCTTCTCAAAGTCAAGAGTCTTTACGTCAGTACCCTCCTCAACCTTGGTGTAGGGAACCTCAACCATAACGTTGGTGTACTGAACAGGATCGCTTGTGTCTTCTCCGTTCTTTACGCTCTTCTGGTAGGTAACGTTAACGAGAACTGTCTTACCCTCTTTTGCGGTTACAGTACCGCTTGTAGTGGTAACGAAGTAGTTAGCCTCGTTCTTATCAGCTGTTGCGGAGTCATCCTTTTTAAACTCGAACTTAGCAAACGCTGTCTCAATTTTACCCACAAGAGTGTCAGCCTTGTTAGTAGACAAACCAAGCTGAAGCTCTGCAGTCTTAGCAATATTTTCCATGAAGTAATAAGTCTTTGCTTCATCACCCTCTCCTACGGTAATGGTGTAGAAGTATGAGTAATAGAATATATCTGTTGCGCCAACTGTGCCCTCTTGAACCTTAACGGTCTTGTCAGCAACCTTGCTGGCGATTTCCTTAAGGATTGCATCCTCTACCTTAAGCCATCTCTGCTCCTCGTCGATGCCAAAGCTGTCCTCTTCGATCTCAAGCTTCTGAAGTCCCTCAAGGAACGCTTTTGAGTCGAATTTTGCATATTTTGCCATATCGTCGTCTTCATAGCGGTATGCAGCACAGCCTGAAAGAGCGAGAAGTGACATAACTACGACAAGAATTAAACTGATAATTCTCTTTTTCATTGTTTGTTTCCTCTGTATTTAAATTTTTATTTTGAACTTTTTTGTGTGGAATTCTCACCACGCGATTAGTACGCTAAAATATTATAGCATATAATTTTCGAAAATGCAAATGTTTTTTTATATTTTTTATATATTTTTCCATTTATACATATTCGAGTCAAATTACCGTAGTTTTTTTACCAAATTGCACTTTATTCGTAGTCCGGATATGGGGTATCTTGGTTAACAATCATACCGTTCGCCACGCCAACGAAGGTTGCTACCAGCTTTTTAAAGGTAAATGTGCTGATATAAAACTCCGAAACGCTCGCGCTGGGATTGCCTTCCTTATAGAGAGTTACCATAATTCTTCTGTCGTCTACTCTGTAGAACTCATACGAGTAAGCCTCTTCGCGGTTTTTGCGTGAATTATCAAGAGTGATTGTCAGCTTGGTAAGGTATTTCGCTTCTCTCGCCTTTGCCTGCTCCTCTTCGGTCAGTATACCCTGATATTCTATCAGCTGCAGTACCTCGTATGCGCACTTAAACTGATATGCGCCGTAAGAGTCAAGCGACTTTTTGCCACTTGGCATAGGATTACCCTCATTGTGTATCCAGTTATAAAGATTGCCCGCCGTGTAGTAGCGTTCTCCATTTTCATCAGGAGCGCCTACTCCGTATTCAAACAGCATTTGCTTTAACACCGTATCCATAGAGTCCTCGGTCGTGTACATATTAACCTTAGTACCTGTAAGCTCTATTCTGCCATCGCCGGGCTCCTGTACCTCACTCTTCTTTCCGTCAGTGGTATTGTAATATACCGACAAATGCTCGAGTCCAAATTTCAAGTCACCGTAAACGTCGGTCATATTGAAGTCAAATTCAAGGCTCTTCACGTCAAGTATGTCAATAAACATAAGACTATTTGTCGCCCAAAATTCATTGAAATTGTAATTCAAGAACTCAAGATTTTTCTCAGGCACCTTTGCTATAAGGTCGTACATATCACATCCAACGTATCTGTAGGGCTCATCGGCATCGTTGTGTACCTCGCTTATATAGAGCGTAAATCCAAGCTTGCCGAGCGAATAGAAGTCACGCAAATCACCGCGTAAATCCTCAACCGACTCCACCTTATCGTCTACAAGACCTCGTGGAAGCTCGAAGTAAATCTTGTGAGCGTAGAGACCGTAATTGTACATATTTTTAGCTGTAAGCCCAAGCGCAACGGTTTCACCGGACATACCCTGCGATACAGAGGTACTCGTACCAATACCGCCAAGAACTCTGATTACAGCTTCACACGCCTTGTCGTTTACGCCGTACAAGCTGTACTTGTTATTCATGGTGTTCTCAAAAATCGAGCCACCAAAGAACGGATCGCGCTTTGAAGGGTTAACGAAATTGAATGACGATACAAGCTCAGCTGTAGTGAAATACACGATGCGATCAATCTCGTAGCAGGTGAAGTCGCGGATATGCTCATAATAATCTGTACGTGTATAAGCGTTTAAGCTCATATTATCCGCAATGCCGCGTCCTATAATTGCTTGCTTGATAGAGTAGAAACTATCAGATTCATCTACCTTAGACAAGTCAATCGCCAGAGTCTTTTCTTCCTTCTTTTCTCCGTTTACTTTAGTGTAATAACGGAGTGTAACGTACGATTTTTCATCAACCTTGGTCTGAACCTTGCCATTAGTATCGTAAATTGCATAGATGGTCGAAACGTAAACGGAAACCTCGTTCTTCTTTGCGTTATCCTTATTATATACGGCCTCAAAGACGTTCTCACCATCGTTAAGCTCTCCGATTTTCTTGCCTACAAGACCGCCGAACACTGCGCTCGACTCCTCATCGGAAAGGTCAATTACGGCGTGCATTATCTGCGGTGTGCTAACCTTATCCTCACCGATGGTACAAGTCACCCTCTCACCGTTTATAGAAAGCTCGTAGGTCACCTTAACAAGCGCACCGGAAGAAACAATCTCTCCCACTGTCGTAATCTCATTATCTGTTGTTAAAATTGAATCGATTGACTTAATTTGATAACTATACTTTACATTATC
>JAZQRW010000060.1:0-7622 GCA_045629765.1 Eubacteriales bacterium
AACTTGATTTTGTATGCTATAATGTATTATGTATAAATATGTAATATTAAATATTTTGGAGTCGATATGGGATATAACAATAATAAAAGGAAGCCTTACGCGCAGAATAACCGCCGCGATGAATATAAGTCGGGTTCAAGATTTAATCAGCAGCCCGAGGAGCTTGACGAGAGCATCGTCTGCGGTAGAAATTCCTGCCGCGAGCTTTTAAACAGCGGCAGAGATATAGAAAAAATGTATATTCTTGCGGGCGATCGTGAGGGCTCTATAAATCAGCTTTTGGGCATTGCCGCTGAGCGTGGTATTCCGATTTTTGAGTCCACTCAGCAGAAGATGGATACTATTTCAAAGGGGAATAAGCACCAGGGTATTATCGCTATTGCCGCCGAGCGTAATTATTCCACTATCGATGAGATTTTGGAGTATGCAAGGGAAAGGGAAGAAGCGCCCTTCATCGTTGTATGTGACGGAATAGAGGACCCGCACAATCTCGGCGCAATTATCAGGAGCGCAGAGTGCTGCGGTGCGCACGGCGTAATTATTCCCAAGCGTCGCGCAGTCGGTCTTACCTCCACGGTCGGTAAGGCGTCCGCAGGCGCGCTTGAGCACGTGCGTATTGCTAAGGTTACTAATCTTCCGTCTGCAATAGATGAGCTTAAGGAGAAGGGACTTTGGATTTACGCCGCCGATATGGATGGCGAGTCGTACTATCAGACTGACCTTAAGGGTGCAGTTGCTCTCGTGCTTGGCAGTGAGGGCTTCGGTATATCCAGATTGGTTAAGGAGAAATGCGATTTTGTTCTATCCATTCCGCTGTACGGAACAGTTAATTCTATGAACGTTTCCTGTGCCGCGAGCGTTTTGTTTGCCGAGATTGCAAAGCAAAGACACTAATATTTATAAGCGAGGTGTAATTAGTGGATAACGATAAGATTTTAGAAAATATGGATGAAAGCGAAAATACAGTCAAGTGCGCCTTAGAGTTTGAAATAGGCGAGGATGGCACAGGGCTTGTTTTTAACGATGATAGTAAGACTGAGGTTGTCAGCGAGGACAAGCCTCGGGCGGATGTTATCACTCCCGTTATTGAAGAGGAATTTACGCTACCCGATAGCTTTGAGCTTGATGAAAAATATAATAATGAGAGTATTTCTACCGATTCGTTCAGTGTGAGGACTACTTATGTTCCGCGCTTCACCGACGTTAGCGATACATATCGTATGAAGAATGATCCGCGCCCAAGACCTATGGCTAGTGCTAAGGTGGAAGAAAAGGTTGAGGTAAAGCAAGAGGTTATTGAGAGCACAGAGGATGATAAGATAGAGAAGATAGTAGTGCATAATTCTAACGCGACGCCTACCGTCGTTTCTGATGAGAGCATTACCGTCTTTAAGTTTGATTCTGACGACGAAGAGCCGGCGGATGAGGGAAAAATTATCCCTGATGCAACGGAGGATTTAGCGCGCGAGATAGATAAAGCAAATTCAAAGAAAGAGCCTGCACCTATCGAGGAAGAAGAGGAGGACGCTCTTGTTTACGAGGAGTTTACAGAGCCTGAGCCTGAGAGGGAAGAGTATCGTATGCCCGATCCCGATGTGCGCTATGAAATTGTCGATTACGGATTAACTGACGTTAGCACCGAGAGTGAAGCTCCTGAGGGCTCGTCTGATGAAGCTCCCGTTACTGCCGGACGACGCCAGACCGAGTTTACCTCACCGATTCAGCGCGATTCGTTCAAGGATTCCTTCCTTGATACTATTATGTCTATAAAGGTAAGATTGTTTGCCGGATTATTCATTTTGGCTGCATTTATTGCTACTGAGATTGGCGTTTTGCTTGGCAAGGACATACTTGATGCTTTGGGACTTGGTAATGTAAGATACATGCATGCTGTTTTTGATATGCAGTTCTCAATTTGCCTATTCCTACTCGCTATGCCGGAGATTGTGCGTTCTGTAAGACAGCTTATTCATGGCAGAGTTATGCTTGAATTATCTCTGGTATTCTCGTTACTTGTACAGATTTTGTATACTTTAGTTATAGTTTTCACTGAAACAAGTACGTATTTAAGCTTTGCGGTTTTATTTGGCTTGCAGGCGCTTGCTTGTATACTTGCTTCATTCTTCAGAGCTACGGGCGATTTTACCGGATTTAAGATTGTTTCTAAAAACGTTGTTAAGAATGTTCTTGATAAGCGTCTGACCAGAAAATTACCTCGTGAGAATATGGCGCTTGACGGTGCTATTGATGAGTATAATTCCAAGACTGCGCGTATGTTCCGCAGTGCGTTTGTCACAAACTTTTTCTCGCGTTCAGCGCGTGTCGTTGAGGATACGAAAAAAAATCTTCTTATAATGGGCTGTAGCGCAGGCGTAGCATTGATTACGGGACTTGTGTGCTTCTTTGTTAAGGAATTTTCATTAGCCCTCGGCTTTGAGGCATTTATGCTTGTGTATTTGCTTTCATTCCCGTCGTTTGCGATCCTTACGCATAAGCTGCCGTATCACCATTCCTTAAAGGAAGCTTCTCTTGAGGATAGTACCTTCGTTGGCGAGAGTTCTATTTACGATTGCTCGGACGTTGACGTTATTGCTTTTGAGGATACTGAGATTTTCGGAATTGAGGATGTCAGCATTAAGAAAATTCACCTTTACGGTAAGGCGTATAACACTCCTAAGGCACTCGCACAGATGTATTCGCTATTTTCTGCGGTTGGAGGCCCTCTTGATCATGTCTTTACTTCTTCTCTTGACAGAAAGTGCGCTCAGGCAACCAACGTAGTCATCAGCGACGATGGTATTTCCGGTGAATTTGACGGGCATCAGATTTGCGCAGGTACCGGCGATTATATGCTTAGAAACGGTGTTGTGATTCCATCTGATGACTACCGTACCAAATCCGGCGTTAATGATTCTACAAAAATAATGTACGGAGCTGAGGACGGAGAGGTTTATGTAAAGTTCTTCATAAGATATTCATTCTCGGAAGAATTTACTATGCTTCGACCGCTTCTTAAGGAACGCAAAATCATACCGCTTATATATACTCGCGATCCTAACATATCGGGCGAATTGATAAAGGTATTGACCCCCGGTGAGGATTCCATGAGAGTGATGAAAAAGAATGTACCGCTTCCAAAGGAGAAGAAGGTTTATCGTAGAGTCAGTGCCGGAGTCGTTACTCTCGGCGACAAGTCGAATGCTATTAACATGGTGCTTCTTGCCAAGAGATATACATCATTCCAAGAGAGTATGTCGATGACTGCTCTTATCGCTATGGCAGTCGGCGCAGTTCTTTCTACTGTTATTTCACTTGATTTTGGTACGTCTATACCTGCATTTGCCTTCGGAGCATGGCATTTGGTTTGGGGCGCTATTTTGTACATTATAAGCAGACGCACATTTAATATAAGAAATAAGGAAAAGGGTAACTAATATATGTCAGAGCCTAATAATTTTTCATCTGTGTTGAAGTCGGTTTCGAAGCCGGGCAGATATATAGGTGGAGAATATAACAGCGTCATTAAAGATAAAAACGAAGTAAAGTGCAGATTCGCATTTTGCTTCCCCGACACATACGAGATTGGTATGTCTAATCTCGGTGTACGCATATTATACGATGTTCTTAATCGCGAGAGTGATATCTGGTGTGAGCGTGTATATGCACCTTGGGAGGATATGAAGGAGGCAATGGGAAAATACAATATCCCACTTACCGCCGTTGAATCCTGCGATCCGCTTTCTGAATTTGACCTTGTAGCGTTTTCTCTTCAGTACGAGCTGTGTTATACAACGGCTCTTCAGATGATTCGCCTTGCGGGATTTCCGCTCTGGGCAAAGGATAGGGGCGAGGACACTCCCATAATTATTGGCGGAGGACCTTGCGTCTTTAATTCCGAGCCTGTATGCGAATTCTTCGACCTTATCAATATAGGTGAGGGAGAAGAGGTTTTGGTTGAAATCTCAAAGCTTTATATCAAAATGCGCCAGGAGAAAACTTATACCCGTTCCGCGTTTTTGCGTGAGGCATCTAACATAGAGGGCGTATATATTCCCTCACTTTATGAGGTCAGTTATAACGATGACGGCACTATTAAGGAATATAAGCCTCTTTATGACGATGTTCCTACTAAAATCAAAAAGAGAATTGTTGCTGATTTGGATAAAGCACCTTATCCCGAGAAGCTGATCATGCCGTATATTGAAACCGTCCACGATAGAATCGTTCTTGAGGTTTACCGTGGTTGTATCAGGGGTTGTCGCTTCTGCCAGGCGGGTATGGTGTATCGCCCTATTCGCGAGAAATCGCCCGAAACTCTTTGTAAGACCGCTAAGTGTCTTTATGAAAACACAGGCTACGACGAGATTTCGCTTATTTCCTTATCAATCAGCGATTATTCCAAGATTCGAGAGCTTACTGACGGGCTCCTTTCCTGGACTGATAACGCCCATGTCAGCTTGTCGTTGCCTTCACTTCGCATAGATAGCTTCTCCGAGGAGCTTATGAGGAAGGTTTCTTCGGTTCGTACGGGCGGACTTACCTTTGCTCCCGAGGCTGGCACACAGCGCCTTCGCGACGTAATCAACAAGAACGTAACCGAAGAAGATTTAATGCATGCCGTTGATATTGCGTTTAAGGGTGGAAAGAGCAGTGTAAAGCTTTACTTTATGAACGGCTTGCCTACCGAGACATACGAGGATATTGAGGGTATTGCCGACCTTGCCAAGAAGGTTGTTGGAAGATATTATGCTCTTCCTAAGCCTGAGCGTCCTCGCGGTGTGAGCGTTACTATCAGCGTTGCTTGCTTCGTTCCAAAACCCTTTACACCGTTCCAGTGGGAAAAGCAGGATTCGTTCGACTCGTTGATTGAGAAGCAGGCGCACCTGAAGGGATGTATCACTGATAGAAAAATCAAATACAATTACCACGATGCAAAGGTTTCCTTTATTGAGGCTGTTTTTGCAAGAGGTGACAGAAGACTTGCTCCGGCTATCGCTCTTGCAGTTGAGGAGGGCGCGATGTTTGATGCGTGGGACGAGTATTTTGACTACGACAGATGGATCAACGTATTCAAGCGCGCGGGTGTTGACCCTGCCTTTTATACTACGCGTGGCTTTGGACTTGACGAGGTCTTGCCATGGGATATGATTGACTGTGGGGTGACTAAGGAGTTCCTTCTCCGTGAGAGGAAAAAGGCGTATGAGGAAAAGACTACGCCATCCTGCGCCGAGCATTGTAACGGCTGCGGCGCTAATAAGCTTGGAGGTGTGAACAGATGGTGCAAGTAACTGCTAATACTCCATACGTAACGCTTAGATTTAAGTTTAAGAAGCTTGGTAAGCTTCAATACATTTCACATCTCGATTTAGTGAGAACGATGAATAAGATTATCGTCCGTGCTAAGCTGCCGCTTTGGTATTCCGAGGGCTTTAATCCTAAGCCTAAGATGATATTTGCCGCCCCTCTTTCAATAGGTACGGAGAGTGTGTGCGAATTTATGGATATTCGTCTTACCGAGCGCGTAGATCCCGCACTTGCTATGGCTCGTCTTAACGAGAATATGACCGACGAAATGCAGGTACTTGAGGCTTATTACCCAACGACTAAGCTTACTGACATGGTGTGGCTTAAGTATACGATGGCTATCGATACCATCGGTGCGGATGAAAGAATGGCTCGTGATGTCGAGGCAGCACTTCTTGATACAACCGTTATGGTTGATAAGAAAACTAAGCCGGGTGAGCCTACTAAGACCGTAGATATTCGCCCGCAGATTAAGTCATGTGAGTGTAAATACTCTAACTCACGCTTGGTTCTTGAGTGCGTTCTGTCTGCTGATGCATCCTCGTTTTTAAATCCCGAGTATATCATCAAGGCACTTCGCAATAAGTGTGGGATACTCTCATCGCCTGATATTACCTCCGAGGGATATACTATTATGCGTGAGGAAGCTTATAAATCCGATATGACACTGTTCACTTAAAGAATGCTTTTTATATTAAAACCGGATAATCGCCTGATTTGCTCCAAGTGACAGATTAGGCGATTTATTGATATCACACTCTCATTTTTATCTGCGTTTGTTTGTGTGATAATATCGATAAAGTCCTCTTCTATTTTAATCAGTGATTCATCATCTATGAGTATACATAACCATACCTCGCGTCTTTTGTAATCATCATACATCGCGCGGTATATAATTGACTTCGTTTCTTCATCTGAATCTTTATATGCTTCTACTTCTTCGCTAAGGGTGTCGAGATAATTCGACACAAGTGCAGAGCTTGTAAAAGCAAATGCTACAATTATGATAATCAGTGTGGATGAAATAATTATACTCTTCATTTTTTATCCTTTGTTATTATATTGATTTTTCCCGAGTCTGTTACACTTAGCAGGAAAATGTCACGTATTTTGTACCCTTCGTGCTTTAAACACTTATTTATCCATTTTTCGTTTAAGCCGACTTGCTTAAGAGTGGAATAATCAATATTACCGTCTACTATCAGCGTGTGCGCCAATTCTTTTTCATCTGTTTTGATAAGAGATAATTTTCCGGACGGTTCCAGTATTCCGTATTGAACGTCACAAATATTACCCACCCCTTGCTGTCGTAGTTCGGTTAATAATTCGTTTACCGAAATTCTGTTTTTTGTGAGTATATCCTGGTTGGGTCTACCTTTATATATAATATAAGAAGGCTCCCCCTCGACAATTACTTTTAATTTACCCCACTTGTTTTTGAGTGCTGAAATAAATACTTCAAAAAGGCAGATGAATAAAATAGGTATAATTGCACTGGTCAAGGGTATATTCGACTCGCTAATCGGTATTGCTGCTATTTCGGATATCAAAAGAGTGGAGACGAGCTCGTTAACCTCAAGCTCTCCGATTTGCCGTTTTCCCATAATTTTAAGCATTCCTATTAAAATTACGTAAATTATTATGGTTCTTATGAATATAGAAATCAATAAAATCACCTCGCTATTTAGAGTATTTTTACCAAAAAAAGAATTTAATACAAAAAAATAAAAAAACTTTGCAAAACCTATTGACATTTTGATTTTTTTGTAGTATAATGGTCAAGCACTTGTGTGTACAAGTGTGAATTGCTCATTGAAAATTGAACAACATGAAAATTTCTGAGCACTGAAAAGTGCAGAGATTCTCGTTAATAACACTTTGAAATAATTACTCAAAAAGTAAAAAGCTAGATTAAAATAGCTCTAAGAAGATGTTAACTTGAGGGAACTCAAGATAATATACAATTTTTTAGAGAGTTTGATCCTGGCTCAGGATTAACGCTGGCGGCGTGCATAACACATTCAAGTCGAACGGAGTATAGAAATATACTTAGTGGCGGACGGGTGAGTAACGCGTGAGCAATCTACCTTCCAGAACGGAATAACAACCGGAAACAGTTGCTAATACCGTATGAAATGGCAGCTTCGCATGGAGCAACCATCAAAGATTTATCGCTGGGAGATGAGCTTGCGTCTGATTAGGTAGTTGGTGAGGTAACGGCCCACCAAGCCGACGATCAGTAGCCGGACTGAGAGGTTGAACGGCCACATTGGAACTGAGATACGGTCCAGACTCCTACGGGAGGCAGCAGTGGGGAA
>JAZQRW010000061.1:0-7926 GCA_045629765.1 Eubacteriales bacterium
CACGAGCAGAGTATTATCGATTTCATACTTAAAAAGCTTGATGCACAGAACTGTGACGTGAAATGCGTCTCGCTTGTAGCGGATGAAAAAACTCTGTGTGAAAGATTATCAATGGATGTGGAAAAAGGTATTCGTTCTGAAGATGTAATTGAGAGAAGCATAGCAAGAATACCGATGTATCAAGCATTGGGTACCATTAAAATTGATACCAACGCAAAAACCGTGGCTGTGATTGCCAATGAGATAAAGCAGTTGTGATACTGTCAAATTCCAATTTGTCAGTCAATTTAACTGTACGCATTTTCTAAGAGGCATATGCAAATTGTATCAAAATAGGTATTTACACAAAAAAGTCGTATCAATGGGGTACGACTTTTTTTCAATACTTATTACAACAGCTCGCTTCTGATTAAACGTAACATAAGTGAGGTGTTTAAGCGCAGGGCGTCCTCGGGATATATTTCCCTTATATATCCTTGCCAAAATCTTTCCTTAAACTCCTCTATAATCGCCTCATCGCTAAGTCCTCTTTTTATGCTATCAAGAAATTTAGAAACTGTATTTTGAAGAGCGTCTTTCATATTATTAAGGAAGAATTCGGTTTGCTCTTGGTCGAGCAGTCCCCAGTGCGGCGCAACGATGGCTCTTACGTTACGCTCTTCGATTTTCTTAATGGAAGAAAGCGCATCGGAGAAGCTAACGAGGCAGATTGGCATAATGGTTTTGTCACCGTCGTATACGCCAAGCGTTTCATTCGAGAGTAGCAAGCCCTCTTCTGCAAAATAAAATCCTACGCAGCAACGAGTGTGCCCGGGGAGCGAGATAACCTCAAATCTCATATCCCCTGCCTCAACTATATCACCCTCTTCAACAGCAATATCTACCCTTAGTTCGTCGCCTAAAAATTCGTAATCGGTGACTCCGCAGGTTTTGGCAAACTTGGAGTCAAGCTCCTTCATAACCCTCTTTGCGCCGTCACGCTTAAAAATATCTACCGCATATTTGCCTGCGACAACCTTGGCACTTGGAAAATACCTTAGAACGTATGCACTGCCAAGTGCGTGATCGTAGTGTGAATGTGTTAAAAATATAAAATCAAGCTGACGTTCACCTAGGTACTTCTTTACGTTTTCAGAAACCGCATATCCCGTAAAACCAAATCCGGTGTCATATAAAATACTTGTTTTTCCGTCGTCTATCAAAAATGAGGCATCGCCCTTGTGACTTCTTACATCTATTACTTTTATATTCATTTTCAACCAACCGTTTTTCTATCACTATATACTAAAAATTTGTTATTGTCAAGCGTTGAGATGGTATTGCGGCTATCAGATATTTTATCGTAGTAATATCTTGCTTCGTTTTTCTTGATTTGATTAAGCATAATGCACTACAGCACGCTAAAAAAGCGCAAGTAAAATCAAGCATTTTCAATAAAAATAAAAAATTTTGCAAAAAACCATTGACAACTTTAGCAAACTAAAGTATAATAGTCACATCACTTTAGCACAGTAAAGTAATGAAGTGCCACCAACTACATTATTTAGGAGAAAACTATCATGAAACAAATCATCACAACTCTACTCGCAATTGCACTCACATTTACATCCGTATTCTTCTTACCCTCATGTCAAAAGACACCTGCTAAGACTATTACTATCGGATACACCGATTACGCGCCGATGAATTATGAGGATGAAACCGGAACGCTCGTTGGCTTTGACACCGAGCTTGCTACAAAAATGTTCGAGGAGCTTGGATACGAGGTAAGATTTAAGCTTATCGAATGGGGCAACAAATACTCCGAGCTTGACGGCGGCACAATCGACTGTATATGGAACGGCTTTACTGCAAACACCACTGACGATGACGGTATTGAAAGAAGCAAAAAGGTTGACTTCTCTTACTACTATATGACCAATGCACAGTGCATCGTGAAGAAGGCATCTGCAGATGACATCACATCTACCGCAGGCTTCGAGGGCAAGACTGTAGCGTACGAAATCGGATCCGCGGGTCAGACCTACGTTGACGGCATTACAGAGAACATAAACGATAAGGGCGTAGGATCACAGATGGACGCGCTCCTTAGCGTTAAGGCAGGCACTGCTGATTATGCAGTTGTAGACATTCTTCTTGCACAGTCTATCGTTGGCAAGGGTGATTACGCCGTAATTGCTATTAACGAGGGTATCGAGCTTGAGGGCGAATACTACGCAGTAGGCTTCAAGAAGGGCAGCGAGCTCACCGCACAGATAAACGAGCTCTTCGTTAAGTACGCTGAGAACGGCTACCTTATGGACCTTGCTACTAAGTACGGACTTGAAAACTCCATCATTACTAACTACGAAGACTAATCTCGGGAGCTTAATATGACCTTTATTTACGTTACGCAAAGCCTTTTAGAAGGCTTTGCGTTAACCTGCTTATTATTTATTTTTACTCTGGTGCTCTCTTTACCGCTGGGACTGCTTATTTCATTCTGCTCAATGAGCAAATTTAAGCCATTACAGCTGACGAGTAAAATTTTTGTATGGATAATCCGCGGTGTTCCGCTGATGCTACAGCTATTTATCGTTTACTATTTGCCCGGTATTCTCTCAAAAAGCGGCGTAAACGTGTTCGGCAAGCTGGATAACGCACTTTACTTTGAATACGGCATAGATAACGGCGGTGCTTTTATAGCCACGGTTATTGCTTTCGTTATCAATTACGCCTGCTATTTCTCGGAAATCTTCCGCGGTGGCATCGAAAGCATACCAAAGGGACAGTTCGAGGCAGGACAGGTTCTCGGACTCACGAAGCGTCAGACATTTAAGAGCATCGTTTTGATGCAGGTTGTAAAAAGAACGCTTCCACCCGTATCAAACGAGGTTATAACGCTTGTCAAGGATACTGCTCTTGCAAGAGTTATCGGCGTTATAGAAATTATCCGTGTTGCCGACAAATTCGCCAGCAAGGCTCTGATATGGCCGCTATTCTATGCCGGTGCATTCTACCTAGTATTCGTCGGACTGCTAACGCTTCTGTTTGGCTACATAGAAAAGAAATTAGATTATTATAAGGTGTAACAATGGCATTTTTAGAAATAAAGGGCGTCAGCAAGAGCTTCGGCGATTTATGCGTGCTTCGCGACGTCAATTTAACGGTAAATAAAGGCGAGGTAATATCAATCATCGGTTCGTCAGGCTCAGGAAAAACCACTCTTTTGCGTTGCCTTAACCTGCTCGAAAGCGCTGACCTTGGAGAATTCTTACTCGATGAGGAGGTTATGTTCTCAGGTAACATTGGCAAGCTCTCCGAAGAGGAAAGGCGAAAAAGACAGTTAAAAACAGGCTTGGTGTTCCAATCCTTCAACCTCTTTCCTCACTACACGGTGCTTGAAAACGTGTGCCTCACCCCCGAGATTCTGATAAAAGAAAGCCTATCAAAAAAGGTTCAAAAAAAGGGCAACCTTGAGCTTTACCAAGGCGTTTGCAATTTTTATTTCGGCGCCAATCCACCGTCAAAAGACAATTATAAAGCAAATATAATCGAAAAAGGTAAAGAACTGTTGTCAATGGTAGGCTTAGAGAGCAAGCTCAACTCATATCCGCACCAGCTTTCCGGAGGACAGCAGCAACGAGTTGCCATAGCGCGAGCCTTAGCGCTCAACCCTGCCCTGCTCTGCTTTGACGAGCCGACGTCGGCGCTCGACCCGGAACTCACGGGCGAGGTACTGCGCGTAATACGCTCACTCAAAAACAAGGACAGAACGATGATTATCGTTACGCACGAGATGAACTTTGCCAAAGGAGTGTCCGACAAGGTTGTATTTATGGCAGACGGTGTTATCGAGGAAATGGGCACTCCCGCCGAGATATTTGAAAGCCCAAAGTCCGAAAAGCTTAAGCATTTTCTTTCAACAATAACTGACGAAAACGGAGATTAACGTGACTACTGCAAACCATAATGAAATCGATAAGCTCTACGAGCTGATACCGCTTATAAATAATAAAGAGGACTGCAAGGCGCTCTTCGAGGACCTTTGCACCTACAAGGAAATCGAAGCCATGGCGCAAAGACTTCACGCCGCCAAGCTTCTTTTAGAGGGTGTAACCTACGAGCAAATTATTGAAAAAACGGGTATTTCCTCCGCTACTCTTTCAAGAGTTAGTAAGTGCGTTAAGTTCGGTGAGGGCTACAAAAAGCTGCTTGGCAAGTAAGCATCACAAATGCTCGCAAATATGATACTTTTTTCTGATTTAAATATTATAAAGCTTAAATGAAGCAAAAAAACGACAAACTCATTGTTTGTCGTTTTTTATATGGCGTATTAACCAAGCACTATGCGCTTCTTTGCCTTCGGCGTAAGTCCGCACTTGTTGTAGTAAATCACAGTTGCAACGCTCGCAATCAACCAGCCGAGCGGATAGCTCAGCGCAATAGATACGGGCGTGTTGAATATCTGCGAGATAATGAAAAGGTAAATCTGCCTGAACGCCACGAAGGACGAGAGCATAATCACCATAGTAGACGTGCTTCTGCCAGCTCCGCGTAATGCGCCCGCATATATAGAGTTGACAGTCCACAATAGGTAGAACGGTGTCAAGAGCCTTATATAAAGCGTACCGTACTCAATGATCTCGGCATTCTCGTTAAAGAATGAAACGAGCCAAGGCGCAAAGACCACAATAGGAATGATCAGCACCAAAGTACAGGTAAAGCACATAATAAAGGCTGTGTTCGCGCTCTTCTTCGCACGGTCGACGTATCCCTTACCTAAATTCTGTCCGACGATGGTAGTCGCGGCAATTCCTAAGGACTGCATAGGCAGATTTGCCACCTGGTCGATCTTAACGTACGCCGTCCAGCCGCCCATACCTGCCGTGCCAAAGGCGTTAATATAGCTTTGCACAAAAATGTTGGAAAATGAGGTAATCGACATCTGCAGTGCAGTAGGAATACCAATAATTACGATCTTACTTAAAATCGGTAGATCAAGCTTAATATCCTTCACCGACAGCTTTACAGCAGAATCTGCGCGCGCCAGCGAAATCATAACCAAGATTGCCGAGAGGAGCTGGGCTATAATCGTCGCAACGGCGACACCCGCAGTACCCATCTTGAAGCCTAAAACGAATACTATATCCAAAACAGTATTGGAAATCGTAGAAAATACCAGGTATATAAACGGTCTTGTCGAGTCGCCCACGGCACGCATAATGCCCGAGCCAACGTTATATACCATAAGTCCGCTGATACCCGAAAACCATATGATAAGATAGATTCTCGCTTCCCTCTCGACCTCCACGGGCATATCGAGGATCTTTAGCATCAGGGGGACTGAAAGCACACCGATAATGGTAAACACGACTCCTAAAATCAAGGTCATCGCAATCGCAGTATGCGCCGCGCTGTTTACCTTCTCCCTTTTGCCCGCGCCGAAGTACTGAGAAATTACAATACCCGCGCCACCTGAAAGGCCAAAGAAAAAGCTGATCAAAAGATTAGTAACCGAGCTGAGCGTACCAACCGCGGAAAACGCCTCGTCACTAACGAATCTACCCACGACCCACGTGTCAACCGTGTTATACAGCATCTGAAAGAAGTTGCCGAGCAGAAGCGGAATAGAAAAAGCGATAATATGCTTAACTATACTGCCCTCGGTCATATCTCGGTCACGACTACCGGACAATTTTATTTTTAAAAAGCTTACGACGTTCATACAATCCTCTTTACAGTACCCTATTACGTACTGACTTTATTGGAAAACTTCCCTATAATTACTCAGCTTTATCACACTCGGCAAGCCTTCTGCCCATAATAACGCCCATAACGGACGCCATCATAAGACCTCTCGTCCATCCTGATGAGTCGCCAAGGCAGTGAAGATTTTTTACGTTCGTGTTAAGATTTTCGTCCATCTTAACTCTATTGGAGTAGAACTTAAGCTCGGGGGAATACAGAAGCGTTTCGTAGGATGCAAAGCCCGGAACAACCTCGTCCACCGCCTTAATAAAGTTGATGATGTTAATCATAGCGCGGTACGGCATTGCGGCGGTAATGTCACCTGCAACCGCATCGGGAAGCGTAGGACGAACGTTAGACTCTGCAAGCTCCTTATCCCAAGTTCTCTTGCCGTCAAGAATATCACCAAAGCGCTGTACGAGAATACGTCCTGCGCCAAGCATATTTGTAAGCTCACCAATCTTACGCGCGTACTCAATCGGCTGATTAAATGGAACGCTGAAGTTATGTGAAACGAGGATCGAAAGGTTGGTGTTATCACTCTTAATGTCCTTATAAGAGTGACCGTTTACAACCGCTAAGTCGTTATCGTAGTTCTCCTGCGAAACGAAGCCACCGGGGTTCTGACAGAACGTACGCACCTTGTTTTTAAAGGGAGCGGGGTGACCTACAAGCTTTGACTCATAGAGCACGTTGTTTACCCTCTCCATTATCTCATTACGCACCTCAACGCGAACACCAATGTCGACCGTACCGGGCTGGTGGGCAATATTATGCTCCTCGCACAGCTTCTCGAGCCAGTCTGCACCTCGTCTGCCGGTAGCAACGACTACCGTATCAGCATCAATTTTGGTTTCGTTACCGTCAGCTTTTATAATTACACCCGTGCAAACCTCGTTTTCGTTTATCACAATGTTAAGGCATTCTGTGTTAAACAAAATCTCGACACCGTGACTTAGCAAATGCTGCTCGATTGCATAATAAATCTCCTGCGCCTTTTCAGTACCAAGGTGACGGATAGGACAGTCAACGAGCTTAAGACCTGCCTTAATAGCGTTTCTTCTGATAGCCTTCTTTTCCTCGTCGTTACCGAGTCCCTCAACGTGTGAGTCTGCGCCAAATTCCAGATAAATTCCGTCGGTATAGTCAATCATCTGTTTTGCATATCCTGCACCGATAAGGCTTGGCAAATCGCCGCCTACCTCTTCGCACAGCGACAGCTTTCCGTCAGAAAATGCGCCTGCACCTGAAAATCCTGTGGTGATACTGCAGGGCTTACAATTTATACACTTGCCCGTCTTATGCTTAGGGCAAGAGCGCTTCTCAATTGCCTTTCCCTTTTCAACGATGAGTATGCTCTTTTGTGAGCCACGGCGTAAAAGCTCAAGCGCGGTAAAAATGCCCGCAGGGCCTGCGCCCACTATTACTAAATCATATTTATTCTTCACTTTTTTTCTCCTGTCATTGCATTCATAGCGACTGTAGCCGCCGATATATCCATATTACACTCAAGACGTACGAGTCTTACTCCCTTAACCAGCTTATCAAGAAGTGACATAGCGAGCAAGGTGTGCTTAGGATTGTCCTTAGGTAAATAAATTTGTGACACCATGCGAGTCACAGCATCTCGAAGCGAAATATCATAGGCACGGTTGTCAAGTCCGCGGTCTAAAAAGGCAATTGCCCTAAGTGGCTGAATTTCATTATTGCCATAATCTTCTTTACCCTGCCAAGGTGTTCCGCAGGCGTGCGGTACACCGTCAAAAAATCTAATTATAGGCTTGTCGCCGTTAAGATAGTGCGCACGCTCGCTAAAAGCACGAAGCCATAATCGAGTATGCGTGGTCTTACCTACTCCGCTCTTGGCAGTAATAGCGTATGCCGCACCGTCAAAGGACATAACTGCTCCGTGAAAAACGAAGGCGTCGTATCGTGGTAGCTGCTCGGCAATTTTCCTATAAACAACGATAGACTCAAGATACCCGCGAGTAAATTCGCACTCGGATATAGCCGCCTCCTTATCAAGCTCTGCTTCGGTAGCGCTAACCGTAAATTCCGGTGTATCGTCTGTAATATAATCACGAGCTAATTTCTCAATATGCAAATATTTGTTGTCAATTCCGATGGCGATCTCTGCAATTTTAATGACAAACATATCACTCGCCCTCCTCGTAAGCAGAAATGAGCGCGTCGTTA
>JAZQRW010000062.1:0-8797 GCA_045629765.1 Eubacteriales bacterium
AGTTTGAAAAGCAGGAAATGATTGTAGTTTGTAAGCCCGAGGATTCTAAGGCTTGGTTTGAGAAGCTTTGGCAGAACACCGTTGATATGTTCAGAACTCTCGATATTCCCGTAAGAACTCTTGAGTGTTGCTCAGGCGACCTTGCTGACCTTAAGGTTAAGTCGGTTGACGTTGAGGCGTGGTCTCCAAGACAGCAGAAGTACTTTGAGGTTGGCTCTTGCTCCAATCTCGGCGATGCGCAGGCGCGCCGTCTTAAGATTAGAGTTAAAGATGATCAGGGCAAGATTTATCTCGCTCACACCCTTAACAACACCGTTGTTGCACCGCCAAGAATGCTTATCGCTTTCCTTGAGAATAACCTTGAGGCTGACGGCAGTGTAAGAATTCCCGTGGCTCTTCGTCCATATATGGGCGGTAAGGAAAAACTCGTTCCTAACAAATAATTCAATTATTGCACACAACAGTGCATAAAAGGAGTAATTCAATGAACAGGCAAAACTGTATATTGATTATAGCAGGCCCGTCGGGAGTGGGTAAGACCGTAATTGCCGAGGCTATTAGGGCAAAGAACCCGAGATTTGACTTCATTCGTTCCGCTACCACAAGGCAGAAGAGGGGCGACAGTCACGACGACGAGTATCTTTATTTTACTAATGAAGAGTTTGACCGCGCGATAGCAAACGATGATATTCTTGAATATATGGAGTATGCGGGCGCTAAATACGGCACACCTCGCTGTGAGGTAAATAGGGCAATTTCCGAGGGAAAGATTCCGCTTTTGGTGCTTGACCTTGTCGGCGTACGCTCAATGGCGTCTAAGAGTGGCTTCTCACCTTGCTCGGTATACGTCTGGTGCGATAACGAGATCATCACGGATCGACTTCATAACCGTTATTTAGGCGAGGGTGAGAGCGAGAAGGGAATATCTAACTTCAACACTCGCACCTCACGCAATCTTTCCGATTTTGACGAGATTACCGATTACGAGCCACACTTCTTCACCTTTGTTAAGAACGACGGCACTGTTGAGGAATGCCGCGATAAGATTATGGCAACATTTGACGACTTTACAAAGGGCGCGCCCCGCGATGACGCCTTTTGCAAGACTGCAAGCTTAATGGTTAAGAATTTGGTATAATGTAGAAAAAAACAGATTTCTCGACTCCTACTGTGTGGTAAGAGCCTTGAAATCTGTTTTTTACTATTTTTCTAATTTTAGTTTTACCTCTTCCTTAACGCGACCTATAAAATAGTAGGTGAGGAAAATGAGGATAATTGAGACTCCGAACGTAAGCGCCGCGAGCCAGGGAGCAGAGCTTACTGCAACGATAGAGCCTGTAACCTCGGTAAAGAGTGGGGAAATGTCGGATTTAAGAATAGCGTCTAAACACTTTAAGGCAAAGATAAGAAGATCGCCGCCAAGTATAATACCGAAGTAGAACGACAGTCGACTGTGTGTTTCGCGGTCAAGATTATTATATCCGTCCGTGTTAGGAGCCACTGCAGTCTTGCTTCTTATAAATTTGCAAATGCCTATGAAAAAGAGTATGAGCATAGGTATTGCAAACAACAGTTCAATAACGTTTACGTTGATTACATTCTTGTACGCGTTTTGCGCTGTGGTGTCATTGATAAGCTGGATTGAGGTGAAGCGGTTATAAAAGTCGAACGATACGAAAAACTCTACACATGACGCTATCGCATACGCTGACGCGCCTAATAAATTAAGTATCTGCCATCTCTTATCAAATAGCTTAAAAGCAACAACAAAAATCAAAATAGGGAATATAAATCGCGGCAGAATGTTATACTCGCCGAAGTTGTTGAGTGTGATGTCAAGTGTGAATATCTGAGAGATTACGAACAAATCAAGCGGCTTTATGAGTGATGCCAGTCTTTTATCATACTCAATTGATTGTTTCTGCTCTGGCGTCATAAGGCGCATAATCTCGTCGCCAAACGAGCTGTTTTTGAAAATATTCCCTGCGTACTTACCTACAATTATAAGCATTATAACACCGCAAATCATGGTGAGTGCAAGTGAGATAATAGTAAGTACCGGATAAATTTGCCTGAATTTCAGAGTTGTGGATTCACTCGCGGAGGATAGCAAAAACAACTGGGAGATGGTATTGAGTCCGTATTTTACCACGAAGAACGAGTAACACAGCGTCTCGATTTTTTCACTTCCCAAGTAGATTTCACCGAGCCTTACAGGCTCTAAGAGCTCGTGGACCTCGGTGCGCTCGCCAATATAGTTCAATCCCTTAAAGGCACTCTTTATAGTTGGTATCAGTAGGATTAGTTCAATTGCCGAGAATGTGAAGGTCATAAGCGGTATAATATCCGTACCAAGTCGAATGCTCGATAGCATCAGTAGCATAGCAGGAATTTTAATAAGCGACATAAAAGCAAGACGCTTGAGTCCGTCATAAGCCTCCGCAAGATGCGGTATTATACTTCTTGATTTACCTATTAAGGTGAATAAGATTATGTAAGAGATGAAGTCGGGAAGTATATCAATAACGGCAAAATCGGGTATCGCAAGAAAGACAAGTGCAAGGCTAACCAAAGGCTTAAAACTACTTTTTCGCATTTTTGTTTTTCCTTTCCTTTTGCCTTTCTCCTTTTTTTCGCATCAATTCAAGCTTATATTCAGCGTATTCACGCTGTTTTTTCTCTTCGTATTCCACAAATTTATTTACAAAGGCGAACCTGGATTTTTTCTCCTTGGGGAGTAAATCCTCGGGCATACAGATTTTCATATAGCATTTGTAAATAAGTGATAGGTTCATCACGATAAGTGCGAGGGTGGAAAGAAGAGTAATAATACTTATAATCGTGGGTATTTGTGCAGGTATACTGCCGAACAGACCCAGAATCTCAAGTATCACCCATAGCGCGTAGATAATGATGACGGACGGTATCCGATTTTTGCATTTGCTTGCAATATCGGGCAAATCCACCTCGTGCGCAACCTCCTCCATACCGCGTAGCATAAAATAAGTCAGTGTAAATATGACGATGCTTCGTATGATTGAGAAAACGGTGAAGAGAGGACTTATTTCACTTATAAGCGTGAACATTTTAAGCAGCTCTGCCACAAGCTCAATGAATGCAAAGCCCGAAAATACCATAGTAACAATACTGCAGTAGAAGAATGGTTTATTAACCGTGCGCAGCTTGATAAGTCCAAGCAGCATCACCAGGCCTGCGATAACGTCTGTAATTCCGTGATAAGTGACGTTTAAAAATAGAAAGTAACCTATAAAAAGTGTACCAAATCCCATTATATATCCTTTGGGGGCTTCGTCTTTTTTTGAGGGAAAATCGTCTGTTTTTTCTAACTCAAGGTAGGTAACTGCGCCTTCGGGTCGGAAAACGGCGGTTTTACCCTCAAAATCCGGTTGCCCCGGTTTTATTCGTCTGCGGAGCCGTTAGCGCCACAGCATTTCTTATATTTTTTGCCGCTTCCGCAAGGGCAGGGGTCGTTTCTTCCGACTTTAACCACCTTTACGGGCGCGCGTCTTACCGCGGGCTTACCGCCCTCAAAGCCCTCAAACGTCGGCTTTGCCACCTGCTTACGCTCTGCGGTGACAGCTCTTGTAGGCACGGCGGAAAGCACCTTTCTCACCGTATCCTCCTTAATGTCGTCAATCATCTTGTCGAACATATCTGCGCCCTCAATGCGATACATCGCAACCGGGTCACGTGAGGCGTAGGAGTTAAGACCAACGTAGGTCTTAAGCTCATCCATATTCTCAAGATGCTCCATCCATTTCATATCAACGTTTTCGAGCAGGATACGCTTCTCGACCTCGCGCATAATCCCGGGTTTTTCAGGGAATGCGGTGTCAAAGAGTCTATCCTTGTCGTAATATAACTCAAGTGCGCCCTCAATTAACTCTTGACGCCACTCGTCCTTGTCAAGCGCATTTAATTCATCGGCGGTGTAGGTGAGGTTTTTGGAATCTCTGACAAGGCCGAGATAGTGATTACGGAATTCGTCAAATTTATATTCCTCGGGATTTTCCGCGCCGAAGCAGTAGTCAAACATACTGCTCACAGACTGTGTAATCATATCGGTAATCTTATTTTGAATATTGTCACCGAGGAGCACCTCGTATCTTTGCTGATATATGACGTTACGCATCTGGTTCATAACGTCGTCGTAGGTGAGCACGTTCTTTCTTCTTTCAAAGTTGTTGCTCTCAATGCGTAACTGCGCGTTTTCAATACTGCCAGAGAGGATTTTTGCATTGATTTCGGTATCCTCAGTCATACCCATTCTGGTTACAAGTCCTAAAATTCTGTCCGAGCCGAAAAGACGCATCAAGTCGTCCTCGAGGGAAAGGAAGAAACGCGATTCGCCGGGGTCGCCCTGTCTGCCGCTTCGACCCCTTAACTGGTTGTCAATACGGCGCGATTCGTGTCTTTCAGTACCGAGAATGTATAATCCGCCTGCCTCGCGTACCTTTTCGGCGAGTGGCTCTATCTCCTTCTTGTGCTGACCGTACAGCTCTTGGAACTTGGCTCTTGCCTCAATTATTTCCTCATTGTCAGCAAGACCTGAGCCTGTCGCCTCTGCGATAATTTCGTCTTCGTATCCGAGTTTTTTCATATCGCGCTTAGCAAGAAATTCGGCATTACCGCCGAGCATAATATCCGTACCACGTCCTGCCATGTTGGTGGAAATGGTTACTGTGCCAAGGCTGCCTGCCTGTGCTACGATTTCCGCTTCCTTCTCGTGCTGCTTTGCGTTTAAGACGTTGTGGGGAATTCCTTCCTTTTTAAGCCTTTTCGACAGCTCCTCACTCTTCTCAATTGATACCGTACCAACGAGGACGGGCTGTCCCTTTTCGTGACACTCCTTAATTTGCCTGATAATAGCCCTTGTCTTTCCCTCTATTGTGGTATATACAGCATCATTGCGGTCAATTCTTATCATAGGCTTGTTGGTGGGCACCTCTACTACGTCAAGGTGGTATATCTGCTTAAACTCGACCTCCTCGGTAAGAGCAGTACCGGTCATACCCGAGAGCTTTTTATACATTCTGAAGTAGTTCTGGAAGGTGATTGTCGCAATAGTGCGCGACTCTCTTTGTACCTCAACGCGCTCCTTGGCCTCAATTGCTTGATGCAGGCCGTCGTTGTATCTTCTTCCGGGCATAAGTCTGCCTGTAAAGGTATCAACGATTACTACTGCGCCGTCCTTGACGATGTAGTCCTTGTCGCGCATCATAACGCCGTGCGCGCGGATTGCTATATTTACGTGGTGATAGATAGTCGTGTTTTCAGGGTCGGAAAGGTTATCAAGACCGAAGAAACGCTCCGCCTTTTCAATACCGTGCTGGGTAAGAACTGCCGTACGCGCCTTTTCGTCAACGATATAGTCCTCGTCGTATTGATCGAGGTCCATCTTCGCCTCAACCTCTTTAATTCTGTGGTGAGACATAGAGAGCACCAGTCTGTTTGCCATCTCGTAAAGGTCGGTAGACTTCGAGCCCTGACCTGAGATGATAAGAGGAGTTCTTGCCTCGTCAATAAGGATTGAGTCCACCTCGTCAACTATAGCGAAGGCATGACCCCTTTGCACCATCTTTTCCTTATAAACTACCATATTGTCACGAAGGTAGTCAAAACCAAGCTCGTTATTCGTGCAATAGGTAATATCTGCGTCGTACGCCTTCTTCTTTTCCTCGTGCGTTTGACCGTGAATGATAAGACCTGTCTTAAGACCTAAGAAGCCGTAGACTCTGCCCATCTCCTCACTGTCACGCTTTGCTAGGTAGTCGTTGACGGTGACGATATGCACACCCTCGCCTGAGAGTGCGTTAAGGTAAGCGGGCAGGGTAGCGACGAGAGTCTTACCTTCACCCGTTCTCATCTCGGCAATTCTGCCTTGGTGGAGCAAAATACCGCCGATAAGCTGAACTCTGTAGGGACGCTTGCCAAGGACTCGCTTATCCGCCTCGCGCACTACTGCAAATGCGTCAATGAGAATATCGTCAAGTGTAGCACCGTTCTTTAGTGCCTCCTTAAATTTGTCAGTGCATTCGCGAAGCTCGGTATCGCTAAGGGATGAGAAATAGTCCTCGCGAGCTTCAATTTTATCGACAAGTGGGATTATACCCTTGATTTGCTTTTCGCTGTAAGTGCCAAAAAGCTTACTAAATAAGCCCATGTTAGCATTCCTTTCGTAAGAAAATATATTTATACAACTACATTATAGCATAAGCAAAGATAAAAATAAAGAAAAAAATGTAAATAAATTAAAATATTTTAAATAATAACGCATTTTTGTTGAAATCGTGGCGACAGTGTGCTAAAATGTTAAAGCAAGCATAGGTAAAGGAAGGAAAATTCTAAGATGAAGAGAATAAATATCGTACTACTGAACCCTGAAATTCCGCAGAATACGGGCAATATATCTCGCACCTGTGCCGTGACGGGCGCGGCGCTTCATATAGTATATCCGATTGGATTTGAAATCAGCGACAGAACATTGAAGCGCGCAGGGCTTGATTATTGGGACAAGCTTGATATTACATACTATGACAGCTATGAGGATTTTATGGCTAAGAATGCCGGATATCCGATGTATTACTTTACTTCAAAAGCAAAGCATAATTATGCCGAAATAGATTATCCCGATAACGTTTTTCTGATATTTGGCAGGGAAACCGCGGGGATCAATAAAGAGATTATTGAGGCTAACGCCGATACTGCGGTAAGAATTCCGATGCTCCCCACGCTCCGTTGCTTAAATCTATCTAACGCCGTTGCAATTGCGACCTACGAGGTGCTGAGGCAAAGAGGATTTGAATTTTTGGTTTGAATCACGGAAAAGTGTATAAAAACAACGGTTTTCTACATATTTTGCTTGACAATCCAATGAATTAGTGTTATAATTTAAGGTACGAAATATAAAAATTTTCGATTTACGAAAGGTAAATGAAATGACTAAGATTGATATTTTTTCAGGCTTTTTAGGTGCTGGTAAAACTACGCTTATAAAGAAGCTCATTAACGAGGGATACAAGGGTGAAAAACTTGTGCTTATTGAGAACGAGTTTGGTGAGATTGGTATTGACGGCGGATTTTTGCAGGATGCAGGCATCGAGATTACAGAGATGAATTCGGGCTGTATCTGTTGCTCGCTAGTTGGCGATTTTACCAAGGCTCTTGCTAAGGTTATTGACGAATTCCACCCCGACAGAATTCTTATCGAGCCTAGCGGAGTGGGTAAGCTCTCTGACGTAATTAAGGCTACGATGGCGGTTGAGGGTGACGCTGTGCTTAACTGCTTTACTACTGTTGCCGACGTTAATAAGTGCAAGATGTATATGAAGAACTTTGGCGAATTCTATAACGACCAGATTAAGAATGCGTCCTGTATCGTTCTTTCCCATACAGATATAGCTAAGGACTTTAAGGTTGAGGAGGCTGTTGCGCTCATAAGAGAGCATAACCACGATTGCGTTATCGTCACTACTCCTTGGGATAGTCTTAGCGGTGCTGACATTCTTAACGCTATGGAAAATAAAGATACTCTTGCTAACGCTCTTTCCGAGCTTGAGAAGGAGCATCACCATCATCACGAGCATCACCACCACGACCACGACGAGCACTGTGAGTGCGGCTGCCATGAGCACCACGAGCATCATCACGACCACGATGAGCACTGCGACTGCGGCTGCCATGAGCATCACGAGCATCATCACCACGACCACGATGAGCACTGCGAGTGCGGCTGTCACGAGCACCACGAGCATCATCACCACGACCACGATGAGCACTGTGAGTGCGGCTGTCACGAGCACCACGAGCATCATCACCACGAGCACGATGAGCACTGTGAGTGCGGATGCCACGAGCATCACGAGCATCATCACCACGACCACGATGAGCACTGTGAGTGCGGCTGTCACGAGCATCATCACCACGACCACGAAGAGCACTGTGAGTGCGGCTGCCACGAGCACCACGAGCATCACCACCACGATGAGCACTGCGACTGCGGATGCCACGACCATCACGGACACCACCACGCAGATGATGTGTTCGATAGCTTCGGTACTGAAACCACTAAGAAATTTACCGCCGACGAGCTTAACGACATTCTTGACACCTTTACCGAGGACTCATCTTACGGTATGATTCTTCGTGCAAAGGGAATTGTAGCCGGCACGGACGGTCAGTGGCTTCACTTTGACTATATCCCCGGTGAAAACAACGTAAGATACGGCACTGCCGGTATAATCGGCAGACTTTGCGTTATAGGCTCGGGCATTGATAAGAATAAGATTAAGGAGCTTTTCGGAGTATAATATGGAATTTCCCGTATATCTTTTTACCGGCTTTCTTGAAGCAGGAAAGACCAAATTCATAAGGGATACTATGCTCGACCCTAACTTCAACGACGGCAAGAAGAAGTATTTAATTATCAGCTGTGAAGAGGGCGAGGAGGAGCTTGATCCCACCGAGCTTGGCGATAACGTAAGCTATGCTTCCTTCGATGACGAGCAGAGCCTTACCCCCGACAGACTTTCCGCACTTGCGAAGAGACACAAGGCTGATATTATCGTAGTTGAATATAACGGTATGTGGAATCTTGAGAGCCTTTACAATGCGCTCCCTGATAGCTTTATGGTTTATCAGGAAATTTGTATTATGGACTCCACCACCATTCTTTCCTATAACCAGAATATGCGCCAGCTTGTAGTAGATAAGCTGACCAGCTCAGAGATGGTAGTCTTTAACCGCGTGAAGAAGGATACCGACAAGATGCCCCTTC
>JAZQRW010000063.1:0-6495 GCA_045629765.1 Eubacteriales bacterium
ACCCGGCCGCGCGCGAATTTATAATATCCCCCGCCCCCGTCCGGCGTTGATTGTCTTTTAACTGCACAATTTATTAACAAATTGTAAATTACGTGAAATTACGTAATTATTTTATAAAAACCTATTGCAATTTACGCGAATATACGTATAATATAAGTATAGACGCGATAACGCGTAAATATACCATATCAAGGGGGAAATAATTATGTTAAACATTTTTGTAAACACATGGGGCAACTACAATGTAAACGGGGCAGACGGTGGCGAGTGGCTAGCGCTACCTATGGACGCGGACGAATTAGAGGCCACGCTTGAAAAGATCGCCGACAATATGGGGGATTTCGATCCGGAATGGGCTATTCACGACTATGAATGGGTTTGTGATTGGGAAGGCCGCGAAATAAGCGAATATGACAATATAGAGGATATAAACGAATATTGCCAAGCCCTCGCCGAGCTTAGCGAATACGAGGGGAAGGTATACGCGGCAGCGGTTGAATATTACGGCGGGGATAATGTCGAAATAGACGAAATAGACAATTTTAATTTATACGAGGATATAACCGACAATTACGACCTTGGCTATTATTGGGCGGTGGATAGCGGTTGCTATGATACGGACAACCTCGGCACGCTCGGGCGTTATATTGATTACGAGGCTTTTGGCCGCGATATAGCATTAGAGGCCGACGGCGGATTTACCACATACGGATTTATTGAGAGGTGCTAACAATGAAATATAAATACTTTTTAACACTTGAAGACGCATTAAAAGCAATAGCCCGCGAGAATGCTATACAAGCGGCGAAAAAAACATTTTATAATATCACGTTGCGAAAAACAAAAAACGGCAATTATGCCGTAATTATCGGGGGATAAAACATGACAATATTGTTTTATATTATGTTCGCAATGGTTGCCGCTTTAATGTTTGCAGCGGGGGCCGTGATTGCATATTTTGAAGGCGAAAAAGAATTAACTTTAAAATACAAACAAGGGGGAAAAAACAATGACTTTAAAAGAAAAATATAAAAACGCGGAACCGGTGGGGCTTTATACACTATGCAATTTCGGCGGGCTTGTAATTCTTGATATGGACGGCGAAAAAGCAACGGCGGCCTATGATTTCGGCGACGGCTACACACAAATAAGAAGGCACACAATTTTTTATACTTACACCGGGCGCGCGTACATACGCAAGAATGGCCGCCGCTACTATTTCGATCAAATAATGAGGGCGCGCGCGTGGTAATTATATATATCATTCTAGCGATCTTGTATATACCTATAGCCGTAATATTAGAACTTGCAAAAAAATATAAATAAATTAGCCCCGCGGGATCCGCGGTGCTTTTCTTATGCTTTTATATCCCTGCTATATAGCGGGCTTTTTCTTATGCCCTCTAACGCTCACAAGGGCTATTTTAGGCGCTTTTATATACTAATAGTGTAGGAATACATAGGCATATATAACGCGCTTATAACGGCTATAAATGCGCCTCAAAACGCTATATAAAATATAGGACTTTTTGCCTATAAAATGGTATTTTTTACCTATTTCATATTTTTGAAGTGAAAATTGAGTGAATTTTTCTCGCTTTTTTATGGTGTCCGCCCGAAAGCTGTCCAAAAATCTCAAAAGTCGAAAGTCGTAAAAGTTTGAAAGTCGTAAAAGTCGTGAGCATTTTCAAAAGTCGTCAGTCTTGTAGAAGGAAAATAAAGATAAAAATATAAATTAACCAAATGATAATCTCCATAGTCGTTAGTCCTCGGGTAATTCGTCATATTTCGCCTCAATAACTTCCATAGGCGTTTCCGAGTTCATTGTATTAGGGGTAACGATATACTCCTGAGTATCCTGATAGCCAAAGTTATTCTTGCCGAGGAATATTCCAGAGGCAGGATTGATTTTGCCGTTGATCATATAGCTTTCCCATAGTGCTTCAAGAGAGTCGTAAACGTTGATAATAATATCTTTGCACTCCTGAGGGATAGCAACGTTCTTAGATCCCGAGCGAATTTCCCACATTCTGCGACGATCAAGACCGATAGCAAGGCCGACGGCAGCAACACCGGGCTTCATATCGTGGTCGGCGCAGAGCTGGAAATATTCATACACACGTTTCTGCAATTGTTCGGGTTTCCGTATGTCTATTTTCGGGAACTGCATAATAGCAAGGGCGAAAGTTGTATATTTGTTGTTATCGCCCTCAGGAAATTCTACCGTATTTGGTAAGTCGGTACGTCTGGGCTTGCGTATAATTTCAGTGGCGGTTTTAGGCGGTCTGCCTCTACCGCGTTTAGGTTTGTCGGTTTCCATAATATCCTCCTTATTAGTTTTATGTGCCGTGTGCCAAGTAGCTTAAAGTTGTTATATATATTTATATAATTTCTTTCCTTTTACTGTGTTTTTCTTTGAAAATTACAATAATATTAAAATAACTTGGCACACTTGGCACAGAGTATAGAAAAGCCTTGATATATAAGGGTTTATAGCGTGCCAAGCTGCTTCGTTTTACTTGACACAAGCCTGCCCTTACCTGACACAATTTACGTTGTTTATAAAAGTTGTGCCAAGTTATGTGCCAAGCAATGTGCCACGTTAAAAGTCAAAAACTCGGGTAAATGTGCCACCATTACGGATGCGTCTCTCATCACGGATACGGTCGCCCATACAGTCACGGAATTTGGGAATAAACCTCTCCCTTGAAAGCGGGCGATGCCCTGTACTATCGCACCAAGAGGTATACCACGAATAAATATCATCGCGGGATATAGTCCCTTTAAAGTCTCTGTCGTCACAGAATACCGAAACAGGGTTGGATGTCTGCTCGAACTGAGTCATTAAGGTCTGCTGCTCAGGGGTGTCGGTAAAATAGCCGACAGTCGTAAGCAATTTATAGCCCTCATAAGCCCAATTGAAAATACCGGGCAATTCGTCAGTAAGCTTCTTTACGATATTAATATCACGAGGCTTTTGCTTGCGGTTATTAGGATCAGGTGTCTCTACATACTGACACGGAAAGTCGATAAACTGCATACGGCGATTAAGACCGTTAATAATCTCGGCAGTCGGCAGAGCGTTACAGGCGTAAACGAGCTTACAACGAGGAATAAAGTCAATGTGATTTAAGCCCTTGTAGCAAGCCTGCACCGATGTACCATCGGCAACTTTAAGTAGCCACTCACGAATCTCGCCCTTGGAAAAGTCGCTGTTAATATCCGAGCCGATATTTAAGAGAGAATCCTTTAAGCGTATGCGCTCAAATTCCTTGGCAAGTCCTGTGGGTTCAACGTGGGTGACATTGTTATCACCGAAAAGCTTTTGAATAAGTTCAAGATATACCGATTTACCGTTGCCGCCGTTACCAACAAGGATAAATACCTTTTGGTGTCGGCAGTCGGAGAAAAGGGTGTACCCTGCAATAAACTGTAAGTTCTCTGCCCTTCTCGGCTCCTCATCGGTTACATCCTCAATAAAGCTCTCCCACTGAGGGCAACGAGCTTCGGGATCGTAGGCATAGTCCATAATGATAGAACAATAATCGGCTTGAGAAAAATCACGAAATCTGACCGTTTCAATTTCATGAGTTCCGTTCTGCAAAGTGAGAACGGGATTACGGTCAAAGGCAATCTCGGTGACGGAACGAGATTTAAGCAGGTTCTTTACCGCCTTAACTCGGTTATATGTTGAGAAGCGCTTGCCGTAGGCAACGTCTGCATAGTTCTCTGCCATAAGGTCGGGCAAGAACTGCCACACTCTGCCGTTCCACTCATAAAAGCCCACGTTATTTACATAGAGAAGTTGATGCTTCGCTATAATCTCGTCTGCCACCTGTGATTCACTAGGCGCAGATTCGGCAGCTTTAAGAATGGACTTGAGAATAGCCCCGTTAAAACGTTCTTCAAGAATGGGTTGGAATAGTGCCGATGCGATAGCCGTGGAATCGGTATATCTATTTATAGACATAATAAAATCCTTAAGCTCGGAAGCATCGGTATACTGCGCTGCCATATAACGCAAGCCGTCCTCGGCAGAGTCAATGAGTGCTTGGAGTGAGCCACCTTGCGTATGATAGTCGTTTACGTCCTTAATTCCCTGTGGTGTATGCGCCACGAGGAAAGGAATACGAGCTTGGAACAATTTCTTCGCCGTTCTTGTGGTGAATCCATCGCCAGCGTGAGTAATAGCGTCGTTATCAAATATAACGAGAACCTTTTGGAACATACGGCAAGCCGATATCACCTCGGGCCATTGTGTTTTTGAAAAGTTTCCTGTAATAGGAGAGAGTACCGCATAGCCTTCTTTCTCCCACGATACCGCATCAAAATATCCCTCAGAGATTACGAGAATATCAGATCGGCGATTAAGCGTCTGCAAGCCCCACGGAATATGCTGATACGAGCTGCTTTCGTCGTGAGATGCCTTCATATATTTATTTTCCGCAAAAGCACCGCCACTAAGCGCACGGGTAGCATAATAGACTACGGCACCGTTCTTAAAATATGGGAGGAATAGTCTGCCCTTGAGATATCCGTCGGTTACACGACCTATCATAAGGCGGTCGGCATCCTCGGGTGTTAGTCCTCGCTCTGAAAGGTATTGATAGTCCTCGGGGGTGAGGGATTCGTGGTAAGCTGCGGTGCGATTGCAAAGCCTTTGAATATCCGATTTCCAGTTAGTATTAATATTCTCGCTCTGAATGCCTAACTCCTGAGAAAGCGCTCTAACTGCACGGGATAAGTCGCCGTCAAATTCTAACTGAGCGGCGAGATCAAGAACGTCGCCTCCCGTAGCTGTGCCGAAATCGTACCAATAATCATCTTCGCAATAAAACGAGGTGGGGTTCTTTGCACCCGAGCGGAGCGGTGACACGCACCGCCCGCCCGACTTTATATGTATTCCCCGCCTCGACAAATACTCAGGACAGGAAAGCCGCTCTTTGATTTTGTTTATCATAAGTTGTAATCACATCCTTTAGCTGTGCAATTGTAACGCTATGTTTGCATTTATCGGCAAGTTCCGCAGAAATCACAAGGTTATTATTCTCGTCATACCGATAAATAATTGCAGATATGTATAGATACTCAATGTTATTGTAGATAACAGGAGTGCGATTTTTAAGGGCTTCTTTAGCCTCGGAGTTCGTCATATATGTCCTTTAAGCATTTTTGCGCCGCATTTTTCGCAGTACGGAGCAAGGTCAAACTTGTCTATGGCTTGCTTAGTATTTCCGTAGCGGATACTATGGCAAGCGGAACACTTACAATTGTTGTTTCCCGCATCAAGCCAGTAGGCGAGATGATTGTTGTGCATTGAAACTCTTTCATACATATCTTTGTCGATTTCTACCGTGGAAAAACGATAACCGCATACCGTGCATTCTCTACGACGAGTGGTAGAGTCTTCATCGGTGGTTACGTCTATTACTCTTGTTTTTTCGCTACATATAGGGCAAGTCATATTTTTTCCTCCTTAAAATAATCTTTATCATTAACTGCTATTAATAATGTTTTCTTTGAGAATCCGCCTTTTTCGGCGGCTTTTTTTGTTTTCAAATTCGCCAGATCATAGAAATTATAGCCCTTTGCCTTTACGAGAGCGATAATAACCTCTAATATATCTGCCAGTTCCTCAAGGTCTTTGCTTTCGTGATATTCATTTACTTCCTCATCGAGCTTGCGCTCAAGAAATATCTCGTATTCTTTATCGGAAAGAGTGTCTACAACGGCAATTTTTCCGCTTTTTTCGATAATCTGAGGAATATTATCTCTGACCAATTTTAAGTACAGCATACCTAAGCGCCCCTTACTTCCCACTGCCAGCCGTATCTCTCAACGATCTCTATATTTGCAGTGAGGATATCCAGACTATCCGTTCTTGACCAATAACACCATTTTTCGCAGGGATTTCTTCTAACATATAATTTATACATATTCTACCTCCGCGGTCTTACGAAAATCGTATATGCAGTTTTCGCAATAATAGTCGCCGTCAATGTCGTAATATTCATCGCCGTCTAATATATCGGCTCCGCACCCGTAGCATTTCGAGAACACAGGAGGTGCAGGTGCATTAGGGCAAGCCGAGGGGCACTTAAACTGTCTGCAAATCTCGCACATTACTGTTTCCTCCTGCTACCAAGCATCAGAATAAGAGCGATTGTAAATAACATTCCCATCATAAATCCGAACCAAAAAGGATTAACGTACATTATTTTCACCTCCGAATACAATGCTTAGGGCTTCGGGGATGGTAGTACACCATCCCGCTATAGCGCCCGAGTTTTTCATAGCTTCTATAAATTCTAACTGATCACGCCGTGGCTTCATTCCGGGCATCTTCACTTCAAGATAGAATGCTATACCGTCTGGACGATGCCCCCAGATATCGCTCTCGCCGGGTTTTCCTATCGAAACAGGAGCGCCGTATTTAGTAAAGAAATAACCAACAGTGTGATTAACTGCAAAGCACCCCTGCTCACAGAGAGCAAC
>JAZQRW010000064.1:0-6167 GCA_045629765.1 Eubacteriales bacterium
ATACAACGGTCTTAAGATCGTTGCCAGCGGGAGCAGAGATAACAACCTTCTTAGCGCCTGCCTTGATGTGAGCCATAGACTTTTCCTTAGAGCAGTAGAAGCCAGTGCATTCAAGAACAACATCAACTCTGTTCTTCTTCCAAGGGCACTTAACAGCATCCTTCTCTGCATAAATCTTGATGGTCTTGCCACAAACAGTGATGCTGACCTCGGTAGCCGATACGGTATCAGCGTACTCGTACTTACCCTGAGCAGTATCATACTTAAGAAGATGAGCAAGCATCTTAGGACTGGTAAGGTCGTTGATTGCTACAACCTCGTAACCCTCTGCACCAAACATCTGTCTGAATGCAAGACGGCCGATACGGCCAAAACCATTGATCGCAACTTTTACATTTGCCATTTTGAAATTCCTCCAAAAAAATATTTTTAATTTTTAAAAAACAAGCTAAGTATGGCGCGAAACAATTCACACCACATTGCATTATAACATATATTTTTAAAATATACAATAGTGTAAACACATTTTTTATCAATTTTGTCAAATTTTTAACACTTTGTGCATATATCGAAATAGCTTTTTGTGTATTTTTTTAAATATATTCCTTCGTTTATAGCGTTTCGCTTGACAAACGTGGCATTTTTAAGTATAATAATTAGGACTGAACGGGGCAATCGCGCGATATGTTGCCGAAAGGTATTATCGTGAGGAAAGTCCGGGCATTATAGGGCAGGATAACGGATAACGTCCGCCGAGGGTGACCTCCGGGAAAGTGCAACAGAAATAGACCGCCGCCTATCGCGGTAAGGATGGAAAGGTGAGGTAAGAGCTCACCCACTTCTATGGTAACATAGATTTGCTGTAAACCCTATCCGATGCAACACCTTGGAATCTTTTTAAAGCAGGCTGCCCGTCTGAATTTCCATGGTGGCAGAGCCTTGGCTCAAACTGTGAGGTAACTCACAGTGAAGATAGATGATTGCTGCGCGCTTTGCGCGTACAGAACCCGGCTTACAAGTTCAGTCAAATTTGATATTTTCAAAATGCCGATGGCGTTTTATTTTGAGCAGAGTCGTATATGCGGCTCTGCTAATTTTTATTCACAAACTTCTGTCTTAACATCATAATATTTAAGAGGCGGATTAAGTTTTCCTATAAATTTTCTTATGGGACTTGATTTGAGAAGAGAAAAATACTATAATATACTAGGAGAGTTATGGCAGAGCTTCTTTCATACTTAAAAGAATGTGGAAAAAGATTAAGTAGACAGCCGATCGTTTCGATATACGGATACGGCATTACAGGCAAGGCTGTGTATGAGAAGATCAAGGATAACTATACCGTAACGGTGCGAGATAATGCCAAGAGTCTTAATGAGGCACCGACGTGCCGACTCTTTCTCGGCGAGAACGCAGACCACGAGATATTTGAAGATATAGTGTTTTTATCACCGTCGATAAGGCGAGATACACCTGCGCTTTTAAAGGCACAGGCACGGGGGATACTTCTCACATCGGATGCGGAAGTATTCTTCGAGAACAACAAAACACCGGCATTTACCGTCACAGGATCTGATGGCAAGAGCACGACGGCAACGCTTACGAGCATGCTCCTTTCTTACCTACATAAAACAGAGCTATGCGGCAATATCGGCACTCCGTTTTGCAGTGTAAAGCAAGATAACGCCGATGCTGTAGTAGCCGAGCTATCAAGCTTTAATCTTATGTACCTTACCCCACACTCTGTGCGTGCAGGAATTACTAACATAGTACCAAATCACCTTAATTGGCATAAAAGCTATGAGGAATACCGCGACACAAAGCTAAAAGTAATGCAGAACGCGCGCGATGCTGTATTTCCCTTTGATACCGATATTATCGACACTTACCCCGGTGATATATTCGCACTGTACTCGGTAGAAGATAGCTATGAGAAAATGCGTAATAAACGACACGCAGTACTATATTTCAGCCTTAATGACGATGTAATTTTGCTTAACGGAAAGCCGATCATTTCGGTTTCAAATCTTGCAAGGAGAGAGTGGTACAACATGAAGAATTTCATGTGTGCGCTAGCTCTTACGTTCGGTTACACAAATGACGATGCTATTCGAGAAGTTGCGAGAGAATTTACAGGAATACGGCACAGAGCCGAGGTTATAGCAACGATAGACGGTAAGCGCTATATCGACTCCTCAATCGACTCAACACCGTCAAGACTTGCGGCAACCTTAAGTGAGCTTAACGGCAAAATAAATCTTATTCTTGGCGGTCGAGGCAAAGGACTGTCTATCAATCCGATATTGCCTTTACTCCTTCAACGCGTCGAGTATATCGCGGTATACGGCGACGTCAGCGATGAATATTACGAAATTTTGTTAAGGGGCGGTTTTAACTCGTCAAGACTCTTAAAATGTGATAAATTTAATACGGCGTTTGATTTCGTTTACGATAACCGCGCTGTAGCAGATATTATACTTTTATCGCCCGCTTGTACCTCTTACGGCGAATTCAGCGATTACAGAGAGCGCGGAGAACGCTTCAGTCAGCTGGTCGAAAATATAACAAAACAAAGAAATTAGTTCCTTAACGGAATAAATACTAGAAAACAAAAGGAAAAATGAAGATGAAAAGACTTTTAAGCCTTGTGCTTGCGATATTATGTATGCTTGGCTGCATGGCATCGCTTGTATCATGTAATAATGAGAGTGATGTTCCTGTCGGTATGCAGCTTGTGCGCGGCGGTGAGGAGTACGGATATTATTTCTACTGTCCGGAGGAATGGATTGTTTCGAACGACGGTAATATCAGCGCATGCTACGTTTCAAAGCTGGACACCACCTCAGTTCTCTTTACCGAGTCACAGATGCCCAGTGACCTTAACGAGTATTTCACAAATGAGATGAATAACCTAAAAGCTACCTTCACCGAATTCAAGCTTGAAAAGCAGATGGACACTGAGGCACTCTTCGGTGATGCAAAAAAAGCGTACAAGAGCATTTACACCTACAAGTATGCCGGCAATGACTTCAGAACCATGCTTATCTACGTCGTACATAACGGTCGCTTCTTTATCTTCACCTACACGGCACAGCTAGTGCTAAAAAACGGAGAGCAGACAAAATACGACTACTACCTTAATAAAGTTCAAACCATTATAGATACTTTCAAATTCGTAGAAAAGAAAGGTACTGCTACCGACAAGGTGAATTATCCAACAGACAAGGACGGTTACATCTTAGTTTCAAATAAGGCAGAGTGCGGATTTGACCTCTATGTTCCGGGTAACTACACTGTAGATAATGCAACCGGATTTGTCAGCGCATCAACCTCTGACGGCGCTAATATCTCTATGACTAAGCCTACATACACGGGCCTTTACGCTGATGCCTATTGGGAGAAGCGCAAGGAAGACCTTGAATCCTTGAACATCACAATTACATTTGATAAAGACAAGATAGGGAAAAAAGTCGAGCTTGACGGTACGACATGGGCGTTCTCTTACGAATACGAATGGGAGCTTCTCGGTGCAAAAACGCACGTATATCAAGTATTGGTTCTAGTTGGAAGCGAGGGTTACGTATTCACCTACTCAGCGCCAAGCGGTGAGGTTTACGACGCTCACATAAACGAAGCCATCGCCTCTCTTTCTAAGATGGGATACTAATATGAGCGACTTTATATATCTTGACAACAGTGCCACCACTCGCATTTGCGAGGAGGCGCTCAATAAATATAATGAAATTTCCTTAACTAACTACGGCAATCCCTCCTCTCTTCACGATAAAGGTGTTGATGCCGAAAGTGAACTAAACACAGCGCGAAAAATCATCTTAAAGAGCGTTGGTGCGGAAAATTGTAATCTTTTCTTTACATCTTCCGGTACAGAAGCAAATAATCTCGCTATTTTAGGTAGAGCTTACGCTAAGGATAGATTTAAACACGGTGCAAAAATTATCACAACAGCAGGCGAGCACGCCTCGGTAAATCAACCTCTTGAGGCACTTAAAAAAGTCGGCTTTAAGGTTGCGTATATCAATACACGGGGTGGCGCTATAGACCTTGAAGAGTTCAAAAAGGAGTTAACTCCCGATACAATACTCGTAAGCGTTATGATGGTAAACAATGAAACGGGAGCCGTATATAATATTCCGGCTATCAAAAAAGCGATGATGGATAAAAAAAGCTCGGCGCTTTTGCACGTCGATGCTACGCAGGGATATATGAAAATTCCCTTTACAAAGGCAGGAATAGGCGCTGATATGATTACCGTCTCCGCACACAAAATCGAAGGTCCAAAGGGTGTGGGCGCACTCATCGTCGACCCATCTGTTATCAAATCTCGTGACCTTAGCCCTATCATGCTGGGCGGCGGTCAAGAGAGTGGCTATCGCTCAGGAACCGAGAACGTGCCGGGTATCTGTGCGTTCGGAGAAGCAGTAAGAGTGTATAGCGAGCATCTTAACGAAAGAATTGCGCACATAAGCGAATTACGTGAATATCTTGTCGGGAAAATTGCGGAAAACGCAAGTGAGATTTCTATAACTAATCCAACCTACCATGCCCCGCACATTTTAAATATCACTATGCCAAGCATTAAGAGCGAGACCGTGCTTCATTATCTTAGCTCGCTCGGAATTTACGTTTCCTCCGGTTCTGCCTGCTCATCGAACTCACAGCACAAGGTTAGTGCCCTAGTTGCTTACGGAAGAAGCGAGAAGGAGGCAGACTGCTCTATCCGTATAAGCCTCTCGCACAGAAACACAAAGGATGACGTAGATGCTCTTGTGTCAGCCTTAGGCAAGGCGGTAGCGCAGCTCGCACGAATGAGGTGAAGAATGGCCATAATAACTATTATTTCAGTCGGAACGATTAAAGAGTCATATTTACGCGAGGCGCTTGCGGAATACAAAAAACGCATCAGTCAATACGCAAGAGTCGAGGAAATTACACTTAATGAAGAGAAGATTACCAACGAGGATGACCAAGCGCAAATTGCACGCGCGCTCGATGCCGAAGCAAGCAAAATCCTCTCTCAAATCCCCGAGGGTTCTCTAAAGATTGCTCTGTGTGTAGAGGGTAAGGAGTACGACTCCGTAGGTCTATCCGACATCATTCGGCGTGGCGTTGACGAATACGGTAAGATTGCGCTCATCATCGGTTCCTCGCACGGACTCTCGTCAAAAGTTAAGAACGAATGTAATGTTAAGTTGTCATTTTCGCGCCTTACGTTCCCACACCAGCTAATCCGTGTTAATTTGTATGAAGCATTGTACCGTTCATTCACAATTATTGCAGGCAAGAAATATCATAAATAATTTACAGTTAATCACATAAAAAAGCCACAGGAATTCAGCACCCATGTGCATCCTGTGGCTATATTTTTTAATCAGTTACCTCTTTTGGAAACTCACGCGACATCGAGGCATTTGAATATTTCTTATCACCTGTAACCTCGCGCACTATGTGAATAAACGGCGGCATGCTCACCACCGTGTCGGACGTGGACAGCTCGGTTTCCATAACGCAAGTGCCGCTCCAATTCGGGTAAACGTCAATCTCAAAGACTTGCCCTAAATACTCAAAGGTGTGACGCACCTTAATAAGCGGTAGGCAATCCTGCGCCATATTCTTTGCAAGTGCGATGTATTCTTCACAAGTAATCTGCTTTTCATCCTCATAGGAAGAGGTCTTGTCGATCCGCACCTTCTTTGTTTCGGTATACTCTACCCTGCCCTCGTAGGCACGCCTTCGTACTCGGTGAGTCACGTGCATGGGCGAGGAGAGATAGATTTGCTCAATCTTGCTCACAGTATAACTCGGCATTTCCGAAATCAGCTTTAAATCCGGTATCTCAATTATATATTTTCTCTCAATTTCAATATTTTCCATAGTATTTTTCCTCACATTTGAATTTTATCACCCAAATGGTATTTTGTCAATACAATATTTTCGTGTTTTTACTTGACTTGTTTTAACTTATATGGTAAAATACTACTATAAATAAACATTTCACACATATTGGAGACTTAAAATGAGCGAAAATATCAACGATATAGTAAACAACGAGGTGGCAGAAGAGGTTGTCGAGGCTGCCGAAGAGGTTGGCGAAGCTGCCGAAGAGGTTGTCGAAGCTGACGAAGAGGTTACGGAGGCTGCCGAAGAGG
>JAZQRW010000065.1:0-1974 GCA_045629765.1 Eubacteriales bacterium
AGATTTTCATATTTTTCTTCCTCCGGGAAGGTGTAGCGGTTAAGCCAATCCATAAGCTCAAGGTCCATACACATTCCTCTGAATGCATACTGCGGGGCATGCACGTGAAGGTCTACCATACCCGGGAATATCAGTGAGTCACCGTAGTCATAAAGAGGAAGAGACGAATACTCATTCGGTAAAGTATTGAATATACCTTTTGACACTCCGTCCACGCAAACCGCAAATGAACACTCGTGAATATCGAGCTCACGTGAATTCTTCGTCTGGCAGAAATTTCCCTTTATCACAAAGCTGTTATTCATAGCATTTCCTCCTCAAGCTAATGCAGAATTTCTTATTATATGACTATCGGCTCCGTCCGCAGTTCTGCAAGCTTGCGGAATATTTAAAATACTGCCGATAATATAAAAACAAAAACCAAGTTGTTTTTTAAAGTCGATTATTTAACGCATTGCATCAAAATAATGGCTGCAAGCGGTTAAATATTCCGTCCAATCAAATTTTACTTCGATGTCGTATTTATCTAAAATAGTGTTAAGGTCAGCAACCTTTTTGAACAAATCCTTAATCTGAGCTTTTTCCTCGTCGGTATATTTTTCGTAGTTATCAAGCAAATCCTCAACAACTACCTTGAATTTTTTGATCAATTCTTTCTTTTCGCTTTTCATTTCAGTTAACCTCCATAATTTTCAACTTGGTTTTTATATTTAATCAATTTTACTAAGCTCACTTTCGTTCCGTCTTAACTATGACAAGAACCCGAGGCAGTGAGCCGCCTCACCTAAAACGTAGTGTATAATTACGACTCCCCAAATGCTTCTCTGCCTTTCGTACAGACCGCCAAGCGCACCGAGAAGCACGATTGATGCCATCATATACATAAATCCGTGTGCAATATGTACTGCTCCAAATAAAAGTGAGGATAATAAAATCGCACTGATTTCGGCATACCTACCGTCAAACATCTTTCTAATGCTTCCGTAAATCATACTTCTGGCAAGGAATTCTTGAATAATGCAAGTAAAAACGTATGAAACCCATGAATATACTCCTATATTCCAGTTCCAAAACGGAGCATTGTCAGCAAAGAAGTCGGGAGCAATTTGCAAAATCAAGCATTTTGCCGCAATGAGCAATCCCACAACAGCTGCCGAAATTGCAACGGCTATACCTAGCGTTGATTTATAATTCCGTATTTTCAATCCCAACTCATCTACCGTGAAATCCGTTTTCTTGTAAATGATAATTGAAAAGAACAGAACCATTGCGTTGATGACTTGCGTGAGTGCCTTGGTCGGGACGTTGATTTTCAAAAAATCCAGCGTTGACAGCAACAAAATATATAAGCACACGCAAGCTATAATGCAGGTGAAAACAGTGACCGCATCCTTCTTCTTTTTCTTGAGCAATTCTGCTTCGGTTACGTCCGATATAACCACAATAACGCCTGACTCATCGTCAGCCTCGGAATTTTTCAAATAAGACGAGGTTACCTTTAGATATCTTTTATTACCTTTAAAATCGGTATACGGTACTACTCCCTTATGCGCTGTGTCCTTCTGATACGCTGCGTCAAGAACGAACTGATGGAAGCAATCGTTTTCCCTGTCGTCTGCATCGTTAAAAAATATCTCAGCATAGGTTTTTCCAATAGCGTTCTGATTAACTCCGAATAGTAATCTGCACCTTTCGTTCATATAAATAACACGTCCGTGCTTATCCAGCGCAAGCACACCGTCATCAACGTCACGGAGAATGCGAGATACTAATTCATTTGAATATTTCTCGTTATTGCACTCTGTCATAACCGTCCCTCTCTCAGCTTTAAATATTTGCGCATTTGAAAAAGATTTTTAGATACACACTCAGTACTGTATTATTCCTCATAATGCGGCTTTCTTACCATAGCGTAATGCATAACGGGTGACTTAGGTATCAACTCTTCCCTCATCAAATCAAATCCGTAGTGCT
>JAZQRW010000066.1:0-1690 GCA_045629765.1 Eubacteriales bacterium
TGCGGTTGATGATATGCAAGGCTAGTGCCTTGATGATATACAACCTACGGTTGATGATATACACGCCGGTGGCGTGATTAGTATGCTTTACCCCAATATACGAGCTTCTTAGCCTCTCTGCCGCAGCATACGCACTTGTCACCGATAGGCTCTTCGCCAAACGGCATGCAGCGTGAGGTTACGTCTGCAACCTCCTTGAGCTTAAGCTCACATTCAAGGTCGCCGCACCACATAGCCTTGATATATCCGTTGTTCTCTGATGCAATCTTAACGATTTCATCAAGTGTGCTTGCACACCAGGTACGCTCCTCGCGGTGCTTAAGAGCCTTTTCGTAAAGAGCAGTAGTGAGGTTCTCAAGTCCTGTCTTTACGGACTCAACGATGTTATCAAGTGAAACGAAGCTCTTCTCTCTATTGTCACGTCTAACGATTACGCACTTGTTTTCTGCCATATCGCGAGGACCGATTTCAATACGGAGCGGAACACCCTTCATCTCGTATTCTGCGAACTTCCAGCCCGGTGACATATCGGAGTCGTCAACCTTAACTCTTATGCCTGCAGCCTTGAGCGTATTTGCAATATTATTAGCTGCATCAAGCACACCCTCCTTGTGCTGCTGAACAGGGATAACTACTGCCTGAATAGGAGCAACTGCAGGTGGGAGAACAAGACCGGAATCATCGCCGTGAGTCATAATGATACCACCGATAATTCTCGTTGATACGCCCCAAGAGGTTTCATGACCGTATTTGAGCGTATTATCACTGTCAAGGTACTGAATGTTAAACGCTTTAGCAAATCCGTCGCCGAAGTTGTGAGAAGTACCGCCCTGGAGTGCCTTACCGTCGTGCATAAGCGCCTCAACAGTGTAGGTAGCGTTTGCACCTGCGAATTTTTCCTTTTCGGTCTTTTGTCCGCGGATAACGGGCATACCGAGGTCTTTCTCGAAGAAGTCGGCGTAAACGTTCAGCATCTGAACGGTTCTTGCCTCTGCCTCCTCGGCAGTTCTGTGCATAGTGTGACCCTCTTGCCATAAGAACTCACGTGAGCGAAGGAACGGACGCGTAGTTTTTTCCCAACGTACAACGGAGCACCACTGATTATAAACCTTAGGAAGATCACGGTATGATTTGATAATGTTAGCAAAATGCTCGCAGAAGAGCGTCTCAGAGGTGGGACGAACACAAAGTCTTTCGGCAAGTCTTTCATTTCCGCCGTGCGTAACCCACGCAACCTCCGGAGCAAAGCCCTCTACGTGATCCTTTTCGCGCTGGAGAAGGGATTCGGGGATAAACATAGGCATATATACGTTCTCTACGCCTGTTTCCTTGAATCTCGTATCAAGTATCCTTTGTATATTTTCCCAGATTGCGTAGCCGTACGGACGAATAATCATACAGCCCTTTACGCTGGAATAGTCAATAAGGTCAGCCTTCTTAACTATATCGGTATACCATTTAGCAAAATCCTCGTCCATTGAGGTAATTTGCTCAACTAGTTTTTTATTATCTGCCATTTGAAGTCATGCTTCCTTTCAAGTAAATCTAATATAACAGATAAATTATATCTCAACTTACGGCAAAAGTCAATACTTTACGTGATATTTTGAAACTGCGTAAAAATAATTTTTTGCATGGATTTTTGCCAATAAGATGTAAAAAGAGGTGAAAACACACCACAAAATTGTAC
>JAZQRW010000067.1:0-11579 GCA_045629765.1 Eubacteriales bacterium
AAGCCAGTGGATAGTTCCCTTGATCTTTCTGCCGTCGGTAGGCATTCCGTTACATGTTTCAAGATCAGCCGTACAACGGATCTCCTTTATGCTACCGTCTTCGTTCTTGATAATCTCGTTGCACTTAACGATGTAAGCGCCCATAAGTCTTACCTCGCCGTCAGGCTTCATTCTAAAGAACTTTGGAGGCGGAACCTCTGCAAAATCGTCAGCATCAATATAAAGCTCACGTGTAAAAGCTACCTTGCGAGTACCCGCATCAGTGCGATTTGGATTGTTTGGTAAATCAAAGTACTCAACCTTATCTTCAGGATAGTTGGTAACAACAACCTTGATAGGCTTAAGAACTGCAATACGTCTGTCAGCAGATTCATTGAGCTCCTCACGAATACAATGCTCTAAAAGCTCGTAATCCACAACGCTGTATGCCTTAGCAACGCCTGCTCTTGCAACAAAATCAAAGATAGAAGCAGGCGTGTAACCTCTTCTCCTAAGGCCACAGAGTGTAGGCATTCTCGGGTCGTCCCAGCCGTCAACCAAATTCGTCTCAACAAGCTTGCGCAAATATCTTTTCGACATGACGGTATGCGTAACGTTGAGTCTTGCGAATTCTCTCTGCTTTGGCTGTGGAGCATCAAAGCCAATATTCTCAATTACCCAGTTGTAAAGCGGTCTATGGTTTTCAAACTCAATTGAGCAAAGCGAGTGTGTAATGCCCTCAAGTGCATCCTGGATAGGATGTGCATAGTCATAAAGAGGATAAATGCACCACTTATTGCCCTGTCTGTGATGATCAACGTGAACAATTCTGTATATGGCAGGATCACGCATATTGATATTAGGAGATGCCATATCAATCTTAGCTCTAAGTGTCTTAGTACCGTCCTCGAACTCACCGTTCTTCATTCTCTCGAATAAATCAAGGTTCTCTTCTACAGTTCTATCACGATATGGGCTATTCTTACCGGGAGTCGTAAGCGTTCCGCGGTATTCCCTCAACTCATCGGCATTAAGGTCACATACGTACGCCTTACCATCCTTGATAAGCTGTATAGCATATTCATAACACTTATCAAAATAATCCGAACCGTAATATACGCCACCTGTAGGCTCACAACCGAGCCACTTCAAATCCTCGTAAATACTCTCTACGTACTCGTTATCCTCTTTAGAAGGATTGGTATCATCGTAACGAAGATTGAATAAGCCACCGTACTTCTTAGCAGTCATGGCGTTTATCCAAATCGCCTTCGCAGAGCCAATATGCAAATATCCGTTTGGCTCCGGTGGGAAACGCGTATGGATTTTCAACTCGGGATTCTGCGCCAAATCCTCGTCTATAATATCGTGTATAAAATTACTTCTCATTTCTTCCATAGTCTGTACCTCTATAAAAAATGCTTTCTAACGTTTTTAACTGTAGTGTCAGGGCCGTGACCGGAATATATCCGTGTTTCATCAGGAAGACACATAATGCTCTTAATGCTGGATTGCAGTGTCGCAAAATCACCGCCGGGAAAATCACATCGGCCGTAGTTACCACCGTTAAATACGGTATCTCCGACAAAAAGATTAGAGGATATAAGGTAGCTGACACCTCCACGCGTGTGTCCCGGAGTATTTATAATTCTAATTACTTCATTCCCCAGCGAAAATTCATCAGACTCGGTAGCCGCGGTATATTTGCCGTGATATCCTTTATCAACACCGCAAAACATTGCATAACAATTAAGATACGAGTCCGCAAGGCCATCTGCATCTTCCCTTCCCACTATGACCTCAGCGCCTTCAGCGGCGTAGCTGTCAATCTTCAAAATGTGGTCAAAGTGCGAATGAGTGACTAGCACATATTTAATTTTGATTTTCCGTCCGTCCAAAAGCTCAATCAGCATATTGTATGGAATCGATGGGTCAACGATGGCATATTCGCTATCAGCTTCAATCAAAAACATATTTGAGCCGAAATATTTGGTCGGTGTGTAAGAATATACTTTGCACATAACAATCCTATAAAGCTATATAATGATACATTATACCATATTATTTCCTAAATGTCTATTACTTTTTAATAAAAATATCGCATTTTTAAAAAATAAACATAAAATGATAGTGTACCAAAGTTGTTTTGGTACGGGAAGGAGTTTTGCGCTTGGGTATAATAATTATCACAGTGGGAAGCATGACCTATGCTATGAAAGCGCGAAAAATTCTTCGTGCTAAAGGAATAACTACAAGACTTGTCAAGCTTGATTCCGCTTTGACGGAACACGGCTGTGGATATGGGATTGAATTCCGTAGCAGCGAAAGCTATAGAGTATATAGTACTCTAAAAGAAAATAATATCAAATACAGCATTCATCAAAATGGGTAAAATCATTTATTTTGATAACGCAGCAACTTCATTTCCAAAACCCAAATCTGTTATAAAGGATGTAGTTGAATGCTGTAAATACTATTGCGGCAACCCAGGCAGAAGCGGACATATCCTGTCATTAAAGGCAGCCGAGGCGGTTTATGCAGCGCGAGAAAAAGTCAGCAAGCTTCTCGGAATCGATACGCCTGAAAGAGTTATATTCACGCAGAATGCGACTCATTCATTAAATATAGCTATCAAAGGGCTGATACGCGCCAAGTGCCATGTTTTAATATCCAATCTTGAACACAATTCGGTGATTCGGCCCTTGGCGTCACTACAGAAAATGTACGGCGTCGAATATTCTCTCTTCGATCATGCGAGCCCTGAGAGCCTAATTTATCTAAAGCGTGATAACACAAAGTTTATTATAACAACTACGCGTTCAAATGTGATAGGCATTGATTTAGACTATGTGCGCATATCAAATTTCTGCCGAGAAAATAGCATAGGACTTATTCTTGATGTCTCACAATTTATAGGACACAAGGAGTTTAGATTAACCGATCTATATTACGATGCCGTGTGCGCTCCGGGTCACAAGGGACTTATGGGTATACAAGGGGCAGGTATTCTTATACTTGGTAAGAATACTAATCCGGAATGCTTAACAGAAGGCGGAAGCGGAAATAATACCTTTAATATCAATATGCCGACTGAACCGCCCGAAAAATATGAAGCAGGTACGCTGGCTACACCCGCAATCGTTTCTCTTGCTGGTGGTATAAGTTATATTGAGAAGGTCGGAATTGACTATATAAACGAGAAAATTTCAAGCCTAACGGTGAAACTAAACGAAAGACTGAATGATTTAAGTGATGTTCATATACTTGGTTGTAATAACGGAATATGTGCGTTTAACTTAGGAGTTCTGCCCTCATCCCAGGTCGCTGAACTTCTTGACAATACCGGCATATGCGTACGCGGCGGTTACCACTGCTCACCTCTTACACATCAACTATTCAAAACAGAAAAGCAAGGCGCAGTTAGGGTATCTTTATCGCACTTTAATAAAGAATACGAAATTGATGCCTTGTATCGAAGGCTGAAAAATATTTCGCGTACCTATATAGAAAATTAGCAATTTTAAGAAAACGGCACACCGTAAATGAAGCGATAAGCTGCATCAATCGGTAATGCCGTTTTTTACATTTTACTTAGATAAAGAGCTATTCTTAGCTTGCTGCTCTGCCTCTTCCTTGCGATATCTCTCGATGAGCTTTATTGCAAAGGCTTGTTGCCTGGGATATGCAGTACCGTCACATAAAACAGTGTGATGTGCATATCTTTCGTAAAGCGGACAACGCTCCTTATAAAGCCCCATAAGATCCTGTCCGGGTTTTAAAACAACACCACGCTTTGAAAAATCGCCAATTCTTTGCTCTATAGTTTTGTAACTACAGCGAAGATAAAAGACCTTGCCGCGCGCACGGAAGAATTCCATTGCCTTCTTTGAGTATACGGCGCTTCCACCTGTAGAAACAATACCGTCGGTATCTTCAATGGAGGTCAGTACCTCTTCCTCAATCCTCCTGAATTCTTCAATTCCTAAGCGGTCGATTATACTCTGCAGCTTTTCTCCGCAATGCTTTTCGATAAGCTTATCTGTATCTATAAGTTTCATTTTAAGCTTACTTGCAAGTGCGCGTCCCATACAGGATTTTCCGCTTGCCGGCATACCAATTAAAGTGTATAACATATTTCTGCCCTCATTTATGTCTAGAATTCAATGCTCATAATATTGCTTTTAGAATGTATCTTTAAAATTTCAGCACTGTTTGCCGGCAAAACAATCTCCTCGCTGTGAGTGCCATAGATCTGACCAGATGCCATCCTATCAAATCTGAATTTTATTTTTTTATTTGAATTATTCACAACAGTCAAATACGCATAATTGCGTGCGTATCTCGCAAAAATCAAGCATTTGGGATTAAGCTCAATAAGCTTAAAATCTCCATTGCTATATGCGTATGAAAAAGCATTCCTGATTCTTGCAATTGTTCTATAAAATGCAACAAGCGACTTATCCTCACGCCCCCATGGATACGGCATTCTATTAAATGGATCACTGTATCCCTCAAGTCCTGCCTCATCCGCATAAAAAATAGTAGGAAGGCCGGGAACTGTTGCAAGAATCGTATATGCGCATTTAAGCTTCGCCACCGCGGCTTTTCTCTGCTCGGGTGACATTCGCTTTTTAACAAGCTCGGAATTTGTATATCCTTGTGCGCTTTCGCCTCCGAGAACGGTTAAAATTCTCTCGGTATCGTGCGTTCCGAGCAAATTCATTTGCAAGTTACGAATTCTTTCCGGTGCATTGTTAATTATATCTGTTAACGCGTAGTTTATCGCATCACACCTCTTGTCGCGCAAATATTCAATAATTCCCGTACGCAATGGGTAATTCATCACTGCATCAAGCTCTTCACCCAGATAGTAATGCTTTCTTACGTCATACGCGACCTTGTTAGATGCGTCCTCCCACACCTCGCCGTACAAAATGGAGTCAGAAGAATTTTTATTCAGCACTCGCTTAATATCAGAGATGAAAGAATCGGAGAGCTCGTCTGCAACGTCAAGCCTGAATCCTGCAATCCCCATGCGCGAATATTTCTCAACTACTCCGCCTTTGCCCACAAAATAATTGCAGCACTCAGGAAGTGAGGTGTTAATTCGTGGCAATATATCAATTCCCCACCAGCAAGTGTATTTATCCGGATATGATTGAAACTCATACCAATTATAGAACGGTGAATTCTTAGATTGATACGCGCCAAGCGTGTCGTATTTAGAATTTTTGTTAAAATAACGGCTGTTTGATCCCGTATGATTAAATACTCCGTCAAGAATGATACCAATTCCCTTTTCCGACGCCTTTTGGACAAGCTCGCAAAAATCGGCCTCATTACCAAACATTCGATCGATAGCCATATAGTCAGCGGTGTCATATTTGTGATTAGACTCAGCTTCAAAAATCGGACTTAGGTATATAATACTCGTGCCCAATGACTTAATATAGTCAAGCTTATTGATGATTCCTCTTAGATTGCCGCCATAAAAGTGATTATTCTTAAGAGGTGCACCGGGATATTCCGGATATTCTGTGATCCCATTCTTAAATTCATCAATAATCACTCCATCGGCTAAAGGTACAGGTGACGTACCGCGGTTAAACCTATCAACAAAAATATGGTAAATTGTACCGCCGCAATACTTCTTTGGATATTTGTATTTGTAAGTATAAATTGTAAACTGGCAAAAATCAACGTCGTAAATACTGCCCCCAAGGATGAATTTATTGCTTGATTTACCGCAATACACTTTACCGAATGCAGATAAAATTTCCATCTTATAGAAGAAAATTCCTCTACCTAACGCGGCAGTATCGAGTTCAAGGGAATAAACGTCATACTCTCTTTCACTAGAAGACCATTTTGCATCAAGAGTAGCAACGCACGAGGAGATATACTCATCATATATATGTAAATACAATGAGCAAGTACCAAGATTACGGGGCAAGCAAATCTCAATCCTCGTATGCTTAGATTTCGAGGAGAAGGTGGGGGAATTTGATTTTATGCCATTATTTACAAAAAACAGCTTCGGTATGCAATTTTGCAAATCTATATCAAAAAAATCAAAAACTCCCACGTTTTAAACCTCAATTTGTCTTGTATTTATTTACAGGCACAGTGTGCCAAATATTCTTAGCATAGTTGTTTATACTGTTATCGGAGGCGAATATACCGCTGGTTGCAGTATTGATAAGCGACTTGCGCGACCACTCATAGCCATTATTATAATCTTTCAGTGCGCCAAGATATGTGTGATAATATGAGTCGAAATCTGCAAGACACATGAATGGATCAGCTACACCGCCATTACCGTTGATTAGATAGTCAGCAATATGAGAGAAGTCCTGACCTCCAATTGGACGGTAGAGTCGTTCAATAACTCCACGTAAAGTATCTGAGCTGTGGTAAAAGTCGCGAGCGGTATAGCCGTTACGCCAAAGTTCTTCTACCTCATGCGTATTAAGGCCGAATATATAAGCGTTATCCTTACCACACGCCTCAACAATCTCGACGTTTGCTCCGTCCATTGTTCCCATAGTAATGGCGCCGTTCATCATAAGCTTCATACAACCCGTTCCGCTTGCCTCCTTGCCCGCAAGTGAAATCTGCTCTGAAATATTAGCAGATGGTATAAGAACTTCAGCGAGCGAAACGTTATACTCTTCCATAAACACAATTTTCAGTCTATCCTTTGTGAAGGGATTGCTCTCAAGCTCTTTAGCAAGGAAGCATATAAGCTTAATAATTTTCTTTGCCATCACATATCCGGGAGCAGCCTTACAACCAAAGATAAACGTTTGACTTGGAATATCACAATTCGGATTTTCGATAATAGCGTTAGCCATAGCTATTATTTTTAAGACGTTAAGAAGCTGTCTTTTGTATTCATGCATCCTTTTAATCTGCACATCATAAATTGAGCCCGGGTCGATACGCCTTCCCGTCTTATTGTACGCATAATAAGCGAAAATTTCCTTATTAAACTGCTTTATATCAGCAATTTTCTCAAGCACTGATCCGTCATCCTTAAACTGCATCAGCTCGATAAGGTGACTTGCGTCCTCTCGAAATTCATTACCTATAAGCTCCTCGATTAAGGAGGCAAGACGGGGATTGGAACAATTCAACCAACGTCTGTGAACAACACCGTTAGTAACGTTTGTGAACTTCCAAGGAGTCATCTTGTAAAAATCGTGGAAGATAGTTTTCTTCAAAATCTCGCTATGCAATGATGAAACGCCGTTTACCGTATGCGAACCAACAACGGAAAGATTTGCCATTCTAACCTGATTATAAGCAACGATAGACATTCTTGAAATTCTGTCCCAGTCGCCCGGATACATATTCCAAAGGTCAGCAGTAAATCTGCGATTGATTTCACAAACAATCATATAAATTCTCGGCAGCTTCATTGAGAACAAATCCTCGCGCCAACACTCTAGAGCTTCGGGTAAAACGGTGTGATTAGTGTAAGAAATAGTCTTTATCACTATTTCCCAAGCATCGTCCCATGAATATGAATATACGTCCATAAGTATACGCATAAGCTCGGGAATTGAAAGCGCAGGGTGAGTATCGTTAATATGAATTGAAACCTTGTTCTCAAAATCCTTAAGCGAGCCGTGCTCTGCGTAATAATCGCTGATAATGCTTTGGAGTGAAGCAGAAACGAGAAAATACTGCTGAGAAAGGCGCAAGAGCTTACCCTCGTCGTAATTATCCTGCGGATAAAGCTGCTTCGTAATCTGCTCAGCACTGTTATTATCAGTAAGAGTCTTTACGTAACCGCCCTGCGAGGTTGTACCATTGATTACCGGTGTAAGCTGACGTGCGCGCCATAACCTTATGGTGTTAACTGCATTCGTAGTAGTACCCGGGATAAGCAAATCATATGGGATAGCCTTTACCTCTTCGGCATCATAATTAACGATGCTATGCGTTCCGTTATCCCACTTTTCTTCAATTTTTCCACCCAAACGCACATTGAACGCTCTTTCCGGGTGAGGTACTAACCATACGCCACCTGAGGAAAGCCATTCATCAGGTAACTCAACCTGCTCGCCGTCAACTATTCTCTGCTTAAAAAGACCGTTTTCATAAAGGAGCGAATATCCGTTTGCTGCATAGTCTTGCGCAGTAAGCGAATCCATAAAACAGGCTGCAAGTCTACCTAAGCCGCCGTTACCAAGACCGGGATCGACCTCACAAACGTATATTTTCTCAAAAGAGGTCCCCATATCCTGCAGAACTGCACAAAGCTCATCGTAAATACCTAAGTTTATAGAGTCATTTTTGAGAGCTCTGCCCACTAAAAACTCCATACAAAGATAGCACACTTTTTTTGCATCTACTGCCTTGATACGCTTTTTAAAGTCTGCACGATAATCAAGCATTATGTCTTTTATAGCAGATACAGTAGCATTATATATCTGCTCATCTGTTGCCTCTGCAGCATCACAAATACCGCGAGTTAAGAGCTTGGCCTCTATTCTTTCTCTTAATTCGGATTTTGTAATTTTGTCTTTAATGCCCGTTATGGGATTTGCACTTGCCTTATTTATCATTATAACCTACCAATCAATTAACTAAAACTTTATAAATGTCAATATATTTCCGAGCAGAATTAGTCCATGAGAAATCTGAATTTATATTTCGCTTTCTTAACTCGGTCCATTCCTTCTTGTCGTCGTACAGCGCGAGCGCTCTCTCAACCGCAAATAAGAGCTCGTGTGCATTATAATTGTCAAACTTAAAGCCGTTGGAATTCGGTTCACCAAAGGAAATTATTGAATCCGAAAGACCGCCAACATTTCTGACAATCGGCACCGTGCCGTAGGAGCAGCAAATCATCTGCGCAAGTCCGCACGGCTCGCTCTTCGACGGCATAAGGAAAATATCAGCTGCGGCATAAAGGCGTTTGGATAGCACCCTATCGAATTTAATAAGAGCGCGCAAATTGGGGTGGCGCTCAGCCAAATGCAAAAGTGCATCCTCATACTCCGCCTCGCCTGTGCCGAGAATAACGAGTTGCAAACGCTTTGCAAGCAGTTCATCAGCAATGTGAAGAAGCAAATCAATGCCCTTTTGCGATGCCAGACGGGTAATCATAACCAAAAGCGGAATCTCCGGGTCGCTATCAAGTCCCAACTCTTCGCAAAGTGCCTTCTTATTTGCCGCCTTACCTGATTTCACCGTGCGCTTAGTATAGGTTTTATATATATCCTTAACGCTTGGTGAGAAGGTATCGTAGTCAATACCGTTTATGACACCGCATAGCTTACCCGCATTTTTTGAAATAATTTCATGCAGTCCAAATGCGAAGAAATCATATTTAAGCTCGTTTGCATAATTAGGACTCACCGTAGTGATGTAATCCGTTGCCTCAATTGCACCCTTCATAAGATTTATACAGCCATCAAACTCTACCAGTGAGTAATATTGCCTATCAAGTGCAAAGATGTCTGAAAGAATATATGGGTCAAACTTACCTTGATATTCAATGTTATGAATAGTGTAGACTGTACGTATTGATTTAAGAGCGTCAATATGCGCATACTCCGTCTTAAGATATATGACCGATAAAGCGCTCTGCCAATCGTTAGCATGAAGAATATTTGGTATATTATTGCTCTGTAAGAGATATTCGAGTACAGCCATTGAGAAGAATGCGTATCGTTCGGCATCGTCAAATTCGCCGTAAAGTCTATCACGATTAAAGTAATACTGATTTTCTACAAACAGATAGCGAACGCCTTCGTGCACATACGAATATATAGATGCTCCGGTATTTCTCCAACCTAGTCTGAAGCAAATATCAAGTTCTTTCTTAAAATAAGACTTATATTCTTTCTTGATTGTGCTGTGAAGCGGCATAATAACCTCAGCAATGGCATCTTCATCGGCTTTTACTATCTCTTTTGGTAACGCTCCCATTACGTCGCCAAGACCTCCGCTTGCTGCAAAGGGCGATGCCTCGCTTGTAACAAATAAAATCTTCATTGATTCTCCTAAAAATTAAACCTTTCTCCCCTTTTGTACGTAAAAAGGCATATTGTAATTGCCTGATAAATTTACACCGTCGGTAATGTGCACGTTCTTATCTGCGATAACACAGTTAACGTTAGCACCCTCGTCGACGTATGTACCGCTGAAGAGTACGGAATCCTTAACCACAGCCCCCTTGGCTATATGCACACCTCGGAAGAGAACTGAATTTATTACCGTTCCCTCGATTACGCAGTCATCGGCAATCATTGAATTTTCAACCTTTGCCGTACTCTTATAAACCGATGGGGAGGAATTGTGAACTCTTGTGTAGACGGGAAAATCACGTTTACCAAGAAGTGACGGACGCGCATCGGGATTTTTAACTAAATCCATGGTACACTGATAATAGTCAAGGAAACTCGATACGGAGGCTACATAACCGTTATGCGTATAAGTTCTAAACGTTTCGTTTCTGTAGTTCTTAAAGAAATACTCAGTAAGGCTTGTAAGATTATATCCCGTTGCCAAATCAATAATTTTCTTAAGATATACGCTCTTCATAACGAATATGCCGAGTGAAAGCTCAGGATGTGTATCAAGAAATGTCGAGTTCATAGTAAGGTCACTCACTCTTCCTGCTACTGTAGAAATCATCATACGTGGGTGCTTTGAGGTATAGCTCTTCGGAACCTTATAGGTAACCATAGTGATTTTAGCACCGGTTAATTCGTGCGCTCTTAAAACCTCTTTGAGATTGATATTAACAACGTTGTCCGTATCCATTAAAACTACGTATTCTTCCTTCATCTCGTCAATATACTCACGCATACTGACAAGCGCCTGCATACGAGTTTCAAAAAGCTTAAAGCCTGAGGTATACGCCGTCTGATACGGAGAGATTATGTTGATACCGCCCTTTCTTCTCGCCAAATCCCAATCCTTACCGCTACCGATATGCTCAAGCAATGAACGGTAGTTATAGTTGGCAACAATATTAACGTTTGAAATATTGGCGTTGATTAAATTGGAAAGGCAAAAGTCAACCAATCTGTATCTACAAGCAAAGGGGATAGCGGCGACGGTTCTGTCACCCGTAAGACGTGACAGTGTTGAATCGTTTAAGTTAGAAAAGATAATTCCAGCTGCACTGATAGCCATAATTATACCTCGCCTTTCTTTTTAGTCTTGTTAAGTGCAATTACACTTCCCTTTGCGACGACCGTGATATTATCCTTATCGGCATCTTTAATACCAACCGTAGCATCCGGTCCGACGACTGCATCAGAATCAATAATAGCAGAATAGACCTTTGCACCACGACTGATATGTACGTCGTCCATAATGACCGAATCCTTAACAATCGCGCCCTCGTCAATAACTACTCCGCCCGAAAGAATGGAATTGATAACCGTACCGTTGATTACGCACCCCTCGGAAACCAGCGAGCTTGTAACACTCGACTTCTTACCAATTACCTGTGGCGGACGCGCAAAGTTTCTTGAATAAATTTTAAATTCATTATTAGACATTTTAAGCACCGGCTCGTCACCGATAAGGTCCATATTAGCCTCCCAAAGCGACGAAATAGTACCAACGTCCTTCCA
>JAZQRW010000068.1:0-2089 GCA_045629765.1 Eubacteriales bacterium
GATTACGAAGAAATAAATCAGAACTTAAAAATAAAAAAAGGATTCTCTGGAAACACGTTTTCAGACAAGCCTTTTGGTTAGTGCGCTCGGCATGCGCAATCACTTGGCGGTGAAAGTCCGCTACAGACTTGGCAGTAGGAACTGTTAGCCGAAGACAAGGGTGTCCACCGTGAGGTGGAATCTGAAGGAAGTCGGATGTGGGGACTGAAAAGTGTCCCTGCGGGCAAAATCTCGGTCTGACGAATAGAAACTGTATATAAGGCGTACTTGAGACGGATGAGTTTCCTAACCAAAACGAAGTCCGATACTGCCCGAATCTCAAGGCGTAAATACAGCAGACACACGAGGTGAAAGTGTTTGTGCTTACCCGAGGAGGTCTTGCAGACGGAAAAAAATCCGTAGTAACAACGAACTGCAAGAAGTCAGCAGAGGTCATAGTACCAAGGGGAAAAAACTTGGGAAGGACCGAACAATCATAAGTCTTAAGTAAACGGCTGAAGGAGGTCGGTATGATGAAAACAGAATACATCGAGAAAGGTGGCTTCCTGCAAAAGGATGGTGTGGAACACAAAGAGTATGCAGAAGCGTATAGTGCCGAAACTCAAAAGGCAGAAGAAAGAGACGGTGCAGATTTGCTTGAAAAGGTGCTTGACAGAGATAATCTGAACAAAGCATACAAGCGAGTAAAAGCCAACAAGGGAGCAAGCGGAGTAGACGGAATGACTGTAGACGAAGCACTTCCGTGGCTGAAAGAACATAGGGATGAACTGCTCGAAAGCATAAGAAACGGTAAATACAAACCGTCTCCCGTGCGCAGAGTAGAAATTCCCAAAGACAATGGCGGTGTAAGACAGTTGGGAATACCAACTGTCATTGACCGAATGATCCAGCAAGCAATAGCACAGGTATTAACTCCAATATACGAGCCGAAATTTTCAGACGGAAGTTATGGCTACAGACCGAATAGAAGTGCAAAAGACGCAATCCTGAAAGTGAAAGAATGGGCAGATGAAGGCTACAAATATGCAGTATGTCTCGATTTGTCTAAATATTTTGACACACTATGCCATGAACTTTTAATGAATATGATTCGTCAAGATATTAAGGATAAAAGGTTAATAGACCTTATCAAGAAATATCTGAAAAGCGGAGTGATGGAAAACGGCATTGTGATGAAAACGGAAGAAGGCTCTCCGCAAGGCGGAAATCTTTCTCCGTTGCTTGCCAATATCTATCTTGACAAATTCGATAAAGAATTTGAGGGCAGAGGTGTAAAGGTCATACGGTATGCGGACGATATTCTGCTTTTGGCAAAGAGTATCCGTGCGGCAGAAAGATTGCTCGGCACAAGTACGGAATATCTTGAGAAGAAGTTAAAACTCAAGGTAAATACCGAAAAGAGCCGAGCAGTCAGTGTGTATTCAATCCGAAATTTCGGTTTCTTGGATTTGCGATGGGAAGGAACAGGAGAGGTGCATATATCCGAGTTCACGCAAAATCCAAGAAGAAAGCCAAAGAAAAGCTTAAAAGGTTGACTTCCCGAAGCCAAGGCAGAAAGCTTGATACCGTCTTTCAAAACATCAAGGTATTTATGCAAGGGTGGCTTGGATATTACGGAATTGCGGATATGAAGAACGAAATCGATGCTTGGAATGAATGGCTTCGCAGAAGAATACGGATGTATATCTGGAAGCAGTGGAAGTTGCCAAGAACAAGGGTAGCAAACCTAATGAAATTAGGAACGCCCGAGTGGGTGGCATATCGAAACGGAAACACCCGTAAAGGCTATTGGGCTGTGGCAGGAAGCGGAATACTTACACACACCATAACAAACAAAAGACTTGCACACCGTGGATATTATGACATATCCGAGGCATACAAGTCTCTGCATTATTTATGATTGAACCGCCGTGTACCGATCGGTACGCACGGTGGTGTGGGAGGTCGGCGGTCAATCACCGCCTCCTACCCGATTTTCAAAAAATAAACTTCACATCATAAAGGAGGTATATATTATGATGACAAAAAATCTATATCCAATTTTAGAGTTTGACGACAACAAAAACGCCAAGCTCAATCCGAGTGTTTT
>JAZQRW010000069.1:0-11401 GCA_045629765.1 Eubacteriales bacterium
CTTAAGCTTGGTATGGTATGGCCGCTTCCCACCGCGCTTCTTCGCGATTTTGCCGCATCATGTGAGAAGGTCTACGTTATTGAAGAGCTTGACCCATTTATTGAGAACGAGTGCCGTGCGCTTGGAATAGACGTATGCGGCAAGGAGCTTTTCACAATGCTCGGTGAATATACACCGTCTATGATACGCTCGACCATTCTCGGCGATAATGAGAAAAATTACATAAAAGTTGATGAAACGATTCCAAACCGTCCGCCGGTGCTGTGTCCCGGCTGTCCTCACAGAGGAACGTTCTATGTGCTTAAGAAGCTCGGTCTTACCGTTTCGGGTGATATCGGCTGCTACACGCTTGGAGCAGTAGCTCCGCTTGCATCGGTAGATACTACTATCTGTATGGGCGCGTCAATAAGCGCCGCACACGGCATGGCAAAGGTGCAGGGCCCCGAGTTTAACAAAAAGCTCGTATCTGTTATTGGTGACTCAACCTTTATTCATTCAGGTATTACGGGTCTTTCGGACATAGTTTACAATAAAGGTGCTAATACGGTTATTATTCTCGACAACTCCATTACAGGTATGACGGGACATCAAGACAACCCCACGACAGGTAAGACAATTCGCGGTGAGGCAACTCGTCAGGTTGACCTTGTCAAGCTGTGCGGCGCGCTCGGAATCGAGCACGTCACAATCTGCGATCCGTTTGACCTTAAGACCTTTGAAGCGGTTGTACGCGAGGAAACCGCGCGCGATGACGTCTCGGTAATTATCGCACAGCGTCCGTGCGCACTTCTCAAATCCGTGAAATTTGAAGGACATTGCAAAATCACCGATGAATGTCGCAAGTGCAAGCTTTGTATGAAGCTTGGCTGTCCCGCTATCAGCGTTAACTCTGACGGTACGGTACATATTGACGCAACACAGTGTAACGGCTGTGGCCTTTGCATTGGAGTTTGCCCGTTTGGTGCAATTAAAAAGGTAGACTAAAGGAGGTGCTTGACTATGAACAAAACAACTAATATTATGATTGTCGGTGTCGGTGGTCAGGGCACTTTGCTTGCCAGCCGTATTCTCGGCAATGCAGTCATACGCATGGGATATGACGTTAAGGTATCCGAGGTTCACGGAATGAGTCAAAGAGGCGGAAGCGTTGTTACGTACGTTAAATACGGAGATAAGGTTCACTCCCCAATCATCGATAACGGCGAAGCTGATATCGTGCTTGCCTTTGAATTACTTGAGGCATATCGCGCATTACCTGCGCTAAAGTGCGACGGCAGACTCATTGTTAACAATCAATGCATAAATCCTATGCCCGTTATTACGGGAGCCGCACAGTATCCCGAAAACATAGCGAACAAGCTTTCTGCAAAGGTAAATACAACTGTTGTAGATGCTCTTGCGCTCGCCAAAGAGGCTGGTAGCCTTAAGGCTGTAAACGTTGTGCTTATCGGAGTTATGGCAAAGAGCACGAATATTCCATATGAAATATGGATAGACACAATACGTGATACAGTGCCCGGCAAATTCCTTGATATTAACATCAAGGCTTTTGAGCTTGGCTATCAAGCACGTTAAGGAGAAGAAACATGACTAACAGCGAAAGAACTTACGGCGCAGCAATGCTCGTCTTTGTTATCTCGGTATTTTCGCTATTCGCCGCAGTTCTCATTATTCCCGCAACACGCGAGATATTTGAAACGCTCTCAGCATCCCATCCATACATTATGGGATTCGTAAAATTTGCGCTATTGGCAACGTCAGGCGAGCTTATAGCAATAAAAATGGCATCAGGTAAATTTGCAAAGCCCTCATATCTTATCGCACGTATTGTTATTTGGGGAATTATCGGTATTTGGATTACTTACATGATGAAGATATTCTTCCTCGGCTCCGGCGCTATGATGGAAGCAGGGCTATTGCCGGGAGGCAAGCTTGACACAAGCTCTATCGGCTACAAGCTTTTGCGTGCCTTCGCTACTGCCGCAACTATGAATCTTACCTTTGGCCCTACGTTTATGGCGGTTCACAAATGCTCAGATACTTATCTTGCCCTGCGCGCTCAAAAAGGAAACGGCGTAAAGCTCTCCGAGGTTATCGATGCGGTGGATTGGAAGAGGTTCGTATCATTCACAATCTTTAAAACAGTACCAATCTTCTGGATACCGGCGCACACAGTCACCTTCCTGCTCCCATCGGAGTATCAAGTAATGCTTGCCGCGCTTTTATCGGTAGCGCTCGGTGTTATATTAAACTTAAAGAAAAAATCAAAATAATTTATTTAGTGCATAGTTGAAAAGGAAGTTAATTATATGCCTATCCACTCTCCGGAAATAGAATGTATGCCCCGTGAGCAACTGAAAAAGCTGCAATCAGAAAGGCTGGTTGCCCAAGTTGCTCGTATGTATGACAAAGTAGAATGCTTTCGCAATCGTATGGATTCCAAAGGTATTAAACCGTCGGATATTCGAGGCGTTGAGGATCTTCATCGAATTCCCTTCTCATATAAGAGCGATTTAAGAGATTATTACCCCTACGGTTTATTTGCAGAGCCACTCAAGAATATCGCAAGAGTTCACGCGTCCTCAGGCACTACCGGTAAGCGTATCGTTGTTGGATATACCAAGAACGACCTTGACATGTGGGCGGAATGCGTGTCGCGTATGATGATTGGGCTTGGAATAGATGATACGTCTATCGTGCAAATTGCTTACGGATACGGTTTGTTTACAGGTGGACTCGGCGCTCACGGCGGTGCTGAGAAAATTGGTGCTACAGTTATTCCGATATCATCGGGAAATACCGCACTTCAAATTCAAACCATGATTGATTTTGAATCCACCGTCCTTTGCTGTACTCCATCCTATGCCATGTATCTTGGAGAAGAGGTACAAAGGCTCGGTGTTAAGGATCAACTCAAGCTTAAGGTTGGAATTTTCGGTGCAGAGCCTTGGTCTAACGATATGAGACTCAAAATCGAAGAAGCACTCGGACTAAAGGCATACGATATCTACGGCCTGTCCGAGATACTCGGCCCGGGTGTCTCCGGAGAGTGTGAGCATCAATGCGGCATGCACGTTTGGGAAGATCACTTTATCCCAGAGATAATTGATCCCGACACAGGTGAGGTTCTGCCTATTGGTGCTACCGGCGAGCTTGTTTTCTCTACAATTACAAAGGAGGGCTTCCCTATTCTCCGTTACCGCACACGCGATATATGCTCGCTTACAGATGAGCCATGTGCGTGTGGCAGAACTCATATTCGTATGAACAAGCCTTCCGGGCGTACGGACGATATGCTTATTATCCGAGGTGTCAACGTATTCCCCTCTCAAATTGAAGAGGTACTTCTAAAAGTAAGCGGAGAGCAGATAACTCCTAACTACCAGATTGTTCTTGACCGTGTCAACAACACTGATACCTTTGACGTCAACGTTGAAATGAGTGAGGCGTTCTTCTCGGATGATGTCAAATCCATAGAAAAGCTTGAACGAACAATAACAGAGAACCTTCGCTCTATGCTTGGAATTTCTGCAAAGGTACACCTTGTTAACCCCAAGTCGATAGTTCGCTCCGATGGTAAGGCTAAGCGTGTTATCGATAATCGTAAAGGTAAGATTTAATTGGAGGGAGATAAAAAAACATGATGATAGTAAGACAGCTTTCTGTTTTTCTCGAGAATAAACCCGGACGCCTTTGTGCTGCTACGGACACGTTAGCTCAAAATGGCATCAATATCAGTGCGCTGACTTTAGCTGATACTGCCGAATTCGGCATTCTCCGTTTAATCGTTGACCAACCTGATCTTGCAAGAGATGTACTCTACAACAGCGGTGTAATAGTTCGCATCTCGGAGGTCGTCGCAATAGCTATGAATGATGCTCCGGGAGGTGCAGGCGGTATTTTACACATTCTCTCTAAAGCGGGAATTAACGTAGAATATATGTACGCATGTGTCGGCAGACTGAGTGGAAAAGCTATTATGATAATTCGTACCGACGATTCCGAAACAGCAGTCAAAATTCTACACGAAGCCGGCTACGGTGATATAAATCCCTCTGAGGTTTATAGAATTTAGTAGCTTTGATTTAATTTTTTAAAAAACAAGGCTTGATTTTTGAATAAAAAAAGTATAAAATATATTTTAGAGTAAAAACAAGGAGAATTAAAATGGCACTTGTCACAACAACAGAAATGTTCAAAAAGGCTTACGAGGGCGGTTACGCTATCGGCGCTTTTAATATTAACAATATGGAGATAATCCAGGCAATCACCGAGGCTGCAGCAGAGGAAAGATCTCCGGTTATTCTTCAAGTTTCCGCAGGAGCAAGAAAGTATGCTAAGCACGCATACCTTATGGCGCTCGCTAAGGCTGCTGCCGAGGATAGCGGCGTTGACTTTGCTCTTCACCTTGACCACGGTGCAGATTTTGACGTTTGTAAGTCATGCATTGACGGCGGATTTACATCAGTTATGATTGACGGCTCTCATCATTCCTTTGAGGATAACATTGCTCTTACCAAGAAGGTAGTTGAATATGCTCACGCTCACGGCGTAGTTGTTGAGGGCGAGCTTGGCGTTCTTGCAGGTGTTGAGGACGACGTAGTTGCAGAGCACTCCTCTTACACAAAGCCCGAGGAGGTTGAGGAGTTCGTAACCAGAACGGGAGTTGACTCTCTCGCTATCTCTATCGGTACTTCACACGGAGCATACAAGTTTACCGCTAAGCAGTGCACAAGAAACGAGCACGGCGTTCTTGTTCCTCCTCCACTCAGATTTGACATTCTCGAAGAGGTTGGCAAGCGTCTTCCCGGTTTCCCCATCGTTCTTCACGGTGCATCCAGCGTTGCTCACGAGTGTGTTTCCGAAATCAACGCTTTGGGCGGCAAGCTTCCTGATGCTGTTGGTATTCCTGAGGAGCAGTTAAGACGTGCAGCTAAGATGGCTGTGTGCAAAATCAACATTGACTCCGATATCCGTCTTGCTATGACTGCAGGTATCCGCCGCGTATTTGCGGAGAAGCCTGAGGCATTCGACCCCAGAGAATATCTCAAGGTTGCAAGAGCAGAGGTTAAGAAGATGGTAGCTCACAAGATCGTTAACGTTCTTGGCTCAAAGGGTACTCTTTAATACTTAAGGTAAAATAAAACAAAAAACGAGGTAGATATTGCAAAGTGATGCAACGTCTATCTCGTTTTTACTATATCGCTATATCGAAAATATTACTTCTCGTTTTTGTAAATTTCCTTGAAGTATTTGTATGTATCAACCTTGAGTTCTCCGCAAGCTGCCTCATCACAAGCAATGATGCCGTCCTTGTGAAGCTGAAGTGCGCTGATAGTCCAAGCGTGATCCACACCGCCCTCTACACAGTGACGAAGCGCGCGAGCCTTGTTATGACCGCTGATAAGAAGCATAACCTGCTTAGAATCACAAACGGTTGCAACGCCAACGGAAAGAGCGGTCTTAGGAACCTTGTTTACGTCATTGCCGAAGAAACGAGAGTTAACGATGATAGTATCCTCAGTCAAAGCACGAACGCCTGTTCTTGAAGTAAGAGAGGTAAATGGCTCGTTGAATGCAATGTGTCCGTCAACACCGCTACCACCCATGAAAAGATCAATGCCACCGTAGGAAGCAATCTTATCCTCGTATCTCTGACACTCTGCCTCAAGATCCTCAGCCATACCGTTAAGAATGTTAATGTTTTCAGCGGGAATATCGATGTGGTTAAAGAAATTGTCGTGCATGAAATACCAGTAGCTCTGGTCATGCTCTCTGGGAAGGCCAACGTACTCATCCATATTGAATGTAACAACGTTCTTAAAAGTAACCTTACCTGCCTTATTCATCTCGATAAGTCTTTTGTAAACACCGAGAGGAGAAGAGCCTGTAGGCAAACCAAGAACGAACGGACGGTCTTCTTTATGAGCGTTGATAGCGTTAGCGATATGCTGAGCAGCCCATTCACTCATAGCATCATAATTGTCTTTGATAATTAACTTCATATTTTTCTCCTTATACGAAAAAATAAATATCCACTATCATTATACTACCAGTTTTTTTATTTGTAAAGAGAATTTTTACATTTTTCTTAAATATTTTTTTGTAGATATACCACAATATTTTATCAAGAACTATGCATAATCACGTATTTTAAAATCAAATAGGCTTTGCATTTGCAAGCAGATACTTTTCTGCTTCGGCACTCCACATACCGTTATTCTTCTCTACAAGCTTTGCAAGCTCTCTGTAAAGCTCGTTGTCCTTACCAAGCTCTGCAAGGTCGTCAAGAGCAACAAGCGGCATGGAAATAAAGTTGTAAATAAGCTTCTTTCCACCCGGAATCTTATCAAGATTTATAACCGTATCGATAACCGCATCAAGACCGCCAATGTGAGTAATCATCGCAGTGGGATTAAGGCGTCCGTCGTTCATCATCTCGATAGATTCAATCATATCAGCAGTATTACCGCCGGAATTACCGCAAATGTGCGTAAAGTTATAATGCACGTTATAGAAGTTAAACATAGCCGAAAATGTCGGGTTAGTAGGTCCTGCAAAGAAGTTAAGACAGCCGTCAAAGCCAAGCACGCTGTCTGCAAGCTCTACAACAGGCTTTACGGGTGCGTACACGAAAGCATCGTCATAACCCTTACCACCGGTAAGCTCCATAAGATAATCGTGTGCGTTTTCAACCTCATTCGTATTGACGTATACGAGCTTAACTCCGTTCTTCTCGGCTTCCTCGACGGTCATAATAGACGCCGCACGGGCAAGACGGTTGTTGTCTATATCCGTAACCACAAGAAGCGATGGCTTTCTGTTACAATGTATTGCGTAGTCAATAGCACCGAGTCCCATAGGGCCTGCAGCTGCCATAAGAATGGTGTTACCTCCCTCAACGATACCCATAGTGTGCAGGTGAGTTGAGTTGTTGGTATGGTAGTTGGTATGATAACCCGCAACCACGCAGGAAACCGGCTCAGCCAATGAGCCGTAAAAATAAGTGTCACTATCGTAGCGAAGAAGGCATTCGCACTCCATAACCTCGTTAGGAATGATAACGTACTGTGAGTTACCTCCAACGAAGCGATAAGAATAACCGGGAGCGTCAAGTTTACCCTGCCATCCGATTGCGGGCTGAATAGCAAATCCGTCACCTGGCTTGAATTTATCCTGCCATTTTTTTCCGACAGCAAGAATCTCGCCGCAAAACTCATGTCCGATTATAGTGGGGTTTTCCGCAATATCATTGGGTACGCGCGCGTGCTTTGCTCCCTGAAGAACCGCCTTATGCGTGGACATGCAAACGCTATCTGAAATTACCTTTGCAAGTATCTCATCATCCTGCATTTCAGGAAGCTCAAATTCCTCGAAACGTATGTCATTTTCACCGTATATACGGACTGCTTTTGTTTTCATTTTTTCTCCTTATAGTAAAAGCAATAAAACGAATTGTCTTACGCCGTCTTAATAACATAAGAATTATAACATCTTTTTAAAAAAATGTCAATCGCAAACTTAAATTATTTATTCCCTTCGAAATACACAAAACTTGCACTAAAGTATTGTTTTTTCACTTCCTTTGTGATATAATGTTTCTAAACTCAAATTTGACTCAAGGTGAGTCTATGCAGAAGTAATATTTATCTTTGGAGGTAATGATTTATGAAAAAGGCTCTTATGTACGGCGCAGGAAATATAGGCCGTGGCTTTATCGGTCAGCTGTTCCACATGTCAGGATACGAAATTTCTTATATCGACGTTAATATGGCAGTAATAGATAAGCTCAACGAGGACGGCTGTTATCCTATATACATCACAGAAAACGACGGTTACCGCGAGTATCTCGTAACAGGCGTGCACGGTGTAAACGGACGAGATAACGAGGCTATTGCAGAGGCGATGGCAGAAGCGGATATTATGGCAACGGCTGTAGGCGTTAACATTTTGAAATTTATTGCCGCGCCCTTTGCATGCGGTGTACGTCGCAGAATGGAAAAGGGTATTGAAGCACCTCTTAACGTTATAATTTGCGAAAATATGATCGAGGCTGACAAGTATTTTGCCGGTCTTGTAAAGGCAAATCTCACTGAGCAGGAGTGCAAATATTTCGACTCTCACATAGCTCTTGTTGAGCCGTCCATCGGACGAATGGTTCCCGCAACTCCCAAGGAAATTGCCGAGAAAAATCCTCTTGCAGTATGCGTTGAGCCATACTGTGAATTGCCCGTTGATAAAAACGCCTTCAAGGGTGAAATTCCAGATATTAAAAACATGGTACCCTTCGCACCCTTTGATTTCTTTATTCGCAGAAAGCTGTTTATGCATAATATGAGCCATGCGCTCACCGCATATTTCGGCGCTCTTCGCGGATATACGTACATTTGGGAGGCAATTAAGGATCCTGATATCCGCGCTCTTGCCATAGACGCGCTGTCTGTTGCATCGGGTGCGCTTCACCTTGAATACGGCGTTCCTCTTGAGGAGCTTGCATCCTTCTCTGCAAATCTTATCGAGCGCTTCGAGAACAAGCTTCTCGGAGACACCGTTGAGCGAGTAGGTAAAGATACCAAGCGTAAGCTCGCTGAAAACGACCGTCTTGTCGGCACCCTTCTTCTTTGTGAGAAGCACGGAATTAAGGCTGACTGCATTTTAGCAGCAATTGCCGCAGGACTTCATTTCGCACCTCTTAGCGATGATTCCTCTGTTGAGGTTGCCGAGGATGCAAAGAATAACGGAGTATTCCACGCACTCAGTACATATTGCGGAATTGCTAAGGACACTCGCGCGGCAAAATCCATTGACGCTTTCTATTCAAAAATAAAGGCAAAAACACCAATAAACGAACTTCTTAAATAATAATCATTCATAACGCGGAGTAATTATGGAACCACATGAAATTATAGGGCAGATAATAAGCGTTGCCGCTATGGGATGCAATATTCTTTCCTATCAAAATAAGAACCAAAAATCTCTTCTCCTATTTCAACTTTTAGGCGGAACGCTTTTTGCTATAAGCTTTTTCCTGCTCGGAGCAACGATTGGCGCTATTCTTAACATAATTGCCGTCGTGCGTGCGGTAATGTTTCTTTTCTCGGATAAGCTTAAAATGTCGCACCCGGCGTGGCTCGCAGGCTTTATTGTCATCTACGTTGCTATTTACGTGCTTAACTTTACCGTTTTCGGCACAGAACCGAGGTTTATCAATTTTGTAATTGAGCTACTCCCCGTTGTTGGTATGACGGCTCTTTCGGTTGGATTTATGTTTGAGAATTCGTCAAAGGTACGTATGCTTGGACTAATCTCCTCGCCCGCTTGGCTTATCTATAATATCTATTACTTATCCGTCGGTGCAATAATATGCGAGACGCTTAGTCTTATCTCAATATTTATCGGTATGCTTCGCCACGACAAAAGCAAGGATTGTGTTACGGAATCGGATAAAGACGACCTTTTAACCTAAAAAATCAGCACTTTTATTAAGAATCATATAAAGAACGACAGAAGCACTGCTTGTGACAATGCTTCTGCCGTTTTTTTATTTAATTCTGTCTAAATGCGACAGTACAATCAATTATACGCCCTCTTTAGCGCGGCGAATTGCCTCAGCCTCAGTACAGCCGTCCTGAACAGTGTGTCCGGGAAGGGGTACGAGCTTCTCGTGGATTGCATCGATAATCCAAGAAGCTTGTGGGAAGAAGAACTGGTCAAACTCAAAGGGAGGTGTGATCCAGTTACGTGCACCAACAACTACTGGAGGTGCATCAAGGTCGTCGAAGCAAAGCTCCGTGATGTTCTTAGCAACGTCGTTCATGAACGAGCCTCTTGCACAAGCGTCGGAAACGAGAACTACGCGGCCGGTCTTCTTAACAGACTCGATAATCTTAGTATAATCAAGAGGAACGAGTGAGTGAATGTTGATAATATCAGCCTCCATACCGTACTTCTCGGAGAGCTGCTTTGCAGCGTCAACTGCACGGTAAAGAGTAGCACCGATAGTAAGAATAGTAACGTCCTTACCGTCGAGAACCTTGTTGGTATCACCAAATTCTATCTCGTAACGCTCAGCGGGAACTCCACCCTCGTGGAACTGCTCACCAACGTCGTAAATTCTCTGGCTCTCAAAGAATACAACGGGGTCAGTGCCCTTAAGAGCAGACTCCATAAGACCCTTAGCCTCCCAAGGAGTTGCGGGGAAGCAGACCTTAAGACTGGCGATATGTGCGCAAAGCGCGGTCCAGTCCTGGCTATGCTGTGCGCCGTACTTAGAGCCTACGGAAACACGAAGAACGACGGGCATCTTAAGAATACCTGCGCTCATTGCCTGCCACTTAGACATCTGGTTGAATATCTCGTCACCTGCACAACCGATAAAGTCAGCGTACATAAGCTCAACGAGTGCACGACCACCGGAAACTGCGTAACCAACAGCAGTACCTACGATAGCAGCCTCAGCGATAGGAGAGTTGAACAAACGGCTGTGTGGGAATGCATCCATCATACCGCGGTAAACGGCAAATGCTCCACCCCAGTCACGACAGTCCTCGCCGTAAGCAATAAGTGTAGGATCCTCGTAGAATCTATCATAAATAACCTCGGAAAGAGCATCACGAAGGTTAAAGAGCTTCATCTTGGAAACAGGCTTGCCGTCAACGATAGGACAACGCTCCTTCTCCTTAATCTTCTTGTATGCAGGAACCTCAGAAAGAGGCATATTTACCTCAGGCTCACGGTCATCAAGCTTCTCAACCTTCTGGTTAGAGAACATAAGGCGCTCAACAACTGCAGGATCCTTACGGAAGTCAACGTATGGGCTGATTTCAGGATCGGAAGCCGCCTTACAAATAAGCGTCATACGCTCTGCTGTCTCAGCAAGAATATCATCAAGCTTGGTATCACCGGCAACACCTGCCTCAACAAGACCCTTACGATATGTGATAATCGGGTCAATCTCACGCCATGCATCGATCTCTTCCTTGGTACGATAAGCGTTCTGGTCGGAGGTTGAGTGACCGGAATAACGGTAAGTAAGAGTATCAAGAAGAACAGGACCCTCGCCCTTACGAAGAATCTTAAGCTTTCTCTCCATTGCGTCAATAACTGCAAGAGGATTGAAGCCGTTGATACGCTCAGCGTGGAACTGTGTGGGGCTAACACCTGAGCCGATACGTGCAAGCATATCGTAACCCATTGTTTCGCCTCTTGTCTGGTCGCCCATACCGTAAGAGTTATTGAACACATTGTAAAGGATAGGCATACCGCCCTGATGGCTTTCCCATAATGTGTGGAACTGATCCATTGCGGCAAAGTTCATAGCTTCCCAAACAGGACCGCGTGCCATTGAGCCGTCACCTGAGTTACATACTACAATACCCTGCTTACCGTTGACTTTCTTAAA
>JAZQRW010000070.1:0-5299 GCA_045629765.1 Eubacteriales bacterium
ATGATTTTCGTGCGGTAGAGGATAGCTATATCCTTTTGTGTGCTTTGCAAATTCTCAGCCCATTTATTATTTTTTGACAAATTAAGTTTACACGAAGCGGGCGCAATGCCTGCTGCTGATTTTTAAAGAAATGAGGTGATAGCTCCGTATGAATATACTTGAAAGATTGCGCAATAAGGCGAATTCCTTGCCCGAGTCGGCAGGCGTGTATATTATGAAGGACGCTGACGGCAACGTTATCTACGTCGGCAAGTCTAAGAAGCTGAAGAATAGAGTTACCACCTATTTTACCAGCAATAACCATACGGTGAAAACCGCGAGAATGGTTAGCCTTGTCAGAGATTTTGATTACATTGTATGCGGCACGGAGATTGAAGCGTTAGCACTTGAAAACGTGCTGATAAAAAAGCACTCCCCGAAATATAATATCAAGCTCAAGGACGCGAAATCTTATCCTTACATAAAGGTTACGGCGGACGAATACCCCAAAATTATAGTCACGCGAGAAAGAAAGAGCGATAGGGGGCGGTATTTCGGTCCCTATCAAAGCACGGCACTTGCTTACGCCGCCGTGGAAACGTTGTCGAAAATTTTCGGACTTGCCACGTGTACCAGACAATTTCCGCGTGATATAGGGAAGAAAAGACCGTGTCTTTATAAGGATATGGGAAGATGCGTTGCACCATGCACGGGAAAGGTTTCCGCTGAAGATTATCAAGCGCTTATAAAATGTGCTTTGGCAGTGCTTGACGGTAATACCAAGGCAACTCTTGATATGCTTAATGCCGATATGCTTGCCGCCTCTGATAATATGGAGTTTGAGCGCGCCGCTGCGCTACGCGATAGCATTAGAGCGCTTGAGAGATTGACGGACAAGCAAAAGGTGGTTGCCGATGCTAAGGTGAGCCGCGATGTGTTTGCGATTTATACGTCGGACACAGTCGGCGTTTTGGCACTTCTTACAATTCGTTCGGGCGCCTTGATAAATAAAAATGAGTTTATACTCTCGCAGAGTGAGCTTACAACAGGTGAAGATGCACTCTCCTTGATAGTGGATTATTACGATACGGCAGGCAATATACCAAGAGAGATTATGCTTGGCTTCGAGCTTGGTGATGAGGATGCCGAGCTGCTCTCGGAGTACCTTTCTCTTAACACGTCCTACAAGGTAAAAATTAGGATGCCCGAAAGAGGTGATGGAAGAGCCTTGTGTCAGATGGCACTTGACAACGCTAAGGAGTCCGCGAGGCAGTACGTGCTCGAGGGTGAGCGCGAGGATAAGAACGTCAAAAGGCTTACCGAGCTTCTTGGACTTAGTAGAGTTCCTAAGCGCATTGAGGCTTACGATATATCCAATATTGGTAACGAAAACATAACTGCCTCAATGGTGGTCTGGAATGAGGGTAAGCTCAAGAAGAGCGATTATCGCATATTTAACATAAAGACTGTCAAAGGACGTGACGATTACGCCTCAATGCGCGAGGCGTTGACAAGAAGGCTTAGTCATATTGGTGATGCAAGCTTGTCACTCTCAAATCTTCCTGATGTGGTTTTGGTGGACGGTGGAGTAGGACATGTGAACGTCGCAAAAGAGGTTTTTAGAGAATACGATATTGAAGTTCCTTTGTTTGGAATGGTTAAGGATGATTACCATAAAACACGTGCTCTTACAGACGGAGAAAACGAGATTTCCATTGCACATGAGCTTGGAGTGTATACTTTTGTTTACAATATTCAGGAAGAAGCGCATAGATTTGCTGTCAAGAACACAATGGGACAAAAAAGAAAGAGCTTAACACACTCTTCTTTGGAAAGCATACAAGGCATCGGTCCTGCTAAGGCAAGGAAGCTGTTAAGAGCCATGCCGCTTGGTAAAATTCGCACGTCAAGTGTGGACGAACTGCTATCGGTTGGCGGCATTAGTCAGAAGGATGCCGAGGAAATATACAAATACTATCACAAAAAACAGTGAGGAAGCATAATGCTAAGAATTATTACGGGTAGCGCAAAGGGAAAGAAGCTAATCACACTCGAGGGCGAGGCTACACGCCCCACCTCTGACAGAATTAAGGGGGCAATGTTCTCCTCTATTCAGTTTGATATAGAGGATAGGCGCGTGCTTGATTTGTTTGCAGGCTCAGGACAGCTGGGGCTTGAGGCGCTCTCGCGTGGGGCGCAGTCGGTTACGTTCGTTGATATGTCAAGAGAGGCTATGGACATTGTTAAGAAGAACGCTGCGAGTCTTAACTTTACCCCTGCCTCACGCTTCTCTGTCAGCGATTACAGAAATTATATGCGTAAGGCATCGGGCAGGGAGAAATTTGACCTTGTGTTCATTGACCCACCTTATGCTCTTGAGTGCTGTACAGAGGCGCTTTCTTCGCTCGTTAAGTACGATATGATTATTAAGGGTGCTATCGTAGTTATGGAGAGCGGAAGCGAGCAGTTTGATTTCGAGAGCGAGCTGATGAGCAAATTTGAGGTTATGAAGAGCCAAAATTACGGTAAGAAAACCGCGCTGAATATATTGATTTATAAGGGATAATGCAAATATTTAAAATATATTGACAAATAAAACGCGTTGATATATAATATTTAAATAGATTATCCTTGTCGGAGGCAATAATGAGCGTTATTATACCCGGAAGCTACGATCCTATCACTGTAGGACATCTTGCTATCATAGAAGAGGCGGCAAGATGCGAGGACGAGGTATACGTCGTTGCTTTTATCAATGACGAGAAGAAATATACCTTTAGCCTTGATGACAGAGTAAATATGATGCAGCTTGCCACGGAGCATCTTGATAACGTTCTCGTTTCGTTCTCGCTTGGACGAGTTGTGGACTATATGCGTGAGCATGGGATTGATAGTATCGTTAAGGGATATAGAAATGACTCTGATCTTGAATGGGAGAATTTCCAGGCGGATTATAATAAGAAGCACGGCGGCTTTGATACGAGGCTTATCAAGTGCGATAGTAAATATGAGCATATCAGCTCAACGCTTGTAAGGGACAGGCTCTCGCGCGGTGAGGACGTATCTGAGCTTGTGCCGAGCGCGGTGCTTAAATATATAAAGGATATTAAAAAGGGGTAATACCCGAAAGGAAATATAGAATGGAAAACAGGATTAAGGAGCTAAATGAGAGCTTTAATAGCTCGCTCTCTAATTGCTACAGCGCAGAGGATTTAGAGGCGCTGCGTATTGAATATCTTGGTAAGAAGGGACACGTTGCAACTCTTATGCAGGGACTCCGTGACGCTGCTGATAAGAAGGCGGCAGGTCAGCTTATCAATACCTTCAAGTGCTTTGTAGAGGATAAAATCAAGGAGGCTGATGCAGCTATTCAGGCGGCAGCGATTGAGGCAAAGGTTAGAAGTGCAAAGAAGTATAACCCATCGCTTATCGCTGAGCGTGAGCTTGGCTCATACCACCCGATTACGCTGGCATCGCGCGACTGCGAGGAAATCTTTGAGTCAATGGGCTTTACTATCGAGGACTATGCCGAGGTGGTTGACGATTACGAGTGCTTTGAGGCGCTTAATATTCCTAAGCATCACCCCGCAAGAGATATGCAGGATACTTATTATCTTGAGAACGGTCAGCTTCTTAAGACTCAGACATCTGCCGCTCAGAACGCTATTATGAAGAAGTACGGCGCGCCGCTTCGTGCTATTTTTCCCGGCAGATGCTTTAGAAACGAGTCTACCGACGCTTGCCACGAGAATACCTTCTTCCAGATGGAGGGTATGATGATTGATGAGAATATCTCAATCTCTAACCTTATCTACTTTATGAAGACGATGCTCTCCGAGGTGTTCAAGAGAGATATTAAGGTAAGACTCCGTCCCGGATTCTTCCCATTTGTCGAGCCCGGCTTTGAGCTTGATATTAACTGCCTTATCTGTGGCGGTGAGGGCTGCCCCTCTTGTAAGAATTCCGGCTGGCTCGAGCTTTGCCCATGCGGTATGATACACCCCAACGTGCTTACTGAGGGCGGTATTGATACTGAGAAGTATACAGGCTTTGCATTCGGTCTTGGCTTAACGAGACTTGCAATGATGAAATACGGTGTCAAGGATATCCGTGACTTCAACAGCGGTAAGCTTAAGTCCTTGTCACAGTTTAAATCCAACTAATAGGCGGAAAGGAGTAAAGAAAATATGTTTTTATCAATGAACTGGATAAATGATTTCGTATGTCTTGACGGACTTGATAAGAAATCTCTTATTCACAATTTCACACTCTCCACTGCCGAGGTAGAGGATATATTTGTAAAGGGTGAGGATACATACGGCGTTATCGTAGCGCAGATTGTCAGTGTTGAAAATCATCCTAATTCCAAGAAGCTTCATCTTCTCAAAGTTGACACGGGTAGCGGTATCGTTGACATCGTTTGCGGTGCGCCTAACGTAAGAGAGGGAATGCGTGTTGCTCTTGCTACCGACGGCGGTGCTGTTCAAGGACACAAGATTACACCTGCTACTATTGCAGGCTTTACCTCTTACGGTATGTGCTGCTCTGAGAGCGAGCTTGGTATCAGCGACGACCACTCAGGTATCTGGGATTTGACCGTTGAGGCGGGCGATGCTCCTCTCGGTACTGATATTAAGACTATTTTCCCGATTGACGATATTGTATTCGAGGTTGATAATAAGTCACTCACCAACCGTCCTGACCTCTGGAGCCACTACGGCATCGCGCGTGAGTTTGCTACTATTACGGGCAGAGAGCTGAAGCCTCTTTCGCTTATTGACCTTAGCCAGTATGATAATCTTCCCGAGGTTGAGGTGAAGGTGAAGGCTACTGACCTCGTGTGGCGTTATTCCGCTATGAAGGTTGAGAATATTACACGCAAGGTTTCTCCCGCTACTATGAGAATTCGTCTTTTCTATTGCGGTAGCCGTGCTATCAACTTCCTTGCCGACCTTACCAACTACGTTATGATGGAGGTTGGTCAGCCTATGCACGCCTTTGATAACAAGAAGGTGGATAAGATTGAAGTACAGACCTTCCCTGAGGATATGAAGTTCACGACTCTTGACGGTGTTGAGAGAAATATCGACCCACAGATGCTTATGATTACATCAGACGACATACCTGTGGCTGTAGCAGGCGTTATGGGCGGTGATGCTTCGAAGATTGAGGACGATACCGACTCGCTTCTTCTTGAGTCTGCGACCTTTAACGGCGTTAACGTGCGTAAGACTACTACAAGACTTGGACTTCGTACAGACGCTTCACAAAGATATGAGAAGATGCTTGACCCGGAGCTTTGTAAGACTGCTACGGCAAG
>JAZQRW010000071.1:0-7199 GCA_045629765.1 Eubacteriales bacterium
CTTTTACTTAAATTTTCCAAGAAGTAACCCTCGCTAAAAATGCAAGCGAGGGTTAAAGCTTTTTTATGAATTTCGTTGTTTATTTAATAATTCGTTAAGTCTTGCGGTTTTTCTTTTAAGCATTAAATAAATGACACCCCAAATTAGTATATATCCAACGACAAAGATAGCTGTGAATACTATAATTGGTATTATACCTAATTTGAGCCAATCGTTGATTAGGTAGGTTGCAAGATATCCAATGTACAAAATTGCGCCGTGTATAAGAATTGCCGGCATAAGGGGAATGCGTTCAATTTGATATATTGCGTTCATACCGCCCGCAATAAAGGCGAGAGCGGAAAGCGAAAATATTCCGACGGATACTTGATTTACCGTTAAGGTGTCGTCACCACCGGTATTCTCCAATATTAAATACACAATTGCCAAAACAATCGGACCAAACCCCAAGGCAACTAAACCTCGGTGCACAAACTCCAAAGTAAACTTTCTCATATTCCTTCATACCTCCTTCTAATTTGTGCAAAGCAGCGTCTTGAGACGTATTCCTTATAACCACAATAGAATATGGCGTCTACGCCACCGCTGAAAACGGCAGCGAAACGTTGAATGCGGTGTTCGTTTGCAAGAGTTGATTTGTTGATGCGCACGAAATACGAAGGTAATATGCCCTCTAAATCACGGAGTCTGTCCTTTAGCGAATAATGATTGCCTTGTATATCGATAGCAATGACCTTTTTGTCAATTACTGTGACGCACTCTATCTCATTAAATGGCAACTTGCGCATTTCTGCATCACACCATCCGATAATAAAGTCAGTACCGGAGTAGTCACGTACTAAATTCTCTATCTGTTGTGTGAGAGAAGAAGGCGCATGAACGGTTACAATTATTTCTTCTTCAGCATCCTTGTCGATTATAAGTTTATATTTCATTTTAAGTAATCCTTATTGTTTTTTCATTTGTCTAAGAAAACAGAATACCGCTCCCACGCTTATTGAGGCGCTGTAGAGAATAAGTGGCAGAATATGCGTAGCAGCAAGCTTAAAATCACCGCTAAATAACGCTTTTTCCATTTCGACGGCGTGAAGGAAGGGAAGTGCGTGGGCTATCTTCTCAAAGAAGCCACCTACGAGTGAAAGATCAAACCACACGCCTGAAAGCCATGCGGAAATATTAGTAAGCAACGCTCCGCAAATACCGCCGACCTGTTTTACGTTTAAAACACTTCCGCACAAAAGTCCAAGTGAAATATTGAAAATTGCCATGGGTATTATACCGATAAGCGCGTAAATAACATTTATCTTGAGACTAAGTCCTAAGGGGATTGCAAAGAGATAGCAGATAAGCGTCTGACTGAGGGCAAGGGGCAAAAGTGGGAGCATGTACCCCAGAATAAACTCAAATTCGGTAAGAGGTGTTGTATATAGTCTTTGTAATAGTGCACTCTCACGATCCTTGGAAACTAAGGTTGCAGAGAACAATGTAAAAAATGATAATCCAAATACGGTAATACCCGGAGTCAAAGTATCAATTTCAAATATATCGACAGGTATATTTGACTGTATGGCGCTGAGTAGTAGCAATAACACCAAAGGAAATCCCAAGCCAAAGCCGAGATTAATGGGGTCACGCAATATCTCCTTCGTACATCTTTTAGCAAAGGTCAGCATTCTCATATCACACCCTCCTTTACTATAGAAACGAACGCCGATTCAAAATCATCAGCTCCGACGCTGTTCTTAAGCTCTTGTGCAGTGCCCACGGCAAGTAGCTTACCGCTTTTCATTATACCTATGCGGTCAGAGAGAGCTTCTGCCTCCTCCATATAGTGCGTCGTCAGAATGATAGTGATTTTCCCTTTCAAGGTGCTAATGGTCTGCCACAGCTCGTGTCTTGCTATAACGTCGAGTCCAAGCGTAGGCTCATCTAAAAAGAGGATTTTGGGCTCACATATCAGTGCCATTGCGATGCTGAGACGTCTACCGTAACCGCCCGATAGCTTATCGGCTTTTCTCTGTAGCACGGTATCCAAGCCAAATCTTTTGGAAAGCTCTGTGATTTTTCCTTGTGTTTTCTCATTGGAGAAGCCGTAAATACCGCATATCAATTCAAGGTTTTCCTTAACTGAAAGGTGGGGAGCAACTGCGGTTTCTTGTGGAGAGACTCCTATCAAACGTTTTACTTTCGACGGCTCCTTAGTTATGCTGTAACCGCCTACGACAGCGTCGCCCTCAGTTGGCATAGTAAGACAAGATAGCATTTTTATCGCCGTAGTTTTTCCCGCACCGTTTACACCGAGCAAAGAAAATAATTCGCCTTCTTGTATTTCCAAATCAAGCTTATCTACAGCGGTAACGTCTTTATAGCGCTTTACAAGCTTAACGGTCTTTATTGCATTCAAATCCGTATCCTCCTATTTTTAACTTACTGACAACATTATATCAGATGTGGATGAGAAATTGTTGATTTGCGTCTCTTCGGTCGTTTTTCCTGTCTTATCGGTTTCAAATTTTGATAGCTTTACTATCTCGATAATTCTATAGCTTATTTACAATTTTACCATCTGACCGTGTTAATTTCAAGTGAAAGTGCGCACTAGTCGACAAATTACTCAATAAAATATACAATTGCTATTGAAAAATTCAAGTTGATGTGATATAATTACCTCGTGTGCATTACTCCCGAATTACTTAAGTAGTGCCTTCTAATATTAACCGAAGAAGCCGTAATTGGCAAAGGAGATAAAATGAAACTTGGTATCGTAGGACTTCCAAACGTTGGAAAAAGCACGCTTTTTAATGCGCTTACTAATGCAGGTGCTGAATCCGCAAACTATCCATTCTGTACTATTGACCCTAACGTAGGCGTAGTTGCAGTTCCTGATAAAAGACTGGACAAGCTTGCCGAAATGTATAATCCCGACAAATATACACCCGCTGTCATAGAATTTGTTGATATTGCAGGTCTTGTTAAGGGCGCCTCAAAGGGTGAGGGCTTAGGAAATAAATTTCTTGCAAACATTCGTGAGGTTGACGCTATCGTTCACGTCGTAAGATGCTTTGAAAATAATGATATTATTCACGTTGAAGGCTCGATTGACCCTATTCGTGACGTATCTACTATTGACATCGAGCTTATCCTTTCCGACCTTGAGATTGTTGAAAGAGCAATTGACAGAACGGTTAAGGCGGCTAAGAGCGATAAGAAGCTGCTTGAGAAGCTTGCGGTGCTTGAAAAGGTAAAGGCTTGTCTTGAGGAGGGCAAATCCGTCAGGAGCTTGACCCTTGATGAAGATGAGCTCTTATGGATTGAGGAGTCTAGACTTCTTACGCTTAAGCCTATCATATACGTTGCTAATATCAGCGAGGACGAGGTTGGCGGAGATTACAACAATAATGAAGCGTACATAAGACTCAAGGAGCATGCTGATAACGAATCAAGTGAGATTATTGCTGTCAGCGCGCAAATTGAGGCTGAGCTTGCAGAGCTGGATGGAGAAGAAAAGGTAAGCTTCCTTTCCGACCTTGGCATTGAGGAGAGCGGTCTTGATAAGCTTATTAAGTCAAGCTACTCGCTCTTAGGTCTTATCAGCTTCTTAACTGCAGGACCTAAGGAGGTAAGAGCCTGGACAATCAAAAAAGGAACGAAAGCTCCCGGTGCTGCCGGCAAGATTCATTCCGATTTTGAAAGAGGATTTATTCGCGCTGAGGTTGTAGCCTTTGACGATTTGGTTCGTGAGGGCGACAGAAATAAGGTTAAGGAAAAGGGCCTTCTTAAGAGCGAGGGCAAGGAATACGTAATGCGCGACGGTGACGTCGTTGAATTCCTGTTTAACGTTTAATCAAGTAAATTATGCGGGGCTGCGGTATAATAGACCGTAGCTCCTTTTTGTTTGTAATAGTCCTCGGTTAATTCATCAAATCGCAAATTACAACCAACGATAATTTTCTTGATATTATCGCACTTAATCATCAGACGGTAGCTCGACGAATAGGTGTCACCGTAGTTACCGATTATAAGACAGTGGGTAGAACGCATAACCTGCGAGAAATTCTCAAGGCGCGTGCCCTCAGAAACATAAGTATAAACCTTTCCGCTTATATCCGTAATCGTGTACACGTTCTCCGAGCTCTCGTCCTTTTGATACGGTGTATGATAAATTGACGTAAACGTATACTCCCCCAAGCTTATATTACTCTCGTCAGAATAAAAGCGCAGGTCAGCACCTGAATATTTTAGAAGATTTGCTAACTCGGTAGCCTTTGTCTTCTCAAATTCATTTTGTGGCTTTTGAATACGAATTTTGTCTATTTTAATGTTTGAGGTTAGAATTTCAACATATTCAATAAGCATAGTGTTGTAATTTTGCAATATCAAGCAGTCTAGGTATAGTAAATACTCACTTTCGAGAAAGCCGACAGTAGTGTATGCGGAGGTGTTAGAATTTCCGCCGGTGTAAATCAGAGTGCTTTTACCATCGGCTTTTATGAGTATAGAGTCCGATGAGTCTGTACTAAATTTCAAAGTATCCTTGTTTATTTGTACCGTGGTAAAAACAGTTGAAAGTATTATTACAAGAACGTATAATGAAGCAAGTATTGAAGTATATATGCGTTTGTTTCTTGGTTTTACCAGTATAAAGCCTATAAACATCAGTATTCCAAGTATTGCAATTATCTTAACAATATCAAAATTGATTGATGAGTATGCCCACTTCATATCGCTAAATACTTCAATGCATCGTTTCAATTCCTTTGTAATTAAATCTGCAAAATCTGCCATGAAGAGAAAATTACCAAATAAGAGAATTAGCAATCCAATATAAATCAGTAATGTACAGATACAACCAAACATAAGCGTTGAGATGGGCGAAAGCAGTGAGATCGTGCCGAATTTATCAAATATAATAGGCAGTATAGCGAGATTGGCAAACAGTGATATAATCACCGACTCGGGTATTATAAACAGAATACGCTTGAATTTTTTAACGGGAATAATCGGCGAGATGAGATGCGTCGCCGAAATAACACCAAGCATTGATAAGAAGGACAATTGAAGCGATAAATCAAATATTGCATAAGGTTCAAACATGACGATAAGGGTTATCGAAATCATCAAAGATGTGAAAATATCAGATTTATACCGTAGCAGAAACAGCGCATAAGTTGATAACACCATAATTCCTGCTCGACAAATAGTTGATGAAAAACCCGTCAATGCCATATAAAACAGTAATACTGCACCTAGCAAACAAAGCTTTATTTTCTTGTGTATTTTAAAGATGGAAAGTAGCTTTGCAATTCCAAAAGCTAGGATAGATAAGTGCATACCGCTAAGTGCAAGAATATGCGATATACCAATTCTCTTAAAATTAAGTTTAGTATTACTATCAAGGTCGCTCTTATCACCAAGCACCAGGGCGCGTAAAAACGACGAAGTATCAGGCCCGGTTAGACTGTCAAATCTTCTTGCTGCGAGCTCCCTTAAACAACCCATATAGTATTCAATGCCGACATCGCCTTTACCGAGAACAGTAAAATTGGTGACGTTTGCAATAGTAGCAGAGATTCCGCGACTGTTATAATATATGTCGGCGTCAAATTGGTCATTTGAAGTGATTTCTGTAATACAGCCGTTAAGTGACACGTAGTTGTACACTTCCACAAATGGCACTTCCTCGCGGCTTACATAGGCTAAAAGCTTATGTGTGTCCTTTTTAAATTCAATGGTAGTAGTTTCAATTACAATGCCGTAGCTTGCGGCATATTCGTTTACTTCTACTATTTGACCTTCAATCCTCACTTCTTCTTCGCTGTATTTCGGATAGAACACAAGCGTGAATATTTGAGACAAAACAATAGATATCGCCAAGGCGGAGATTAAGACGTAGGGAAGAGCGGTGCGACAGTGCTTACGTATAGTATCTTTTAAGAAATAAAGTGCAAGAGCAATAATAGCCATGCTCGCAATGCGTATTATGATAGATGTATTTACAAATAAAGAAAAGCCACCCAGCATAATACATAGTATTAAACTGAGGGGTCTTTTCTTAAAAATATTCATATTGTTACCTTAAAATGTGAATTATTTAGACTTTCCTGTCGTCTGTCCCTTTGCCGAATGCTTCATAGAGCAGCCCTTGGGAACAACGAAGTTAAATCCGTCCTTAATACAGCTGAAATCAATGTTCTTAGCGCCCTTAATTTCACCGTCAATGCAAATAGGCAAAGGATTATCAAACTCCATTCTAAAATGTGGAACTTGTCTGTAGGTGATTACCTTTTGCGCCCTTTTGCTCTCAAGATAGGTGCCTTTTTTATAAAAGGAAACAAGAGAGATGAAGGTACGGCGTGTAACCTTGTTAATAGAGCATACGTCCATAAGTCCGTCATCGAGTAAAGCCTTGGGAGAGGACTTAAATCCGCCGCCGCAATATTTACCGTTGCCTATAGCGGTGAGAGTAAACTCCTTCTCGAGAGTTGTGCCATCGTCATACATAACCTTCATTTTCGTTCCGAATTTCTTAAACAGAACGACCACCACTCCTAAAATATACGAAATACCCGGGGAGAGGAATTTTATTCTTTTGAGCTTATCAGCTTCTCTTACCACAGCGCAGTCAAAGCCTATGTTTATCATATTTGCGCAGTAGTAATCGTTACATTTTATAAGGTCGAGGGAAACAGTATTACCGTCAATTTGAGCATCAATGTCCGCAAAGAGCCTTCTGTTAGTGAAGTTTCTTACGAAATCATTGCCAGAGCCCTTAGGAATAACGCCGAATTCAACATTAGGGTTGCACGGCGCACTGTTGACAATCTCGTTTATAGTTCCGTCGCCGCCCACGCAAATAAATCTTTGACGTTCTGAGGAGATTCGCACCATTGAACGTACGTACTCGGTAGCGTCTCCGGGACAGGTGGTATAGTATATGTGATAATCAAGTTGGCGTGCCTTGCAGGCAGACTTAATATCCTTCTCAATGCCTCTATCCTTTTTATTTCGGCCGGATTTGGGATTGAGTATAAAATGATATATCATAAAATCCTCCGTGCATAATAATGCACATTAAATTATGTCATAATTAACTCATGTATTACACATTATAACAAAATATAGCAAATATGTCAAGAAAAAATTATTTTCCGGTCGAATTATGCGCATCTCTTATCATATCGTAATACATCTTTGCGGCT
>JAZQRW010000072.1:0-2233 GCA_045629765.1 Eubacteriales bacterium
GCTCGACCGTATCCTTTACACCTCGACACACTATCCGGCAAACTACGGCTTTATTCCGCGCACCTATGCCGACGACGGCGACCCCTTAGACGTGCTCTTAATTTGTGCTGAGGCGCTTGAGCCTATGTGCCTAGTGAGAGCATATCCCATAGGCGTCATTCGTATGATTGACAACGGCAGAATGGATGAGAAGATAATAGCTATCCCTTATAACGATCCGAATTATAACAGATATCAAAACATTGACGATTTGCCACCTCATTTATTCGAGGAGATGCGTCACTTCTTTGCGGTTTATAAAAACCTTGAGGGTAAACAGACGGCAGTAAACGAGGTAAGTCCGCGCGAGGATGCAATCAAAGCTGTTGAATACGCGATAGGTAATTACATAGACACATTCTGCAAATAATTTCACAACCACGTATATTAAAATTCACAAGGAGGTTATGATGAACTTACAGGAATCCGGGCAGATGTACCTTGAGTCGATATACGTTTTACTAAAATCGAATCCACACGTACGATCTATCGACGTGTGTGAATATATGAGCTTCTCTAAGCCATCGGTAAGCCGCGCTATCGGATTACTCAAGAACGGCGGTTACGTCAACGTAGATAAGGACGGCTACCTCTCACTCACCCCACTTGGAATTGATGTCGCAGAGAAGATGTATTTAAGACACAAGGTATTGACTGAATTATTTATAACTCTTGGTGTCAGTCATGAAGTTGCAGAGGACGATGCGTGTAAAATCGAGCACCACCTAAGTGATGAAACATTCAATGCGATAAAGAGTCATCTTAACGCATCAAAAAGATAAAATAATAAGAAAGTTTTAAGCGAGAGAATTTTTTCTCTCGCTTTTTTGTATCATTATGTAAATGTTTATTTGCTTTTATGTATGTAAACCAGCGCTTTTACTAAAAATAAGCAAAACAGTTTTTGGGAGAATTATATGTTTTTATCAAACAGTGCGCGTCCGTTTCGTGTATTAAGCCTTGGTGAGGTTATGCTAAGACTATCGCCGTTTGGCAAGGAGAGGATAGCCTTTAGCGATAGCTTTTCAAAGACCGCGGGCGGCTCTGAATTAAACGTAGCAGCAGGAGTCGCCGCATTGGGAATGCGGGCAGGAATTATTACAAAGCTGCCGGATAATGAAATTGGTGAATTTGTAAAGCATAAAATCCGCTTTAGCGGTGTCTCCGACGACTACGTAGTCTACGACGAGTCGGAGAATAAAAGGCTGGGTATATATTACTCCGAGAGCGGTGCATACCCACGTTTACCCGAGGTGCTTTACGACAGGCGCGGCTCATCATTTACCACACTCAAACTTGACGAGTTGCCAACAAACGTATTTCACAGTGCTGATGTTTTCCACCTTAGCGGCATCACACTCGCTCTTGGTGATAATATACGCGCGGTAGCCATCGATGTATTACATCGTTTCAGAAATGCAGGGGCACTAATTTCTTTTGACGTTAACTACCGCGCTTCACTTTGGAGCGATGAGGTAGCACGTGAGGCTATCCGTTCAGTGCTCCCACTTGTTAACGTTCTTTTCGTTTCGGAGGAAACGCTACGCAAAATGCTTAACGAGTGCGGCACACTCTCAGAAATTCAAGAAAAATACGCCAAGCTCTACCCGGCCCTTCGCATAATCGCATCAACACAACGCAGGGTTAAATCTGCGCGCACCCATAGTTTCACCTCGCTTGCATATGACACTGACGATAAGCGACATTACAGCGAAAGCGCATACGAAGATATTGACGTTATCGACAGAATAGGCTCAGGCGATGCCTACGTTGCAGGGGCTCTGTACGGCTTCATAAAGGACGGCACCGTTGACTCCCTCGTAAAATACGGCAACGCTATGTCCGCCCTCAAAAGCACCACTCACGGTGATATGTCAATGTGCAACCTTACCGACGTCGAGCGCGTAATCAAAAACCACGCCAAAAATGACGGCACGGAGATGATTAGGTAAAATAACTTTATCGTTTTTCTTGAATGTCTAACACACATCTATTTACCAAAATCAATATATTTTCAAAAACGGTAAACAAAAAGCGAGGATATTGCAAAAATACCCTCGTTTATATTACTATTTAATTTTCGTCCTGTATGGTAGGAATTTCAATCTTTCCCTCTAACTTTTCAAACTCCTTGATTTCTTGCCTTATCAAATATAGTATTTCGCCGTTAGCAGAGCGAAGTCGGATCGTAGCC
>JAZQRW010000073.1:0-8408 GCA_045629765.1 Eubacteriales bacterium
TTGAGTTTATTTTACCATAAACGCGGCGCTCGGTCAAGAAGCAGAAGAGGATAAAAATGCAAAACTCTATTCTGCGGCGCAAAACCTAACAGTATCTTCAACCTATTTCAAGTTAAATCCCTATAAAGCAAAAAATAAACCGCCCATCAACAGTAAGGCGGTTTATTCTTCATTAAAATCAAAGTTATTAAATAAATCATCATTCAGAAATTCAAAGGGTAATATGCCAAATCCCTTAGCGAGCATCATAATCGTTGTTAAAGTAACAGTTTTATTTCTGCCGTTCATTATACATTGCATACTTCCGTGTTGTACTCCGGACTCTTGCTCTAAACGGTATTGCGACATACCCTTTTCGCTTAGCAGCTTAGAAATACGCTTTGCAACAGCATCATTTACAGTCAAATCGATACCTCCCCTTATGTAGCTTTAACTCCGTAGATTTACCTACGCACTTATTGTAGCAGTAAATTTGAGAAAATATAAGAAGTTATACCTACATACTGTTGATTATTTTGAATGCGTATGATATACTATGTAGGCACACCTACATAAAATAAGGGGGTATTGTATGATAGTAACCTTTTGCGGACACGCTCGCTTCTCTAAGACCTTGGAGTATGAGCAGAAAATACTTGCATTTCTCGCAGAAAAGGTAGGTGATAACCCTGCCGATATGTATTTAGGCGGTTACGGCGAGTTTGACGCCTTCGCGTATGACTGCTGTAAAAAATACAAGGATACACACGCCAATATAAATCTTGTGCTTGTTACGCCGTACTTGACTGTTGAATATCAAAGAAACAAGCTGCAATATCTGATAGGCCAATATGACTCAATCGTTTATCCTGAAATTGAAAACAAACCCAAGAGGTATGCAATTACATACCGAAACAGATATATGGTAGAAGTGGCAGATTACGTTATAGCTTACGTTACGCACGATTGGGGTGGTGCATATAGAACTTATAGATATGCAAGAGGAAAGCATAAGGAAATTTTCAATATTGCGACCCTCGAGGAATAAAAAAGTGTAGCGAGCCATAGCGTGCTGCTCTTAACTGAGCATTCACGCTGAATGATGAAGCCTTTGGCTGTGATGTTCACCGCGTGAATGATGTTACGCCTGACGGCGTAGTGAGCAAACATCACATCACTGCTGGCATAAGCTCGCAACATCAATTTTATTACGTAAATTAACTAAACACGCTCTCAATAACTCTTTTTGACGAGGGCGGGGAATATTGCCACGAGTCAAGATGCTTTACTTGATTCGTATCGATGAAATATTCCAGTGGTTCGCGGTAGATTGGCGCATCGGAGCAGTCGATTATTATTAGCTTGATTTTCATCTTTTCGGGAATAATGCTCTTTATGTAGACCGCACAGCTTTGCCCCGGCTCAACGTCGGAGCGGTATTCCGCAAGACCCGCAAGATTTGGCATCAGTTCGACGAATACGCCATAGTCCTCGACGCTCCTGATAATCCCCTTGACTGTCTGCCCTTCAGAGAAGAGGGCGGCGTTTTCCTCCCAACTGCCGAGCAGCTCACGTTCGGAAACGTATATGCGCCCCATCTGGTCAATACTCTTAACTACAGTGTATATGTACTCACCGACACCGAGTCTTGCCGAGGGGTGCGATATACGGGATACGGATATGCAGTCTATCGAGAGAAGGGAGCTTATTCCGCACCCAATATCCACGAATGCGCCGAAGCTTTCAAGATGCGTAATTTTTGACGAAACAATGTCACCCGGCACAAGTGTCTTAATGTAATTTTCCATACATTCCTGTTGTGCCGCACGACGCGACAAAACTACGACTGTATCACCGGAGCCTGATGATTCAAAGCCGATTACCTTAAAGCATACGGGTTTACCGACGCGCGTTAAAATAGCTATATCCTTAGTTTCGGTAGAGCCAATATTAAACTGCACCTCGCCATGCGGAATTACGGCTTTGACTTTAAAACCAAGGTCTATGTGCAGGTTAAAGCTATGGTCACACAAAACAGCCATACCCTCAAGAATTATCCCCTTTTCCATAGCAAGCTTAAGGCCCTCGCAGTCCTTTGTGTATTGGTAGTTTTTCTCCTTGCCAATTAACATTCCCTCGGGGTAATATTGATTCATTTTTATATACCATTCCTTTTACATATTTTAAGTTAACACAATCGAAAAAATATTCTGCTTAAAAATATGCATAGGAATTTTAAATTATTACATTTTAAGCTTGAATTCAGCCAATGAATCCGTTCTCCTCAGCAAGACCGAAGCTTACCTGAATTGCATTGTTTACTGAAATCATCGTAGCATCGTCAAGATGCCCCATTTTTTCCTTTAATCGCTTTTTGTCGATGGTGCGCACCTGTTCAAGCAGAACGATGCTATCCTTAGCAAGTCCTACGTCCATGCCCTGTAAATCTATGTGAGTCGGGAGCTTGCTTTTACTCATTTTGGAGGTAATAGCCGCAGCTATGACTGTAGGGCTATACTTATTACCAACGTCGTTTTGCACTATTAAAACAGGACGGAGTCCTCCTTGCTCGCTACCGATTACGGGACTTAAATCAGCGTAATATATATCTCCACGTCTTATGTTCATTTCGTTTCCTTTCGGCAAGACCTTTGTATATATCTTTGCCTGTTTTTTAAAATTTAACACAAATAGAAAAAATTCTTTAGTACATCTTATGTAAATTTTCCTTTTTTTGATATAAAAAAAGGCAGTCAACCTAAACTATAGATTGACCACCCGTTTTGCCTTTGGCATATTTTCCTTTTGCGTTAAGCTCTGTGATATGCTTCTTCGTCATCAGGCTTGAAGAGCAACCATGTGCACCAAAGTCCTGCAAGAGCTACTACAATGTATATAATTCTTGCAAGAATTGCTGTGCTTCCACCTGCAATCCAAGCTACAAGGTCAAAGGAGAACAAACCGACCAAGCCCCAGTTTATCGTGCCAATGATGGCAATAGCCAGAGCTATTTTATTAACTATAACCATTTTTATTTCCTTTGTATTAGAGAAAATTTCGTGCGTTTGGCTATTGCCTCATACACGAGTCAGACTTTACAGCTACCGTAATGAGAGCTAAAAGTCTAGTGATATTATTTGCCGAAAAATGATAAATATACATCAGTTAAAGTCGGGAATATTACCACCGAAGGAGTCGCGGAGCTTTTTTAACGCCTTTTTTTCTATTCTCGAAACGTATGAACGCGAGATTTTCAAATATGCGGCGACCTCTCTTTGAGTAAGCGGCTCATAGCCTTGAAGTCCGTAGCGTAAAACAACGATTTCCTTTTCTCTTTTATCAAGCTCGGCATCTAGCAATGCTCTTAGCTTTTCAATATGTAATTTTATGTCGATTTCTTCGGCTATATCCTCTTCAACGCTGATAATATCCATATAGGTAAGTGGATTTCCGTCCTTGTCAATGTCAATCGTGTCGTTGATTGACACTTCGTTTTGCAGCTTTTTCTGCGCCCTGAAATACATTAAAATTTCATTTTGCACGCATTTTGCACCGTAAGTGGCAAATCTCGTTCCAACCTCGCTTTTGAAGGAGTCCACCGCTTTTATCAGTCCAAGGCTTCCAACGCTCAATAGCTCGTCAGGCAGTGGATAGGAGGAATAATATTTACGGATAATATGTGATACTAGCCGCAGATTCCTTTCAATCAGTATATCTCTTGCTGATTTATCGCCCTCTCTCAGCCTTTTGAACATCTCTCTTTCCTCTTCCTTGTTTAAGGGCGGGGGGAACGAGTTGTTGCATTCCATTCCCAAAATCAAAGTGATGAATTTAAAAAATATTTGTGACAGGTTTAACATATCTTCTCCATTTTGTGTGATTATATTAGTGTATGAAAAAAAGAGCGCGAATAGCATTCTTTTTAAAAAACACTATTCGGCTCATTTTGAAAATATTGAAGTTACAGCTTGCCTATGCGCTCCGGTGTCAGAATTGAGTAACCGCGTTCAGATATATAGCTTATTATATTTCTGCCGTATTTATTTGCAAACGCCTTGTTCATCACGCATATATGCGTGCGTATGCTGGACGGATCGGGAAGTCTGCCTTGGCGGTAAGAGTATTTGAGTATTTCCGTTGCGGTTAACTCCTTCGGATAGGATGCGATAAGCGTTCGCAGTATCATTGTTTGAGTTTTCGTAAAGTCGACTTGCTCGTCAAGGTATGTGACGTGCTTTCTGTCACATCTTGCGTCAATACCGGCGAGAGTGTAGTTGCCAATAGGACTAAGACCGAGATTTTGAGCGTATTCTATCATACTCCCTGCAAGGTGTGATGAGTAAGTACCTGTGTAAAAGGATTTAGAGAACAAATCGGAGTATTTGCCTGCATCCTCGGATGTACAGAGCGCAAATATCGGTGTTGTACTTACGTAACCTCTCAGATTTTCAATGAAATCTTCAATAAGAGGTATCCCATCGGGGTTGGTCACTAAAATTGCCTTATATATCGGTGTAAACTCACTTATTGCGTGCTTGGGCGTTGTACCGTAGGAGAGTATACCCATATAGTAAAACATCTCGCAGATATTATCTGCATTTTTCTTTTGCCTATCTATAATCAAAAGCATTTTTTCGCATTTCCTTTATTTTTCTGAGGTTATTATATCATTAAAAGCTGATTTGTGCAAGTAGAATATTGACATAGTCGAAAATAAAATGTATAATATTAGCATAAAATAAATTTTAAAATAATTGGAAGTACAATATGAGTAAGAATGTGCTTATTACGGGCGGCTCACGTGGAATAGGCTCTGAGTTGGTTAGGAGCTTCGTATCTAATGGATATTCCGTAGCCTTTACCTATAAGGCGAGCGAAAAAAAAGCAAATGAGCTGGCTGCTGCTACAGGTGCTTTGGCAATCAAGGCAGATTCTAATATACCTGATGAAATCGAATGTGCAGTAAATATTGCCAGAGAGAAGCTCGGAAGTATAGATATACTTATCAACAATGCGGGTATTAGCTCCTTTTCTATGTTTTCCGACATTACACTCGACATGTGGAACGAAATGATGAATACAAATCTTACCTCCGCGTTTTTGTATACTCAAAAATGTCTTGTGGACATGATACACAATAAGTGGGGAAGAATAATCAATATTTCGTCTATGTGGGGTATCTGTGGTTCCTCGTGTGAGGTGCATTACTCGACCGCGAAGGCAGGACTTATCGGAATGACCAAGGCTCTTGCTAAGGAGTTAGGACCTTCCTCTATTACCGTTAACGCAATTGCTCCCGGGCTTATTGATACTGATATGAATAAGTCGCTCGATGACGATGCACGTGTGTCCGTTATTAACGATACTCCGCTTATGCGAGAGGGAAGGACGTCTGACGTTGCGAGTGCCGCACTCTTTTTGGCATCTGAGGGGGCATCATTTATAACGGGCGATGTTATGAACGTAAGCGGTGGATACGTAATTTAGTCTAAGTGCAATATTTTGCGATATTTTTATTTAAAATCTATTGCTTTTTTTAAACTCATCTGTTATAATTATAGCGTTAAATACAAAAAACCAAATATCATTGTGTCGTGTGGAGTCATACCGGCCGGGGCGGTAGCGGTGCCTTGTACCTGAAATCCGCTATAGCAGGGGTTAGTTCCCTTTACAAGGGCTGTTTTTGTATAGTCTGCACCGTCATTCTTTGTGTTGAAGAGTGGGTCTTACGCAACTTGAGGCTGTGAACCATGTCAGGTGGGGAACCAAGCAGCATTAAGCGGTTTATCAGGTGTGCCGTGAGGTAGCCTGCTCGGAGCAGAGGTGGCGGTTACCGTATGTAGGGATATGCTCGAATTTAGGGTGTATGGCTCTATGCGACACAATGATATTTTCTTTTATTCTTTGAGGAGGGAATTATGTCTGATTACAGAGCCTTATATCGAAAGTGGCGTCCGGTCGACTTTGACGACGTAGCAGGACAATCCGCTATCACCGATATACTCAAATATGAAGTTGCCAATAATAAGCTTTCTCATGCATATTTGTTCTGTGGCTCACGCGGTACGGGTAAGACGAGCTGTGCCAAGATTCTTGCCAAGGCTGTAAACTGTCTTAATCCTCAAAATGGTAATCCATGCAATAAATGTGACGCTTGCCGCAGTATCGATATGGGAACGGCGACTGACGTCATTGAGATGGACGCAGCATCGAACAACGGTGTTGATAACGTCCGAGATATGAAGGACGAGATAAACTTTACACCTGCAGTATTGAAGTATCGCGTGTACATCATAGACGAGGTTCACATGATGACCACCAGCGCCTTCAATGCTTTGCTAAAGACGCTTGAAGAGCCTCCGTCGTATGTAATTTTCATTCTTGCTACGACCGAATTTCATAAGCTACCAACGACGATTGTTTCACGTTGTCAGCGCTTTGACTTTAAGCGTATTTCCTCTTCCGATATTATAGGTAGACTTTTGCATATTGCAAAGGGTGAGCAGATTGCGGTCACTGAGGATGCGGCGAGAATTATTGCCAGAGTCTCTCGCGGCGGTATGCGTGATGCGGTGAGCTTGCTAGAGCTTTGCGCAGGTGCAGGCGGAGCTGTTGACTCAGAGGCAGTATTTGCTGCTATTGGCAGTGGCAACCGTGAGAGCACTTACAAAATTATAAAGGCAATTTTGGATAAGGATTATAATTCGCTATATTCAACAGTTAATGATATCGTTATGATTAGCGGTGATCTCTCGGTATTCTGGCAGGAGCTTATTGATTGCTACCGCGATATTCTTGTTGTAAAGAACAGCGATAGAGCAAAGAGCTATCTTGATCTTACCGAGCTTGAGTACAAGACGCTTTTGGAACTAAGTGAAAGATTTTCTCCTGCCATGCTCGCGTATCACGTATCGATTATGGAGAATGCTATGGCTGATATGCAAAGAGCCTTTAACTCTAAGCGTTCCATTGCCGAGATTGCTTTAACGCGTATGTGTGAGGCACGCAGCGCAATATCGCTTGAGGCTCTTGCGCTTCGTATTGAGGAGCTTGAGCGTGAGCTTGCTAAGGTAAGACTTGAGGGAGTAATCCCCTCAGGTACGGATAACGTTACTGTTTTACCTGCATCTCACACGGAGCAGATTAAGACTAGCCCTAGTGCCGAGGGCAAACTTGACGCTACGCCCCCGGCTGTATCTGCAGCTCCGACACCGTACGAAAGATGGAATACAGTCATTTCTCGTATTGCGGAAATAAAAACGGCTATGTCTGCTAAATTCTTGAATTCCAAGGCATATATCAAGGCAGACGGCACTTATCTTATACGTATGAATTCGTTTTTTGCGCGCAATATTGCTTCATCCGAACAGGATTTAACTCTTCTTCGCGGTGCAATTGCCGAGGTTGAATCTGTGTCGTCAAAGGATGTTAAAGTGGCAATAGAGCCTATTGATAAACAATCCGCCTCCGATTTTGGAGAGGAGCTTATTTCACTTATTGATAACTAATTGAAAAGGAAGATAAAGATATGAAGGTTAGAATTCCACAGAGCCAGGGCCCCGCAAATATGCAGTCGATGCTTAAGCAGGCGCAGAAGATGCAAGAGGATATGACTAATATGCAAGCCGAGCTTGAAGAACGTGAGTATGAGGTTTCAGCAGGCGGCGGAGTAGTAGGCGTTAAGATTAACGGTAAGAAGGAAATTCTCTCGGTTCATCTTGCCGAGGAGATTGTTGACCCCGACGATATTGAAACACTTGAGGACTTAATAGTTGCCGCGGTTAACGAGGCTATTAAGAAGGTTGAGGCTGATTCTGCGAGTGAGATGTCCAAGATCACGGGAGGTATGAGCCTTCCGGGAATGCCTGGCTTGTTCTAAAAAAATGGCTGAATACATTTTACCCATTCAGAAGTTGATTGACGAGTTCCGCCGTATACCCGGTGTAGGCGCAAAGACAGCCGCACGTTACGCCTTTGCCACTCTTAATTTCACCGATGAAGAGGCTAAGAGCTTTGCCGATGCAATACTTGGTGTAAAGCGTGACGTATACAAGTGTCCCGTGTGCTTTGGCTTGTCCGCATCAGAGAGTCTTTGCGATATATGCGCCTCAGATAACAGAGATAGGAGTGTAGTGTGCGTTGTCGAGGATGCTAAGGACGTGATGACTATGGAGCGTATACGTGGTTACCGCGGACTTTATCATTGTCTTGGCGGTGCGCTCTCCCCGATTGATAACGTTACTCCGCGTGATCTTAGGATAGCAGAGCTTGTCGAGAGAGTAGAGCAGGGAGAGATTAAAGAGGTTATCGTTGCTACCAATCCGACTCCGCGCGGTGATACTACGGCATCGTATATTTCCCGAGTGCTTGAGCCGTATGACGTGCGTGTTTCTCGTCTGGCATACGGTATACCCGTTGGCGCAGATATA
>JAZQRW010000074.1:0-13409 GCA_045629765.1 Eubacteriales bacterium
GTTATAAAGCTTTCTTTATTCTCTTCTTCTTGACTTATAAGTAGAAAAATGATAGAATACTATCAGTAAATATATTGTACGGAGAAGAAATGATTGCACTTTCAACACAGGATATTTCCCTCTCGTTTGGCACTGACGTAATTTTAAAGGACATTTCCTTTGCCGTCAATGACGGAGATAAGGTAGGTATTATCGGCGTTAACGGAGCGGGAAAAACCTCACTTTTTAAAATAATAGCAGGAATATATCAAGCGGATAGCGGAGCTGTCTATACGCAAAAGGGGCATACCGTTGGTATGCTGGAGCAGAACCCGGACCTTTCCTCGCTTCCGAGCAATATGAGCTGTCTTGAATATATGTTTACAAGCTACGAGGAGCTCTTAAGGCTGGAGCGTGAGATAGAGGAAATTGAATATGCGCTCACCACCGCATCATCAGAGGGCAGGCTTGACGAAATCAATACCCTTACAAACCGACTTGAAGCTGTGAACACAAGGTTCGCTAAAGAGGGCGGTCTTGAATTCCGCTCAAGATGCCGCAGTATGCTGCTCCGTCTTGGCTTTACAGAGGAGCTAATCGGGCAGAAAATCTCTACCCTCTCCGGCGGACAGTACACAAGGCTTGCCTTAGCGCGTCTTTTGGCTACCGAGCCGGATATACTGATGCTCGACGAGCCGACCAACCACCTTGATATTGACGCGCTTGCGTGGTTGGAAAGCTTTATCGCATCCTATAAAAAAACCGTGCTTATTATATCGCACGATAGATATTTCTTAGATAAAACGACAAATAAAACCCTGCATTTGCAATACTCAAGAGCAAAACTCTGGCACGGCTCTTACTCTCAGTGCAAGGAGCAACAGCAAGCCGAGGCGGCGTCTCTTGAAAAGCGCTATAAGGAACAGCAAAAGGAAATTGCCAAAATTAAGGCGAATATTGAATTTCAGCGCAGATGCAACAGAGAGCATAATTTCGTCACCATTCGCTCGAAGGAAAAGCAGTTGGCAAGAATGGAGAAAATCGAGCTTGCGCCCAAGGACCCCCGCAGTATTCGTATGCAATTCGCCACTGAGAGTGAGAGCGCAGGCGACGTAATGGAGGCTAAGGAGCTTTCCTTCGGCTACGGCGCAAATATGCTATTTGAGAACGTTTCCTTCCTTATAAGAAGATACGAGCGCGTAATGTTCCTAGGTCCTAACGGCTGTGGAAAATCCACCTTAATGAAAATAATGAACTCAATGCTAGTGCCGACAAGCGGTAAGTTGACTCTTGGCTACAACATCAAGATAGGATATTACGACCAGGAGAACCGCGGCCTTGATAACTCCAAGACCGTCTTTGAGGAAATGCACGACGAGTATCCCGACAAGCGTGACGGTGAGCTTCGCAGTACGCTTGCGCTATTTCTCTTTGGCGCGGACGATATTGACAAGCCTATCTCTACCCTATCAGGCGGAGAAAGAGCGAGACTGACTCTTGCAAAGCTCATACTTAAAAAAGTAAATCTTCTGATACTCGACGAGCCTACTAACCACCTCGATATAGGCTCGTGCGAGGCTCTTGAAAATGCTCTGCAAGCGTTCGAGGGCACGATAATTGCCGTATCGCACGACAGATACTTTGTAAATAGCCTTGCGACAAGGATTATCGAGTTTGACAAAACGAAGCGCTCAGGCATCTTTGATTACGAGCTTAACGATGATGACGATGCCTTTGCAGAATACCTCAATATGCGTGCTGTGGCAAAGCAGTCTGCTATCGACTCAGCATCTGCAGCAAAGACGCAAAGCACCTCTAAGGAAGAGTTCGAAGCTAAAAAGCGTGAAAAGCAGAAAAAGCAAAGCGAAGAGAGAAAAATCATCAAGGCTAACGAGAAAATCAAGGAGCTTGAAGCTGAGCTTGAAAGGCTTGATGAGGAACTCTTTGGCGAGGCGGCAAGCGACTACGTAAGAGCCGCAGAGATTGATAAACGCAAGGGTGAAATCGAAGAGGAGCTAATGGAGCTATACGAGATTGTGATGTAGCCACGTGCGCTTTATATTGAAAATACCATAATACGACTGATAGGTCGGCTCAAGAGAGCCGACCTTATTTTTTTACTTTTCATTTGTTGATTTTCACTAAATTTGATATTGAAAATGTGCATTTCTTCGGAATCCTACTATACTTACTTTGGCTTTTGGGTGCTGTATAATGAGGTTGTCAGAGGGTAAGGCGTCTGCAGTAAGCCCTACCTTCCGACAAGGAATGGAGTTGATTGAAATGAAAAAATCAATAAAATACAGCCCTGATATGCCAAGGCGAATGTACTCCTTCTTCGTTAATTTCAATGACGTCGGATTACCGAGCTTCCAAAAATTTGCAAGAAGCATCGGCGCAACAAGCGAGGACGTGGAGAAATTCAGAAAGCACAGTGAATTCGAAAGAGCCTATAAGGAATGCAGTGAAATCCGAAGAGATTATCTTATTGACAACGCACTGACAAAGAAATTCGACGGAACCGTGACTAAATTTCTACTATCCTGCGAGTTTAAGATGGATAAGGAAGTTGACGAGGATAAGAGCCGCCTTGACGTAACACTGGAGGTCTTAGAATGAAGCTTCGGCTCAAGGTGACGAAAAAGCAAAAGCAATTTATCGACAGCGATGCCGACGAGGTACTCTTCGGCGGGGCGGCGGGCGGTGGAAAGTCCTTTGGACAAATGGTGGACGCTCTGCTCTTCGCTTTGAAGTATCCCGGCTCAAAGCAGTTGATTTTAAGACGCACCTTTGCAGAGCTTGATAAATCTTTAATCAGGACGGCGCAGGGGCTGTATCCGAGAGAAATCTTTACCTTCAACTCCTCCTCCCACACGGGCAAATTAAAAAACGGCTCGTGCATAGACTTTGGATATTGCGCTAACGAGAGTGACGTGTATCAATATCAAAGCGCAGAGTACGACTGTATCCGCTTTGACGAATTGACTCACTTTACCGAGATGCAATACGTGTACCTCATTTCGCGAGTGAGGGGCGCAAATAATTTTCCAAAGCAAATAAAATCCTCGACAAATCCCGGAGGCGTTGGGCACAGCTGGGTAAAGGAGAGGTTTGTAGACCACACGCCCGTTGGTGAGCAGTTTGTCGGTGGTGACGGAATGAAGCGGATTTTTATCCCTTCCCTGCTTGACGACAACGACTTTCTTATGAAGGCGGACCCGGAATACAAATCACGCCTGCTTGCCCTTCCCGAAAGAGAGAAAAAGGCGCTTCTTTACGGCGATTGGAACATCTTTGAGGGACAGTATTTTACCGAGTTTTCACACAAGGAGCACGTAATTTCGCCCTTCGAAATTCCAAACAGCTGGCGCAGATACAGAACCATAGACTACGGTCTTGACAGACTTGCGGTATTATGGATTGCCATTTCTCCCGACGGCAAAAGCTACGTTTACCGAGAGTATTGTGAGAGCAACCTATCAATCAGCCAAGCGGCGAGGGCAATTCTCGATAGGACGCCAAAAAACGAGGATATATACGCAACTCTTGCACCGCCTGACCTATGGAGCAGAAGCCAAGAGACCGGAAAGACAAAGGCTAGCCTCTTCTCCGAATACGGCGTGAGCTTTACCAAAACCTCAAACGACAGAGAGTGCGGTTGGCTTGCCATAAAGGAGCTTCTTTACTCAGGCGATAATGGCGCAAGACTTAAATTCTTCAGCCAATGTACAGAAATTATAAAATGTCTTCCCGCATTGACCATCGACAAAATTCGACCGACGGACTGTGCAAACGAGCCGCACGAAATTACACACGCACCCGATGCCCTGCGCGGCTTTGCAATCTTCTACGCCCGCCCCAACGAAGAAAAACGTGAGAAAAAGCGCACTCTTTGGAGCGCGGATATGTGGGAGGACTACAATATGGCTGACAGTCAAGCCAAAAAATACTTAATTAACAAATATGGAGAACCAATGTGAAAATACAGCAAAATAATAACGAAAAATTGTCGTTCTTCAAGGATTTATACCAAAACGCCGTTAACGCAAACGCCGACGAGCAGGACAGATTAAATCGCGCTATGGAGCAATACCGAGGCTCGCTCGAAATCGACGGCTCACAGGAAAAGGCACTTACGGTAAGAAATATTACATACGAGATAATCGAGAGCCAGGTATCCTCAGATATACCTATGCCTAAGGCGGACCCCACCTCCTACAGTGAGGGCAGAAGCAGAAACGCTGAAGCTATAGAAAGGCTGCTTCGCTCGTTAAGGAATCAGCTTCCCTTTGAGGAAATGAACGATATGGACGAGAGATACACCTACATATACGGCGGCAGCGTATGGTACGCGGAATGGGATAACGCAAAGGAATATCAGGGCGAGGTCGGCGGTGTCAACGTATACTGTCTGTCTCCTCGTGACTTTATAGGTCAGCCCGGTATTTACTCGGTTAAGGATATGGAATATTGCTTCCTAAGATTTACTACCACGCGCGGCGAATTACAGCGCAAATACGACGTTAGCGACGAAGATATATCAAGTGCCGAGTGCGAGTTTGAATACAACTCGGTAAACCCCGATACAGATGCCGTAACGCTGATAATTTGCTTCTATAAGGACGAGGGCGGCGAGGTCGGAAGATTTATATTCTCGGGCGATTTGGTGTTGTCGGATATGCCGAAATATTATAAAAGGCGCTCATACGTCTGTAAAAGATGCGGCAGTGACTACGACGAATGCACCTGTAAGACGCCCGACAGAGTGATGCGTGAAGAGAAATACGAAGAATTCTCAAGCGACGTATTCCTTAAAAATGGTGTGAAAATTCCACATCTTACCCCCAGAGTCAGTGAGGGAAACGTAGTATTCGAAAAGACTAAAATCCCCTACTATGTCCCCGACTGCTTCCCCGTCGTTGTAAGGAAAAATACCTCGTGTGAAAATTCACTGCTCGGTCAATCGGACTGTGATTACATACGTCCGCAACAGCAGGCAATAAACAAAATCGAGTCGAGGATTCTGATGAAGCTCTTAAGAGCCGGAATTACACCCGTTATTCCCGAGGACGCAAGCGTGGCTATGAACAACTCTGTCTTCGGTCAGGTTATCAAGATGAAGCCCGGAGAAAGCACCGCGCAATACGGAAAGGTTGATACAACCCCCGATATTTCTCAGGATATTGCCGAGGCGGAAAGACTGTACAACCACGCAAAGCGAGTGCTTGGAATAACCGACGCATACCTCGGCTTCAACGAGAGCAAGTCGGAGTCCGGCTACGCAAAGCAATTAAGCATATCTCAATCAAGCGGAAGGCTCGAATCGAAGCGCAAGATGAAAAACTCGGCTTACGCCGAGCTTGATAAAATCATCTTCTCACTCTATCTTGCCTTTGCCGACGAGCCAAGACGCCTCTCTTACCGTGACGCATACGGCAGAATTCACTCGGAGGAATTTAACCGATACAGCTTCGTTGAGTTCGATATAAAAAGCGGTGAATATTACTACGACGACTCGTACTTATTCTCTGTTGACCTAAACGGAGGAGCAGAATATCAAAGAGAGCTACTTTGGCAAAGAAATCTTGAAAATCTCAAGGCAGGAACGCTGGGTGATCCCACAAGTCCTATTACGCTACTTCGCTATTGGCAATGTCAGGAGCGTGCGCATTATCCTCACGCAAGAGAAAACGTGGAGTACTTTATGAAAGAAACCGAAAAAGGAGAGATAAATGATGAAAAAGAAAGCATCACTTCAGTCCTTCTTTGATGACTACATAAAAAACCAAAGTATTAACAATGGCCCAGGCGAATACCAAGCGTATATAGCTGAGCAGTCTGCTAAAATTGACAGCACCTACAGTAACGCTCTTGAAAACCTGTATTCGGATAACGCAAAGTCATACGCCGGCTACGGCACTACAGCGCAAAGACTCAGTGATATGGGACTTACGGACAGTGGCTATGCAAAATACATCAACAGTCTGGCAAAGACACGACTCGAAAGCGGAAAAGACGACCTGTTATCACAAAAATACGAGGCGCGCTCTGCTCTCGGAGCATCGTATGAGGACTATATAAAAAGCTACGTCGATAAGAGAAATACCTTAACAGCAAATATCACAGATAAGCTTATTGGTAATAAAATTCTCGATTATGCCAGCGCGTATTCTTACGCAGTTTCAGCAGGACTTAGCGACAGTGAGGCTAAAATTGCAAGCCAAAACGCCTATAACGCCTTAAGACAAGGTATCATATCCTCGATTATTACCGACCTTACAAACATGCATCTCACAACAGATATGGCAACGACTCTTGCAAAGTCTTACGGTCTTAATAATGCCGATGTGGAAAGAGTAAGGAATTATGCTCTCATTATCGAAGGACGAAAAGATGAGGTTTCTGACGAATTCTTGAAGGAACTTGAGGATTTGTCAGATAAGCTGACAGGCTAATTTAACACCAAAAGAAAGGAATTATTTATGAAGAACAAAAACACAAACGGCGACATTTCTATGAGCTACAGAAATATGTCGTACTCTAAAATTGATGCCCCCGCTAAAAAGAAGAGCGGTGTGAAATCACAAATTATAAAAAGCAATACAGATTTACGTTGTAAGAAGGGTTAAGAGCAATGGAAGAAAACACGATTATTAGCGAAGAAATCAATACTACCGAACAAACCATTTCAAATGAAGAGGTAACCGACAAGATGGGCGAAGAAGGTCACGACGCTTTCTCAGGCGCGGACAACACAGCAACTGACGACGCAAACGAAAAGAAAAACGAGCGTCAGGACGAAATCAAAGTCGATTATCGCGAGGTAGCTCGCCGCGATATTGAAGCGCTAAAGGGTGAATTTCCCGAGCTTTTAGGCTTAAAGGATATCACAGAGCTTGAAAATCCGATGAGATACGCCGCGCTTCGTGATATGGGCCTCGAGCCTCGCGAGGCGTATCTTGCCACAACGAAAAGGGTGCGTAAAACCGATACTCGCTCACACCTTATTTCCGCAGCGCCAAAGAGTGCGCACAGCCCCTCACATTCGATGTACGGCGAGGAATTGAGTGATGCAAGAGCTCTGTTTTCGGATATGACAGATTCAGAAATACAAAATTTATACCGCAAGGTAACTAAATAATAGGAGAAAAACGAAATATGATTATTTATTCAAAAAACTCAGGCAACATAAATGCCGCAATAGGTAAGCTCGAGACTCCAATCAAAATGATTATCGAGCATGAGAGTGATTTGCTCAAGAAGAAGGGCGGCCCTTGTGATTGGCTCTTCAACGTTGAAAAGAGCAACAGATTCGGCGAAACCATAGTAGGTCAGAACGAATTTGACGTATTCCAGGCAACCGCGGAGGGTGCAGGCGCTGTAACTGACTGTGTAAACGAGAATTACACCAAGTTCATCGAGCATATTCAGTTTATGAAGGAATTCAAAATCACAGCAGAGGCTATGGAGGATGCAAATTACGGAATTGGCGCAGACACACGCCGTCTTGTTGAAAACTTCACACGTGCATACTACAAGACAAGACACAAGGTATGTGAAACGGCACTTGCGAATGCTACCGCATCGAGTGCAACATACGCAGGCGCAACACTTGACTTAACCGCGCCCGACAATCTTCCTCTCTTTGCTTCAACGCACAAGTGGGGCAACGACACCGTAGGCGGTACTCAGTCAAACTACTTCTACGGCAATATCTTTGGTACAGATGCGTCATCTACCTCAGCGTTTGAGGATGCGCTCTCCGAGCTTACTATAAAGCTCAGAAATATGAAGGACGAAAACGGCGATGCAATAGGCTATAACGCTGACACCATTATCCTTCCCGGCAACAGACCCATTGCAGAAACCGTAGTAAAGAAGGTCTGCGGCACTAATGGCTCTCTTGGAGGAAACGAAAACGATATCAATCTTCATTATGGCAACTGGAACATCGTTATCCTACCCAATTGGCAGACCACAAACGACACTGTTATGCTTATGTCAAGCGAAGCAAACCGCGACCTCGCAGGCAATATGTTCTTTAACCGTGTACCACTCACGATCAATAATTGGCAGGATCACCACACCGGCAATTATATATGGAGCGGCAGATGCCGTTTTGGTGTCGGCTTCGGCACTTACAAGCACATTCTTTTGGCTGTTAACAGTTCTTCCTCTGTTTCAGGTGCTACTGCTCTGTAATTTTAAGTCTGCATATAACTAAAAACGGGCTGTAGCGAAAAAAATACGCAATACATTGCATACCGCTTCGCATACAGCCCATAACAAAAAAACGGCCAATGCCGAGAAAGGAAAACATATAAGTGACTTTAAACGAATTAAAATCAGAGGTTATGAAGCTTGGCTTTGAACACGATGTTGACGATAGTGAAAATTTCATTATATGCGCAAACAGGGCGTTGAAAATTATGCTAGCAGAGCGAAAAATCACAAAAACCGTGCTACTGAGCACGGCAGATTATCTCGACTGCTCCGCTCCCGAATCGCCATTCTTTGAAATCGATTTTACCGCTATATATCCCGACTTTATATCTTTCGTTAATCAGATTAAGGGTTTGAATGGTGAGATAATTTCAAGTATCGTTGCAAACGATGGAATTTTATACGTACCAAAAGATCTTAGGGAAACTGTAATCGTAAGCTATCAAAGACTTCCTAGCCCTATGCTTCTTAGCGACGGTGACATTCAGATTGATATGCCGCGAGAGCTTGAGCACATTCTTCCTCTTCTGGTTGCATCATTCTTATGGCTTGATGATGATGAGGCTAAGGCTCAATACTATATGGCTATATACCGTGACCTTATGAACAATATACGGAGATACGGAAACAGGTGTATCGATACTACTTATTATGGTAACGGGTGGGCGTAATGGCAGCATCAATCTCACGCAGCACGGAATACACACGTAAATATTCCGATTTTTTGGGAGTTGACTTATCAAATAACGGAAGAGATTCAGACAAGCATCGTTTTTCTTATATGCAAAACATGTACAAGGACTACGAGGCAGACGGACAGACCATTGAGAGCGTGCCCGGTTACAGATGCATTTTGACTATGTCCAGCAGCTACAAAATGAATGGAATATACGTACAGAAAACAAACGACGGTGCGTATCTGTTGCTACACGCAAGCTCAAATTTATATCGCGTGTCTGCTGCAAACCTTGACTCGCTTTCGTTAGGCTCGTCAATTTTCAGCATGCAAAACAAGAAAACCTCGGGTTATGCTTACGGAACTGACTTTTATATAATGGACGGCACTAAAATTATAAAAATCAACAAGAACGGTGCCGTAACCACTATAGGCTCTACAGAATCCTGCTACGTTCCAACCGTCTACTATAACGGCGAAAAATACGAGCAAAGAAATCTCTTATCTGACAGTGCAATCGAGAAATACGATATTGCCTCCTCGGACACATACTCATACGGAACTCCGGGACTCATATATACGGTTGTAAACGAAGAGCTTGGATACTGCGCCCTGACCGGTCGAAAAAGCACGGTTACAGGCAAGGTTGTAATCCCTCAAAAAGCAAGGATAGGTAATAGTGAATATAAGGTAATTAAAATTTCCGGTAACGCTTTCCTTGCTGATACGAACATTAGCGAGGTAATAATAAGTGAGGGCGTTGAAGAAATATGCCAGTCAGCATTCCGAAACTGCACATCACTTAGCTCTTTAAAGCTCCCTACTTCAATGAAAACTCTGGGTGCAAGCTGCTTTTACGGATGCACAGCTTTACAAAGCGTATATTTCGGGTACGGACTATCTAAAATCGATGTCACAGCGTTTGGTAATTGTACGGCTTTTAGCAATGTTTATTATGAGGGTGGCGAAAACGAGCTTGCTCTCGTTGAAAACTCAAATCTGCTAAACGATAAGACTATAAGCTACTATTCCAAATATCAAGGAATTACAGTAGCCTTCCGCGTATATTCAAGCGTAAAGAGCATAACAAAGGTAAACGTAAACGGTATTTCCAAAAGTTTTACGCTATACTCGGACGAGTTGGGAAATAGCTACGTTATGCTTAGCTTTGACAACAAGAGTGACATAGACGGAGCAAGCATCGAAATTCAAGAAACGCTTAACCAGTATACGTCTAATTTCGGTAATCACGGAGCTTCTGAAATAAGCGGTCAAAACGCCATTGCGTGTTGTACTATAGCCGAGTTGTTTGACGGGAAAATTTTCTTCAGCGGCAATCAATTCTTGCCGAACACAGTCTTTTATACCTCAATTGATAAAAGCGGAAAAAACAACCCATTATACGTAGGTGAGCATAATTACTTCAATGATGGCGTAGGTCAATACCCCGTAATCTCGCTTTTGTGCGTAAGAAATTCATTGGCGGTGTTCAAACAGGGAGATGACGGCACAGGAAGTATTTTTTACCATTCAAAAAAAGACACAGGTGACAATCTTATACCGGTAATTTATCCCGTAAGTTACGTACATTCCGGAATTTGTGCACTCTCAAAGGCAATTAACTTTCTTGACGATCCTGTGTTTTTAACAAGCTCAGGGTTAGTAGTTCTTAAGCAAAACGATATAAGCAACGAGCGCAGCATAGAAATACGCTCACACAATGTCAACCGAGCCTTACTGAAAGAAAATCTGACAGAGGCAACACTCGCTGAATGGCAAGGATACCTTTGTGTATGTGTGAACGGTAAAATATTCTTAGGCGACCCAAGAGCGATGTTCAGACATAATTCCGGAAATCTTGAATACGAGTGGTTTATCATAGATCCTATCGGATATTACTACAACGACAAGGTTTTATACCGCTTTGCAACATCTTACAAAGAAGGATACACGCTACACCCTGATGGAGATAAGCAGGTTACAACCACTATATACACCTCTACGAAAAACGGTGTTAAAACATATTACACAAATATCGGAGGTGTCAAATACAACGCTTACACCACCGGAGAGAGATATGCCGGCTCGTACTACCCTTCGTATACCTTCACCGCATATAACAATTATCTGTTCTTCGGCGGAGAAAGAGGCGGCTTGTTTATGTTTAACAACGACAAGCGTGGGGTTGCACCATCTTTTCTTGCGGAACAGGCAGATTTTGACGCGGCGGAATATGCAAAAATGTACGCAAACAGAATTCATCCCGAGTTCTATTCATTTGCTAACCACGCCGTAAAATACTGTGTTACTACCGTATACGACGACTGTGACGTGCCTAATATGACGAAAAACACCGTAAAGCATTCACTTGCAATAAAGTACAAATCATATTCACACGCAAACATAATATGCGAAATAGGCACCGACACGGGCGGATTTGAAGAAGCTTGCAACTTCTCCAGCAGCGGTATTAACTTTGAAGATATTAACTTTAAACACCTTACATTTGCCGTTGGTGATTATTTCACTATTCCGATTAACGAAAAAGAGAAGAATTGGGTTGAAAAGCAAATTAACCTATTCACCGAAGATTACAACACGCCCATAGGTATATGTTCAATTACTTACAGATACACCATCAAGGGCAGAATAAAACAAAACTAATTAAGGAGAAAAAATGTACGCAACCACTATAACAAATACTGACATCAATAACAACAGCATAGCATCTTTGCCAACACGACCGACTGCATCAGCCTCGTTCGGTGGCAACGGATATAGCGCAGCAGAGATGAAAGAGGCGTTTGATAAGCTTCCAAGGCTCATAATCGAACAATTCAACAACCTTCTCTCAGATATAAAAAGAGTCGACGAAGAGGCGCTTACAGCATGTATCCCTACAACTATATATCCGGGTCATACCCTCTTGCGAATGATGAAGGATATACCGTCAGGTGAGTTTGCAGGTTATCTTAAGGTCGGAGAAGAAAGCCTTGCAAACGCAATCGCCAATATCTACTCGCAAATAGAAGAAATAAAAATTATGATATATTCCATAATGTAAAAGCTAAGAGGGAGAACAAATGAAACACAGTAAAATCAAATATCAAATTGTCGGCGGACACGGTCTTTGGCAAAACTATAAATCCGAAGGCCTGATTTTGGAAATCATACTTGAGAGCTTCAATGGCGCTTACATACAGATAAACGAGGTTCAGTCACAGATAAGCGGTGGTCTTTCAACCCTGGATCTGAGTATTTTAAGTGACGGTGTTTATGAGCCCAGACTCATTAGTGAGAATAGAATAATCCGCCTTGAACCAATCAAAAAGCAAGACGGCACCATAGCCCCCCTAACAACTCAGGATTACACGGTAAGACGACTTATCAAAAGAGTGTATGAGCTGGAAAGCATTTCGAACGATCTTCAAAATCGAGTATTGGAAATCGAAGAAAAAATGAAAACCGACGTAATATTTTAATTAACGAAAGGAAAGACAATGAAACACAAAATTATTATTACAATAGCAATTATGTTAATAATTGTTTGCACTTTTAGTATAAACGTGTTTGCAAGCAACGATGATTATGCAGAGAATCGAGATAATATTGACGATTACTCCGATGAAGCACAAACCGACGTAAGTCCCGGTGAAGGTAACTTATCCAATGAAGTAGACGTTCCATCAAGCATCGATGAGCAATCGGTTGAAGCCGAGGATAATATTTTCGCCACAATATTCGAAGAGGTAAAGGTATACTTTGCTGAAATTTTATGCTGCTTGACTTTTCTATCAAGCATCTTAGTGGCGTTTGCATATAAAAAGGGACTTGTCCCTATCGTGGAGGGCGGCATCGGAGCAATCAACCGTATATTGACTAAAATCAAAGAGAAGAGTGACGAAAGCGATAAAATACTAAAAGACAATTATAGCAATCTAGAAAGCCGAGTGAGCGAATATGAGGAGTCAATCGCGGGCCTTTATGACAAAGTGAATGAATTGACTCTGGCGATAGCCCCTTTTAGCGAAGAGCTTAAGAACAACGAGCTAATCGAGCAGCTTATAATCACACAGACTAAACTGCTCTACGACGTATTTATGGCATCGTCAATGCCGGCATATCAAAAGGACAGAGTTGAGGCACATTACAAGGAAATGATGAGGGAAACAAAGAGTGAAAAATAATACCAAACGCATCCTACTGCGTGCGCTGGGCTTAGCCTTATGCGTTGTACCCGTCGCGACGTCGGTACTGCTGTATTTCCCTCTTTGGTGCAGCAAGGGCGGAGGCGCTGTATTGTCAGGCTTTTGCGTCCTACTACTGATTTTGTCCTTTACACCCCTTATAAAGCACGCGAGAGATATATTTAAATCTCCATCGGGATATATGTTATGGCTTGTGTTATTCGTAATTTTCTTGCTTTTATCAAAAATTGCAGATGAAATGACAGTTATATCCTTCGTGGGATTCATCGGTAATTCAATGGGTGCATTAGCCGTCAAATTATCCGAAAAATATGAGTTAAAGG
>JAZQRW010000075.1:0-3410 GCA_045629765.1 Eubacteriales bacterium
AGATTTGGTTTATAGTTATTATAGCTATGGTATTTGGATTTGCACTCGGTGCATACTCCTTGTTCATAAAGGATGATACATATACCTCTGAGATTACCTTTGATATTCCTATCGGTTACGTTAATATCAATCTTAGTGAGCTAGAATATTCACAGAAGCTTGTTGATAAATATAAGGAAATCATAAAGCTTAAGACTTTTGCGAAAGATGTTTACTCTCGAATCAGAGTTGATGAAATGTATTTGAGCAACTTTGGTGATACCTCAGTCGATGATCGCTTGATGGATTTGATTACCGCTTCGCTCAGCTTCCAGCAAAGGGGTGAGACGACACTCTTTACTATCAAAGTTACCACTTCTGATAGTAAGCTCTCCTGGATAATCGCTAAGCATGTTAGAGATGCTTTAACCGACTCTAAGGACAAGGATGAGTTGGACGTAGTGTCTCAACCTGAAGAACCTATCCATGCAAATTCGAAAAATGAGATTAGAAATACCTTAATTGGTGTTATTATAGGTGCTGTCCTATCTATGGCTGTCGTCTTTGTGGGAAGTATTCTTGACATCACCGTAAGAGATAGAAAGAAGCTTGAGGAGTCGTTTGATTATCCTGTACTCGGCGTTATTCCTAGATATGACGTAGAGCCTGAAAAGGAGGAAGCGTAATGAGATTTACTGATTTATTTAACAGAAAAATTATTACACACAGTACTACTTCTGAAGATGCTAAGCGCTTAATATCCAAAGATACCCCCTTTGCAGTTACGGAAGCATTCAGAACGCTTCATACTAATCTTCTTTACATTCCTACAAAGACTAAATGTAAGAAGTTTGCATTCACAAGCGCGTTTTCAGGCGAAGGAAAGACTTCCTCCTCCATAAACCTCGCTTACACTATTGCCATAAACTCGCCTGATCTTAAGGTTTTGCTTATTGACTGTGATATGCGTAAGCCGAGAATTGCCGAGATTGTTGGCATTAAGGGTTCTGATCGCGTGCATGGCCTCAGCGAATATCTTGCTGATATTGATGAGGAGCCTAATATTTGTCATAGCACAAAGTTTAATAATCTCTTCTTATTGCCGTCCGGTGCTGAAAGCACTAATGCCATGGGACTTCTGACGTCAAAGAAGATGCAGATGCTTATTGATTTATGCGAAGATAGGTTCGATTTTGTTATATTCGATACTCCGCCTATCAATATTGTTTCCGATACTATTTTGCTTAACGACTATATTGATGGTTATTTGATTTCAACAAGGTCTGAATTCTCTGACGTTAAGTCAATATCCGAGGCTATAGACAGACTCAAGGGCGTAGATGCTAATATCATAGGATTTGTCCTTTGTGCGTATAATGCTAAGAATATCCATGGATACGCGAGATATTCTAAATATGGCAAATACGGCAAATATGGCAAGTATGGTAAATACAGCAAGTATTACAATTAACGAGAGCAATGTTTTACTGTAGGAGGTAAATATGGATTTAGTGGATTTCCATTCACATATTATTCCCAGGGCGGATCACGGCTCTGACTCTGTTTCAACCTCCAAAATGCAACTGCAATTAGCAAAAAAATACGGTGTATCAAGGATAGTTGCCACCCCACATTTTTATCCACAGAGGTACGATGTAGACACCTTTCTTGCAAAACGTCAAAAGGGTTATGATGCACTTTTAGCTTCACTTGATGATAGTGCTCCGGAAATTTTGCTGGGTGCTGAGGTCTTTTATTGTGAAAATCTTGATAGTCTTCCAAACCTTGATAAATTAACCTTAGGCAATTCAAGAACGCTTCTTCTCGAGCTTCCGTTTGCTGAGTTCGATCGTGGTATTATAAGAACAATAGACCACTTGATCGATGATGGATTTAATATTCTGCTTGCGCACGCAGATAGATATCCTCCCGGTGATATTAACATGCTTATAAGAAATGAAGTGAAAATACAGTTAAATGCCGAATCTTTAAATGTGCTATTTAAGCCGAAGCATCTGTATGAATGGTTTAGCGATGGTTTGGTGGTGGCTCTCGGCAGTGATATACACAATGCAGATGAGAAAGCTTATAAGTCCTTTTCAAAGGCGCAGAAAAAGATTGGAGTGCATCTTGAAGGTCTTATAGATAAGTCCGATATGTTGTGGAAATCTCTTTCTGCTGACTTGGCTCATAGTTAATTTAAAACATTAAAGTATAAATCTCCTCGATTTACAGATACTAACAGTACAAATCTGTAAATTAAGGAGATTTTTATATATATGAAAGCAACCGGGATTGTTCGTCGTATTGATGACCTTGGCCGTGTAGTCATTCCGAAAGAAATACGAAGAACCTTAAGAATTAAAGAGGGAGACCCTCTTGAGATATATACCGATAGGGATGGTGAAGTGATTTTTAAAAAGTATTCACCGGTTGGCGAGATGCAGAATTTTGCCGCAGAGTACGCAACGGCACTTCAAAAGGCCACAGGGATTACCGTATTCGTATGTGACAGAGATGCAGTAATTTGTGTTAGTGGCGCATCCAAAAAAGAATTTTTAGAAAGGAAGATTTCTAAAAAACTTGAAGAAATTATTGATTCGCGTGCAATGTATATGTATAGCGAAGGCGGAGAGTGCATTGAGGTAGTTGAGAACGCTAGTTACTACGTAGGTTGCGCAATGCCTATTATAAGCGAAGGTGACGTTATCGGGTGCATACTTAGTGCATACTCAACCGATAGCGGAAGGAACTGTAAAATAAGCGTTGACACCGAACAAAAGCTGATATATACTGCCGGTTTGTTCTTAGGTAGACAAATAGAAAATTAAATAAAAGCTCGCTAAGTGGCAATAGTAGCCGATAGCGAGCTTTTCATTATAGAATTTTGATACTTTGTGGTTTTGATGATTTTACAAACGCCATATACGATGTGCCGCGGTTGATAGTAAGTAACTCACCGCTCTCTGTCAGGAAGGTGAGAGTTCCGTCGGAATTAGTCTGCCAAGTAATATTTATGACTTTACCGCGAGTTATGTAATAACCGGTACCGCCATTATCCGTCTGCATAACAGTCGTGGTGAATTCAGCGGTTTCTTTAGTGGTTGAGTCACACTTTAAAATAAATATGTTATCATATTCGACACTTTTATTATTAAGTGAATCCACTTTTTGAACACCGTTTTTCATGAGCGTGTATTTGCTACTCTCCGATGAATACGAGAGTTCCGTACTGTTGCCGACGCCAAATGAAATCAAAACGGTATTAGCTCTGAGGCCGCTTGGCGTGTAATTACTATCCGGAGCACAAAACTTATAGGGAAGAATGTGAGCTATAGGATTCCATTCCTCACGAGAAAAAGCTTTCATAAGCTCGCTGTTCGAATATGCATAACTACCGTATTCTGTGTAGTGAAGTCCACCTTTTAGCG